>NZ_JBEXHV010000016.1:0-140354 GCF_040608275.1 Micromonospora sp. NPDC005205
GCCAGGCACCATCCACCGGCAGACCCAAGATCCCTACCAACTGACACATGTATCGGGACTTCACCACTGACAGATGTCATGGGACTGAATAGTCACGCTCGAACGGAAAGTGTCCAAGATCTGCGCATGCCGGCGACGTGAGCCGCGCTCAGCCGTGCAGGAAGCGCAGGGCGTTGGTGGACAGGAGCTTGTCGCGTTGGTCCTCGCTGAGGAAGTCGGCCGCGTGAACCACCGCGCCGGCCGGCCGTTCACCCAGCGGGTACGGGTAGTCGCTGCCGACCAGCACCCGATCCTCCCCCAGGGTGTCGACCAGCAGCCGCAGGGCGGGCGGCGCGAAGACCACCGAGTCGACGCTGAACCGGTCGAGGTAGCTGCTGGGCGGGCCGGCGGACGCGCCCCGGACCAGGTCGCCACGGCGGTGCCAGGCGTTGTCGGCGCGGCCGAGCCAGAACGGGAAACTGCCGCCGCCGTGCGCGAAACAGATCCGCAGCGTCTCGGGCACCCGGTCGAAGACACCGCCGAGGATCATCGCCAGCACCGACAGGTGCGTCTCGGCGGGCATCCCGGTGAGCCAGCGGGCCATCCAACGGTCCAGTCGTGGCCCGCCCGGCATGTCCCACGGGTGGACGAAGACGGGTGCGCCCACCTCGGCGCAGTGCTGGAGGAAGGTGACCACACCGGAGTCGTCCAGGTCCCGGTCGCCGACGTGGTTGCCGATCTCCACGCCCACGTGCCCGGCGGCGAGGCTGCGGTCCAGCTCGGCGCAGGCGGCGTCCGGGTCCTGGAGCGGCACCTGGCAGAACGGCACCAGCCGGTCACCCCCGGCCGCGGTGACCTCCAGGGTCAGGTCGTTGAAGATCCGGGCGACCTTCACCGCCTGGTCGGCCGGGCGGTCGTAGCTGAAGAAGACCGGGGTGGGCGAGACCACCTGCACGGCCACGCCGTCGTCGTCCATGTCGGCCAGTCGGCGCGACGCGTCCCAGCACTCCGCGCCGACCGGGCGGAACTCCGTCTCCCCCACCATGATCATGGCGGCGCGCTCGGAGTCGACCCGCAACCACGGCCAGTCGGACCCGCCGCACGCCGCGCCGAGGTCCGGCCAACCCTTCGGTACGACGTGCGTGTGCACGTCCACCACGCCTGCGGGCATCAGCCCTTGCCCGGGTGCAGGGTGCCGCAGTTGGCACAGGTACGCGCCGACTCGTCGGCGTAGAACGCCTGGAACACCGGCGGCAGATCGGCGGCGATGTCGCGGACCTGCAACTCGACCTCGTGCACCTTGTCGCCGCACTCCGGGCAGTACCACTGGAACGTCTCCAGGGTGCCCTCCTCACGGACCCGCTCCACGACCATGCCGATCGAGCCGGCTTCCGGCCGCTGCGGCGAATGCGGGGTGTTTCGCGGCAACATCCACATCTGCCCCTCGCGCACGTGCACGGTGCGCGGCCCTTCCGGGGTGATCAGGTTGATGTGCATGTTGCCCTTGACCTGGTAGAAGAACTCCTCGTACGGGTCCACGTGGAAATCGGTGCGCTGGTTGGGCCCACCCACCACCATCACGATGAAGTCGTCCCCGCCGGGGAACATCTCCTTGTTGCCCACCGGGGGCTTCAACAGGTGCTGGTTGTCGGCGATCCAGCCCGGAAAGCTGAACGGCTCGGCGATCTCACTCACGACTGACCTCCCGAGGGAAGAAGGGCCACGGCCTGGATTTCGATCAGCAGGTGCGGGTGCGGCAACTGGTGTACCGCCACCGTCGTACGGGTCGGTCCGGAGGCGTCGAAGAACTCGGCCCACACCTCGTTGTAACCACCGAAGTCGTTCATGTTGACCAGATAAGAGGTCACCTGGACGAGGTCGTCGAGGTCCGCGCCGACCGAACGCAGCAGATCCCGCACGTTCTCGATGACGGCCCGCGTCTGCACCCGGATGTCGAGGTTGGTGGTGCCGAACCCGTCCACCTCGACGCCGGCGAAGGTGTTGTCCGCGCGCCGCGACGACGTACCGGAGACGAAGACGAAGCCACCGGCGACCTTGACGTGCGGAAAAGCCCCCCGCGGGACGGCGTTCCCGGCCACCACCCGGGCGGTCACGACGACGCCCGCAGCGAGGCCGTGCCGAGCTTCTCGACGACGGCGCGGACGTGGGCGCCGGGACGCAACGGAACAGCGGCGGTGGCGGCACCGGCCAGGAAGACCCAGCCGGACTCCAGCCGCACCCCGTGCCGGCCCGCCAACCGGATGCCCTCGTCGAGCGCCCGGCGCGGATCACCGAGGATCGCCGCCGTCGAACCGACCTGCGCCACCCGCCCGTCGACCTCCAGCAGCACGCCCAGGTTGTCCAGCCCCGCCGGCACCGGCGACCACGGCCCGACCACGAAGGCGGCGGCCGAGGTGTTGTCAGCGACCACGTCGGGCAACGAGAAACGGAAGTCCGCGTACCGGGAGTCGATCAATTCGATGGCCGGGGCTACCGCGCGGACCGCCGTGGCGAAGTCGCCGACCGGCTCGCCCGGCTCGGGCAGCCGGTCCAGCAGGAAGGCCACCTCCGGCTCGACCCGGGGATGGATGTACGCGGCCGGGTCCACGGCACCGCCGTCGGGCACCCGCATCGCGTTGGTGAGCCGCCCCCAGATCACCTCGTCCACGCCGACCTGGGCCATCTTCGCCCTGCTGGTCAGCCCCATCTTCAACCCGACCAACCGCTCACCGGCGTTCAGCCGGCGTTGCAGCAACGCGGCCTGCACGGCGTACGCGGTGTCCACGTCGAGGCCGGTCTCGGCGGCGAGTTGCGGGATGGCGGTGGCCGTGTCGGCCGCCGTGCCCAGCTTCTCGGCGATCCCGACGATGTCCACGCCGATCATGCTGTGCCACCTTCCGTTCGCGACTGCTCCTTGTCGGCCAGGTCGAGGGCCACGTCCACGATCATGTCCTCCTGGCCGCCGACCATCCGGCGGCGGCCCAGCTCGACCAGGATCGACCGGACGTCCACGCCGTACTTCGCGGAGGCCCGCTCGGCGTGCCGCAGGAAGCTGGAGTAGACACCCGCGTACCCCAGGGAGAGCGTCTCCCGGTCCACCTGGACCGGCCGGTCCTGCAACGGGCGGACGATGTCGTCGGCCGCGTCCATCAGCGCGAACACGTCACAGCCGTGCTTCCAGCCGTGCAGCTCGGCGACCGCGACGAAGACCTCCAGCGGCGCGTTGCCGGCGCCCGCGCCCATGCCGGCGAGGGAGGCGTCCACCCGGACCGTCCGACCGTGCACCGCGTCGGGGCCGACCGGCGCGGACCCGGTGACCCGACCGTGCTCGACGGCGAGCACGCTGTTGGCCACCCCGAGTGACAGGTTGTGGTGCGCGTGGATGCCGATCTGCGTCTCCGGGGCGAGGACCTGCCGGTACGCGTCGACCCGCTGCGCCACGTCGGACATCAGCAGCCGACCGCCGGAGTCGGTGACGTAGACGCAGTGCGCCCCGTACGACTCCATCAGCTTGGCCTGCCCGGCCAACCCGGCCGGATCGTTCATGTGCGACATCATCAGGAACCCGGCGACGTCCATGCCGTTCTCCCGGGCCCACGAGATGTGCTGGGCGGAGATGTCCGCCTCCGTGCAGTGGGTGGCGATGCGCACGCTGGTCACCCCGAGCGCCTTCGCCGCCTTCAGGTCGGCGATGGTGCCGATCCCGGGCAGCAGCAGCGTGGTCAGCTTCGCCGTGGTCAGCACCTCGGCGGCGGCGGAGATCCACTCGGCATCACTGGCCGCGCCGTGGCCGTAGTTGACGCTGGAACCGGCGAGCCCGTCACCGTGCGCCACCTCGATGGCGGCCACCCCGGCGGCGTCCAGCGCGGCGGCGATGGTGCGTACCTGGTCGACTGTGTACTGGTGGGCGATGGCGTGCATGCCGTCGCGCAGCGTCACGTCCTGGATGTAAAGGTCGGTCATGGCGCGGCCACCTCCGAGGAACGCAGGGCGACCAGCCGCTCCGCGGTGCGCAGCGCGGCGGAGGTCATGATGTCCAGGTTCCCGGCGTACGCGGGCAGGTAGTGCCCGGCGCCGGAGACCTCCAGGAAGACCGACACCTGAAGAGCGGTGAGCCGCCGCCCGAGCGTCGGCAGGTACGCCTCGACCCGGTCGAACTGCACGTCCTGCTTGAGCCGGTAACCGGGGACGTACTCCTGCACTGTCGCCACCATGTCCGCCACCGAGGCGGCGATGGCGTCGGTGTCCGCGTCGGCGTCCGGGCAGAGGCAGTAGACGGTGTCCCGCATCAGCAGCGGCGGGTCCGCCGGGTTCAGCACGATGATCGCCTTACCCCGCTCGGCACCGCCCACCACCTCGATGGCGCGGGCCGTGGTCTCGGTGAACTCGTCGATGTTGGCCCGGGTTCCCGGCCCCGCGGACTTCGACGCGATCGAGGCGACGATCTCCCCGTACGCCACCGGGGTGACCCGGCGTACCGCGGCGACGATCGGCACTGTCGCCTGTCCGCCACAGGTCACCATGTTCACGTTGGGCTGATGCAGGTGCTCGTCGAGGTTGACCGGCGGCACCACGTACGGGCCGATCGCGGCCGGGGTCAGGTCGACCACGGTGCGGCCGAGGGCGCGCAGCACCTCGTCGTGGCGTCGGTGCGCGCCGGCCGAGGTGGCGTCGAACACCAACTCGACGTCGGCGAACTCGGGCAGCGCGACGAGCCCGTCCACGCCGTCGGCGGTGGTGGCGACGCCGAGCCGGCGAGCACGCGCCAGGCCGTCGGAGGCCGGGTCGATACCGGCCATCGCCACCATGCGCAGGCTGTCGCTCAGCCGCAACACCTTGATCATCAGGTCGGTGCCGATGTTCCCGGAACCAAGCACCGCTATACCGGTGGTCACGCGGAGGTCTCCTTGCTGAAGCAGGTGCGCACCGAACCCAGCCCGGAGATCCGGGCCTCGTACGCGGCGCCGGGGGTGACCGGCACCATCGGGCCGAGCGCCCCGGAGAGCACCACGTCCCCGGCACGCAGCGGGTCACCGGCGCGGGCGAGGGTGCCAGCCAGCCACAGCAGGGCGTGCAGCGGGTTGCCCAGGCAGGCGGCGCCCGCACCCACCGAGACCGGCTCGCCGGCGTACTCCAGCACCATCCCGCACAGTCGCAGGTCCACGTCGGCGAGCCGGCGCGGCGTGGTGCCGAGCACGAAGAGCCCGCTGGAGGCGTTGTCGGCGATGGTGTCCACGATGGAGATGTCCCAGGCGGCGATCCGGGAGTCGACGATCTCGATCGCCGGCAACACGTGGTCGACCGCGCGGATCAGGTCGACGGTGGTGAGCTGCGGGTTCGGGAGATCCTTGTCGAGAACGAACGCGATCTCCGCCTCGACCCGAGGCTGGAGCAGTCGGTCGATGGGCACCTCGACCCCGTCGCCGACCGCCATGGCGTCGGTCAGCATGCCGAAGTCCGGTTGGAACACCCCGAAGGTCTCCTGCACCGCCCGGGAGGTCAGCCCGATCTTCGCGCCGACCCGGCGTTCGCCGCGGCCCTGCCAGGCCCGCGCCTGGAGTTGCTGCACGCGGTACGCGGCCTCGACGTCGCCCTCCGGCAGCAGCCGGCCCCGAAGCGGCGCGCACGGCTTACCGGTGCTGCGGGCGTCGGCCAGCTCCCGGTTGGCGGCCTCGATGTCAGCTTCCATGCCCGCTCCCTCGCTACGGCTCACGACAGGTCCACGCAGACGTTCGTGAGTTCGGAGTAGAAGTTCAGCGAGTGCACGCCGCCCTCGCGACCGATCCCGGACGCCTTCACCCCGCCGAACGGGGTACGCAGGTCCCGCAGGAACCAGGTGTTGACCCAGACGATGCCGGCGTCGAGCCGGGCGCCGGCCCGGTGCGCGACGCCCACGTCCCGGGTCCACACGGTCGCCGCCAGGCCGTACTCGGTGCCGTTGGCGAGGGCGTACGCCTCGTCCTCGGTGTCGAACGGCGCGACGTGCACCACCGGGCCGAAGATCTCCTCGCGGTTGGTGCGGGCGTCCGGGCCGAGCCCGGTGAGCACCGTCGGCTGCACGTACGACCCGCCGTCGCGGGTGTCGCCGAAGGTGGGCGTACCGCCGCCGGTGAGCACCTCGGCGCCCTCGGACCTGGCCAGCTCGTACGCCCCGAGCACCTTCGCCCGGTGCTGGTGGGAGATCAGCGGCATGGTGGCGGTCGCCTCATCGGTCGGCCAGCCGTACGCCAGCTCGCCCGCCCGCTTCGCCAGTCGGGCGGTGAACTCCTCGAAGACTGGCCGCTGCACGTAGATGCGCTCGGTGCAGAGGCACACCTGACCACCGTTGGTGAAGCTGGACCGCACCGAGCCGGCCACCGCGGCGTCCAGGTCGGCGTCGGCGAAGACCAAGCCGGCGTTCTTGCCGCCGAGTTCGAAGCTCACCGCCTTCACCCCATCGGCGGCGGCCCGCATGATCGCGCCGCCGGTGGCCGACTCGCCGGTGAAGGTGATCGCGTCGACGCCCGGGTGGCGGGTGAGGAACTCGCCCGCCGAGTCCGGCCCGAAGCCGTGCACCAGGTTGAACACACCGGCCGGTACGCCAGCGGCGGCCATCACCTCGGCGAGCACCGTCGCCGAGGCGGGAGTCTCCTCGCTGGGCTTGACCACGACGGCGTTGCCGCAGGCCAGCGCCGGAGCCACCTTCCAGGTGAGCAGCAGCAACGGCAGGTTCCACGGCACGATGACCGCGACCACGCCGACCGGCTTGCGCAGCGCGTAGTTGAGTGCCCGACCGCCGGTCGGGGTGACTGTGGTGAACGACTCGGTGGGGGCGGTCGCCACGATCTCCGCGAACGCGCGGAAGTTCGCGGCGCCGCGCGGGATGTCCAGGGTGCGGGCCTGGGCGATGGATTTGCCGGTGTCGGCGACCTCGGCGGTGACCAGGTCGTCGAAGCGGCGCTCCAGCTCGTCGGCGACACGGCGCAGCACCTCGGCGCGCTCGCGCTCCCCCATCCGGCCCCACGGCCCCCGCAGCGCCGCCCGGGCGGCGGCCACCGCATCGTCCACTGTCGACTGCGATGCCTCGTCCACCTCGAAGACCTGCTCCCCGGTGACTGGGCTGGCCTTGGCGAACGCGTTCCCGCCGTCGACGAACTCACCGGCGACGAAGTTACGCAACCGCTGCGGACCACTCGGCGCGTGGCCGGCCATCAGCCGCGGATCCCAGTTGCCGGTCATGCGCGCCTCCCTCGGCCCAGTGCCGCGCCGATCACGCCGACCAGCAGCAGCGCGGCACCGCCGACGACCGCCCCGAGCACCAGGTGCTGTTGGCGCACCCGGCGGCGCACCTGGGCGTACGGGGTGGTGGAGAACGACACCAGCTCGTACTGGGAAACGTACCGGCCGGGCAGTGCCCGTTCCAGTGCGTGCTCCACCCGCCGTCGGGTCTGGAAAACAGGGGAGGCGACCTTGTCCCGCATCTCCACGAAGTTGGTCAGCGCCATCGCCGCGATGGCCTCGGCGTTCTCCTGCCGGCGCCGCTGGAACAGCGGCAGCGCCGCCAACCAGTCGTCGGCGCACTCGTCCAGGCAGCGGTCCAGCTCCACCACGTCCTCGAAGGCGCAGTTGGCGCCCTGACCGTAGAACGGCACTATGGCGTGCGCCGCGTCGCCGAGCAGGCCGACCTTTCCGCTGACCTGCCACGGGGTGCAGCGCACGGTGCCGAGCACGCCCACCGGGTTGTGCTGGTAGTCGTCGACCAGGTTCGGGGCCAGCGGGACCACGTCCGGGTAGTGCTCGGTGAAGTGCCGTTCGATCTCCGCCGGGCTGGTCAGCGAGGCGAAGCTGCCGGCACCGTCGTTGGGCCAGAACAGCGTGCAGGTGAAGGAGCGGTCCGGGTTCGGCAGCGCGATCATCATCGAGGTGCCGCGCGGCCAGATGTGAAGCGCGTCCGGGTCCAGGGCGAAGTCTCCGCCCAGCGGCGGAATCGTCAGCTCCTTGTAGCCGTAGTCGAGGAAGTCCACGCTCTCGTTCAGCAGCCCGTACGCCAGCAGTTGCCCACGCACCGCGGAGCCGGCGCCGTCGGCGCCCAGCACGACCGACGCCTTCGCCGCGACCGTGCCCTGCGGGGTCTCGAAGCTCAGGGCGCCGTCGGTCGGGTCGAGCCCGACCAGCCGGTGGTCGAAGACGACCCGCACGCCCGGCAGCGCGGCGGCCTCGTCCAGCAGGGCGTTGTTCAACGCGCCCCGGCTGATCGAGTTGATCGCCCGGTCGCCGGCCGCGCTGTACGACTGGAACTGCTGCTCGCCCTCGACCGGGTGGATCATCCGGCCGCGCATCGGCAGCGCGTCGGCCATCACCTGCTCGGCCAGCCCGATGCGGCGCAGGGCGTCCAGGCCGCGCTCGGAGAGCGCCAGGTTGATCGAGCGACCGCGTTCGGCGGTGCCGGCACGCGGGTCGGAGCGGCGCTCGTAGAGGGCCACCGGGTAGCCGCGCCGGGCCAGGAAGCAGGCAGCCAGACAGCCGGCCAGCCCGGCACCGATGATCGCGATCTCGTCACGCCGCGCGGTCATGCTGAGCCGCCTTTCGTTCGCGACTGCGGGGCTCGCGACCCCGGCTCACTCCTCGCGCTCACAGAGGTCGCCCCCACCGTTGCGGCGAGCGCCGCGGCGGCCCGCCAGCAGTCGAGGTACGTGGAGTACAGCGGCACCGGGGCGAACCGCACGACGTCGGGTTCGCGGGCGTCGGCGATGACCCCGTGTTCGTACCGTAGGCGTTTGGTCAGCTCGGCGGCGCTGCCCGACCCGATGCGCACGGAGAGCTGGCAGCCTCGGCGGGCCGGGTCACGCGGGGTGACCACCCGCAGCGGCCGGCCGACGGTCACCTCGGCGAGCAGTGACTCCAGCCAGCCGGTGAGGCGCTGGCTGCGCGCGCGCAGCGCGGTCATCCCCACCTCGTCGAACAGCTCCAGCGAGGTACGCACCGGGCCCATCGCGAAGATCGGCGGGTTGGAGATCTGCCAGGCCTCCACAGTGGCCGGTGGTCGGGACACCGGCGTCATCTCGAACCGGGTGGCCGCCGCTGTGCTCCACCACCCCTCGAACCGCTGGAGGTTCTCGTCGCCGAGGTGACGCTCGTGCACGAAGACGCCAGCGAGGGCACCCGGGCCGGAGTTCAGGTACTTGTAGGAGCACCACGCGGCGAAGTCGACGTCCCAGTCGTGCAGGGCCAGCGGCACGTTGCCGACCGCGTGGGCCAGGTCCCAACCGACAACCGCACCGGCGGCCCGGCCGGCAGCCGTGATCGCGGGGATGTCCAGCAGCTCACCGGTGAGGTAGTTGACCCCGCCGAGCAGCAGCAGCGCCACCCGGTCGCCCTCGGCGGCCAGGTAGTCGGTCACGTCCTCGGTACGCAGGGCGTCCTCACCCGCGCGCGGACGCAACCGGACCACTGTGTCGTCCGGGTCCAGGCCGTGGAACCGGGCCTGGCTGCGCACGGCGTAGCTGTCCGAGGGGAAAGCAGCGTCCTCGATGACGATGCGGGTGCGCGCGCCGGCCGGTCGGTAGAAGCTCACCATCAGCAGGTGCAGGTTGACGGTGAGCGAGTTCATCACCACGGCCTCCGCGGGCCGGGCGCCGACCAGTCGCGCGGCCGGCCCGGTCAACAGCTCGTGGTACGGCAGCCAGGGGCGCTCCGCCTCCAGGTGCCCCTCCACGCCGAGCCGCCCCCACGCGTCCAGGTCGGCCAGGAGTTCGTCGCGGGTGGCCCGAGGTTGCAGGCCGAGCGAGTTGCCGGCCAGGTACGCCGACTCGGGGTGGTCGCCGCCGTCGGCCGGCGGCACGTGGAACAGGTGCCGGTGACCGGGGTCGGCCTCGTCACGGCGATGCGCTTCTTGTTCTGGGGTTTGCATGTCTCGCTCTCCGGTCACATCGCGGTGCGGGCCGACCATAGCTCCGGGAAGACCACCCGGGCCATGCTGCGCTGCAACCACGCCAGGCCGGCGGAGCCTCCGCTGCCGACCTTGGCGCCCATCGTCCGCTGCACCGCCTTGACGTGGTTCCAGCGCCAGTCGCCGAACTCCTCGGCGACAGCGCTCAGCGCCTCGCCGAGCAGCCGCAGGTGATTGTCGGGGCTGGCGTCGTCGTAGATCCGCACCCAGGCCGCCTCCACCAACGGGTGCGGGTCGTGTTCGACGGCCACGTCCCGGTCGAGCAGGTCGGCGGGGAGGTCGAAGCCGCGCCGGGCGAGCAACGCGAGCACGTCGTCCCAGATGCTCGGGGTGGTCAGCGCGGCGCTCAGCTCGGCATGCACCTCGGCCTGCCGGCGGAACGGGCGGATCAGCGTCGGGTCGCGCAGCCCGAGCAGGAACTCCAACTGCCGGTACATCGCCGACTGGAAGCCGGAGGCCTCACCGAGCAGATTGCGGAACCGGTTGAAGTCGGCCGGGCTCATCCAGCGCAGGCCCTGCCAGGCGGCGTTGAGCCCCTCCAGGTGCAGTTTGGCTCGGCCCAGCGGGGCCAACGCCTCCCAGATCTGGTCGGCGTGGATCAGCCGCTGGGTCTCGCGCAGCTCGTGGCAGGTCAGCCCGAAGTACAGCTCCATGATCTGGCTGACCATCAGGAAGGACATCTCGCCCGGGTCGCTGCTGAGCGGGTGCTGCATCTTGTGCAGAGCGCTGGCCTGCACATACGCGTCGTACGGCACCATGTCGGCGAACTCCAGCGTCGGTTCGCCACCGGTGCGCTCCGCCTGCGCGACACGCTGCCCAGGGGTCACCGGTCGCACCGTGGCGCGGCGGTTCGGCGCCCGCCGCTCCGTCTGATCCACCATCTCTTCTCCCTCCCCCGGACTAGCCGACGTCATGATCTCGCGGTCGGATCGGCCTGCGGAATGCCGAATCAACGGCTTCCGCCGGCTTCTCCTGGCAAACCAAAGGCAACTAGGCGAAGTCGGTTCACGAAAGTAAGGTCTGAGCGTGGACGACATGGACTGGGCGCTGCTGCGCGAGTTGCAGGCCGACGCGCGGCTCTCCTTCAGCGAGT
The DNA here is from genome assembly GCF_040608275.1 of Micromonospora sp. NPDC005205. NCBI lineage: Bacteria > Bacillati > Actinomycetota > Actinomycetes > Micromonosporales > Micromonosporaceae > Micromonospora > Micromonospora sp. NPDC005205. The sequence continues at coordinate 11,001 of NZ_JBEXHV010000016.1, forward strand.
TGTCCCGGCGGGTGCACCTGTCGCCACCGTCAGTAGCGGAGCGGGTTCGCCGGCTGGAGGAGGCCGGGATCATCACCGGCTACCACGCCCACGTCGACCTGAGCCGCGCCGGCCGCACAGTGGTCGCGCTGATCCGGATGTCCTGCTACGGCGCGCGGTGCATCCTGCACGACCCGGCGGTGGCCGACTGGCCGGAGATCCTGGAGATCCACCGGATCACCGGGGACGCGTGCAGCGTGCTGAAGGTGGCGGCCGGCTCGATCGGCGCGTTCGAGGGGGTCATCGACCGGCTCGCCCCGTACGGCCAACCGTCGAGCACGATGGTCCTCTCCTCCCCCCTGAACTGGCACCCCGTCACACCCCTCCCCCTCCCGTCCCCGCCCCGCTGACGCAACCCCTCCCTCCCTGCGCCCTCCCCACGCCCTCCCCTCCCTCCCCAACGCCCTCCCCCGCCCTCCCCTGCGTCGATCTTGCAGTTTCTGCTGCCTTTATGTTCTTTGTGCGGGCATTCGTCGGTGCAGAAAGTGCAAGATCGCGGGTTGGGGCGGTCGGGTGAGGGCGAGGGCCGGGCGGGTTTGGCTTCGGGGTGCGGGGAAAGCAGCGCGCGTGCCCAGGGGAGGGTTCCGGCGGTCGTCGCCGGTTGGGGGGAAATCATGCAGGCAGTCCGCACGATCAACCGCGCGCTCTCGTCCGCACTGACACTGGTGGGACTGGTCGGGGCGTTCGTCCTGTTGTCGGTCGCACCGGCGCGAGCCGGCGAGAACGTCTTCGTCGAGGTGACACCCAACAGCGTCCAGGCCGGCAGCCGGGTCAGCATCAAGGCGAGCTGCGACAACGACAACAACAACAGGCAGTCCAGCGTGCACTCCGACGCGTTCGGGTCCGTGACGCTGAGACCCGACAAGGGCTTCCTCACCGCGCAGGCCACTGTTCCACGCGACAAACCGGCCGATCAGTACCCGGTCGACCTGCGGTGTGAAAACGGACAGACGTCGTCGACCACGCTGACCGTGCTGAACATGGCCTCACCCAGCAAGGGCCCGGCGACCGGTGGTGGTGGGATGGCCGGCGGTCGCGGCACCGGCTCGCTGCTGGTGTTCGGTGGCGTGGCGTTGGTGGCCACCGCGATCGTGCTCGGGATGGCCGGCGGCCGACGTCGACCGGGAGCCGGCTCCTGAGCCGGATCACCCATGACCCGCAGATCCGCGCGGGCGCGGCCGGACCGCCGCGCCCGCCTCCGGGCCGGGCCGGCGCTGCGCGCGTCCGGCCGGCTGGTGGCCCGCGTCTCCGGACGGCTGCGACGGGTCGCCGGGCAGGCCGTTTCGGCAAGCGTCACCACCACCGATCCGGCCGCCCGTCCGCTACCGCCGCGACCTCCGGCCGGGCCCTCGTCGGCCCGCCACCGGTTCGTTACGAGCCCCGGGTTGCCGGTGCTGGCCATCGCCGCGTTGATGGTGCTGATCGTGGCGATGCTCGGCGTCGAGCAGGTGACCGGGATGAGCCTGCTGCCGGATCGGCTCAGCGCCGGGCTGCGACCGCCGCCGAAGAAGTTCCCGGTGCTGCCGGCCGCCGACCCGACCAGCCTCGTCATCGACAAGATCGACGTACGGGCGCCCGTACACGACGTGGGTATCGCCCCGGACGGCACGATCGCCGTGCCGGACGCTGCCCGCGCCCAGGAGGCCGGCTGGTACGACCAGGGGCCCACCCCGGGCCAGTACGGTCCAGCCGTGATCGTCGGGCACGTCGACACCACCAGCGGGCCGGCGGTCTTCCACAAGCTCCGCGAGCTGCGCTCCGGTGACGAGATCGAGGTCACCCGCACCGACCAGCGCGTGGCGGTCTTCGAGGTCAACTCGGTGGAGAAGTTCGACAAGGGCCGACTGCCGGTGGACGAGGTGTACGGCGACTTCAGCCGCCCGAGCCTCCGACTGATCACCTGCGGCGGCCAGTGGGTCGGCGGCGAGACCGGCTACGCGGACAACGTGGTGGTCTTCGCCTCGCTGGTCAAGGAGCGTTCAGGGTGAGGTCGGGCAGATCGGCACGGGGGTCAGTTCTGCCCTGGGCTTGCCACGGGCAACCCTGCGGCCTTGGCGCACTCGAGCAGTCGCCGGTCATAACTGACGAATGCGATGAGCGCCGCTCCGGACTCGTTTGTCAGAACCTGGGCCGTGGCAAGGTGGATGGCGTCGAGGCTGCGTAGCGTGGGCTCGGCGAACGCGGCTGCGGTCGCACGGACAGTGCCGTCGATCTCCAGCCGGAAGAGACGCCCGACGGCCGCCGGAACGCCAATCAACGCTTGCGGGGCTGATCGGCGCAACGCTCTGGGCACTTCAACCTCGACGAGGGCTGAGGAAACCAGCGGGACGTCACCGTAGCCGTTGAGCCAGGCGACGAGGTCGGCGCTGTACGCCTCCTGACGAACAAGCTTGACGACCGCAGCGGAGTCAAGATAGATCACCAGCGCTCCTCGTCGCGCATCTCGGCGAGGGCGGCAGCAGCGGAGTCAAGATAGATCACCAGCGCTCCTCGTCGCGCATCTCGGCGAGGGCGGCAGCAGCGTCCACGTCCTCAGCACCGAGCTTGGGCGGAAGCGGAACAGGACCGCCGCCGGTTGGAGCGACAGCCCGCCCCGCCGCGACAAGCTTGGCCAGCACCGACCTGTCGTCACTGACCGGAACCAGTCGGGCGATCGGGTGCCCGCGATCGGTGATCTCGACCGTCTCCCCGCCCCTCACCCGAGCCAGCACCTGACTCGTGTTCTGGTTCAGCTCTCGAACCCCGATGCGCTCCATGGAGATAGTGTAGAACTAAATGTTCTACATTCCGAGTCCGTTCACCACGTAGCGAAAGACGGCGGCCAGTGGGTCGGCGGCGAGACCGGCTACGCGGACAACGTGGTGGCCTTCGCCTCGCTGGTCAAGGAGCGTTCAGGCGGTTGACCGGCGTCGACGTACTCGGCGAGCCGGGCGGCCCCGGTGAGCATGGCCCGGCCTCGCTCGGTGAGCCGTTGCCGCCACTGACGCAGCGAGGCGGCGAGCGGCTCCGCACCGCCAGCCTCGCGTACTCGACGCAGCACGCCCGCGATGTGGTCGAGCCGGTAGCCACCGCGGCGCAACAGGTGGGCCAGTTCGGCGTCCCGGACGTCGTCGGGAAGGTAGAGCCGGTAGTGGGTCACCGGATCACGTACCGGTCGCAGCACCTCGGCCCGCTCCCATTTGCGCAGTGTGGCCGCCTGCAGACCGAGCCGGTGAGCCAGCACGCTGATCGGCACGGCTTTCTGGCTCTGCGGTTGCGGTCTCGTTCCGGTGAGCGTCAACACCGCCGCCTCGACCGCGTCCAGGGTCTCCCGATCGCGCTGGAGCAGCGCATGCCCCTGGTCGATGGTGCGCAACGCCGCGTCGATCTCGCCCCGATTGATGGCCCGCATGATCTCGCCGCTGGCCGCATAGCCGTGGCCCGGGATCAACGCAAGGTAGGCGCACAGCGCCTTGACGTGCAGTTCGGTGAAGCGACGGTAGCCGTTCGGCGTGCGCCGGGCCGGGGGCAGGACGCCGTCTCGTTCGTAGTTGCGCACGGCCTGCGCGGAGAGACCGTGAGCGCGCGCGAGGTCGACCGGTCGGCGTACCCCCGGGTTTGAAGGTTTTGTGGCTGTCACCGCGCTCCACTGCTCATGAGTCTCAACCGCTGGTTCAACGATACGGTTCATGGAATGCCACCTTTTCTCGACCTGCTGGCGGTTACCCCGGACCTGCTCGCTCTCGGCGAGCCGACGCACGGTGAGTCCGCCTTCCTCCAGCTCCGCAACGAGGCCTTTCTGTCGCTGGCCGAGCACGGCTACCGCTCGATCGCCGTGGAGAGCGACCGGACGGCCGGGCTGATCGCCGACGAGTTCGTGCAGGGCGTCGCGGCCGTGACGCTCGACCAGGCGCTCGCCGCAGGGTTCAGCCACGGGTTCGGGGCAGCCCCGGCCAACCGGGACCTCCTGCTGCGGATGCGGGAGTGGAACGCCGGGCGGCCCGTCGCCGAACGCCTGACATTCCACGGCTTCGACGCTCCGGTCGAGTTGGAGAGCGCCCCGAGCCCGCGCCGTCACCTCACCCAGGTCTGCCAGTTCCTCGACCTGGACCGGGCCACCGAGATCGACGACCTGATCGGGGACGAGGGACGGTGGAGTGACACGGCCGCGATCTGGGAACCGGGCCGATCGGTCGGGCGCTCGACCGACGCCCAGCGATTGCGGGTGCTCGCCGACGACCTGCTGACCGAGCTGTACCTGCGGGCGCCGTGGAGGTCAGCGGGCTGGCAGACGGCGTTCGTGCACGCCACGGCCGCTGTCGCGTTGCTGCGTTACCACGCCGCGGCCGCCGCACGACTGGCTCAGGAGGAACGCTTCGCCCGCCTGGCCGGAGTCCGGGACGCGCTGATGGCCGAGAACCTGCTCGCGATCCGATCGGTCGAGGCACACCGCGGGCCGACACTGGTCTTCGCGCACAACACGCACCTTCAGCGCCACCCGAGCACCATGGCGCTGGCCGACACGCAGGTGTCATGGGCCGGCGCTGGCGCGATCATCGCGTCGTTGCTGGGCGACCGGTACGCCGTGATCGCCGGCAGCCTCGGCGCGAGCCCGGCACTCGGCATCGGGCCGCCAGCCGCCGACACCTACGAGGGCCGACTCCAGCAGGAGAGCAGCCTTCCCCGGTACCTGCCGACGTCCGACATCGAAGCGGCCGAGCAGCGAACGCACGACTACCGCTACTTCCCGCTGGACCGGGCCACCATCGACCACGCCGACGCGGTCCTGCACGTCCCTACCGGTGTCGACACGGCCATGCTCGCCGATCGGATCGCCGCACTGCCCGACGTCGAGCAGCTCGTGGCGAGCGACGAGAACGGGTCCCCCGAGGCGGCCTGGGGCGACCGGTTCTTCTTCGTCGGCCCGGACCGCCGCCAGCCGTTCGCCACCATCGTCGAGCATGACGTGCCCGGCTTCGACGAGGCCGCACAGCTTGACCGCCCCGGCGTCTTCCGCCTCAACCTGGACCTGGGCCGGGCCGAGTTCGAGCGCCTGTTCGGCTTTCCGCCCAAGGCATTCGAGGAGCACCGGCACGAGTTCGACTTCGCCCGACTGGACACGCTCGTACCGCACCCGGGCTACGCCCAGTACGGCTTCGCCAGCATCGTCATGCCCGGTCCGCACCTGCTGCCCGAGGTGGACCGGCTGCTGACGATCGCGCACGACCGTGCCGTGCGTCGCCGCGAGCGGGCGGCGCGGCGGACCGCCGGGTAGCGCGACCGACCGGAGTCAGGCGGCTGCCTCGGGCTCCCGCAGGTCCAGCCAGTCGGCCCAGCGGGGGTCGGGGGCGCGGTGGCCCAGCACCCGCCAGGCGGTGCCCTTCGGGGCGGCCGGCAACGCGTGCAACCGCCAGCCCATCTCGGCCGGGGTCTTGTCGCCCTTCGTGTGGTTGCACCGGGCACACGCGGCGACCACGTTCTCCCAGGCGTGCCGGCCACCCCGGCTGCGCGGAAAGACGTGGTCGATGGTCTCTGCCGGGCCCCGGCAGTAGGCGCACCGCCACCCGTCCCGGGCGAAGATCGCCCGGCGGGACAGCCCGACATGCGTCCGGTACGGCACCCGGACGAAGCGCGTCAGCCGGACCACGGACGGCACCGGCAGCGCGTCCCGGGCGCTGTGCAGGATGCCGTCGCCGTCGGCGACGCAGACCGCCTTGGCGGAGAGGACGAGGATCGCGGCGCGGCGCACCGACACGACACACAGCGGCTCGTAGGTGGCGTTGAGGACCAACGCGCCGGAGCCCACCGTGGGTCGTATGTCAGGCATCGCGCTCACCCTCCCGGTTCAGCGGCTGCTGCGGACCGCCGTCGACCGGGGCCGGGCACAAGGGCCCACACGGTCGACGCCGGGCCGATCACCGACGTCCGTTGCGCCAATAGTCCCTGATCGGACCCCGGATTGCACGTACTAATCTCCGTTCTGGTAAGCGGATCACCCACGCCGGGACGCGATAGATGCCGAACCCACCGCTCCGGCCGGGTTGCTCCACACGACTGGCACCCCAACCCGGTTTCGTCGGTGCGCCGCGCCGGGGTGTCACCGCACCAACAGGCGGTAGCCGATCGCAGCCGAGAAGAGCGCGAACAGCCCCTGTCGGGTCGACGCGCACGCTCCACCTCTTTCTCGCCGTGCTCGCCACGCCGGTCCGCCGGCCGGTGGGTCGGCGGCGGACGCTCGGACTCCTTGCGGTACGAAGACATAGTGAGTGCCGCCAGCGTGACGCCCCTAGCCCTGTCCGACGCCGTCTCGGTGAGCTGCCAGGGCAGCACCTCCTGCGAGTGGATCTACCGGATCACCGGGTCGTCCTGGTTCGCCGAGGGAAGCTACTGGATCCTGCTCAAACCGCTTCGGGTGCTGCTGATCCTGGCCCTGGCGATGGTGGCCCGCTGGGCGCTGCACCGGACGATCAACCGGTTGGTTCGGACGACCACCAACGGCGCGGTGCCGACGATGCTACGGCCGCTGCGCGAGCGCGTACCCACCGCCGCGGTCGACCCGGCCGAGTTCGTGCCCGAGCGACGGAGGCAGCGGGCCGAGGCGATCGGGTCGGTGCTACGCAGCCTGACCACCGCGTTCGTCTTCGGCATCGCGCTGCTGATGATCCTGCGGGAGTTCAGCTTCGACCTGGCCCCGCTGCTGGCCAGCGCGGGGATCGCCGGTGTGGCGCTGGGCTTCGGTGCGCAGAGCCTGGTGAAGGACCTGATCGCCGGCCTCTTCATGCTGATCGAGGACCAGTACGGAGTGGGTGACAACGTCGACCTGGGCGAGGCGATGGGCGTGGTCGAGTCGGTCGGCCTGCGGGTCACCACGGTGCGCGACGGCCGCGGCGTGCTCTGGTACATCCGCAACGGCGAGATCATCCGGGTGGGTAACAAGAGCCAGGGTTGGGCGCTCGTGGTGGTGGACCTGCCGATCGGCTTCAACAGCACCGAGGAGGCGACGGCGGTGCTACGGACCGCGGCCGCCTCGGTCGCCATGGACCCGGAGCTGTCGCCGGAGATCGTGGAGGCGCCCGAGGTGCTGGGTGTCGAGCAGGTGACTGTGGACGGCGCTGTCATCCGCACAGTGGTGAAGACGACCGCTGACGGGCAGTTCGCGGTGGGCCGGGAACTGCGTCGGCGTCTCGCCGAGGCGCTGGAGAATTCGGGGATCACCGCGCAGATCGCTGCGGCCCGCATCTATCCCGGTCTGTCGACCCGGCCGTTGTCCGAGGGCGAGACCGGTCAGGGTGGCGCCACCTGACACCGCCCTCATTGTCCGGCAATTCAGGGGTCGCGAGCCGGCCGGCCCCTCGGGTATCGTCCGTTCGTTCAGTCGGGGAGGCGACGAACGACCCGTTCGACCTAGCTAGTTGTCAGACGATCGGGCAGAATCCGGAGCACGCGTTCCCACCGAAGCGTGATCACAACCTCGCTGATCCGTAGATCTGACGAGCGCTTCCGACCGGGCTGCCACGAGCGGCCGAGCCGGGGCCGATGGAGGCGACGGTGCCTGACGAGCGACCTTCCGCGGAAGGCCCCGCCACATTCCGCGACGTCTTCGGCCAGCACGAGTTCCGGGCCGTGTTCGTGGCTGGTGCTCTCTCCTGGGTCGGCGACTACGTCGCGAAGGCCGCCGTCACCCTGCTCGTCTATCAGCAGACCCGGTCCGTCGCGCTCTCCGCGGCTGCCTTCGCGGTCAGCTTCCTGCCCTGGCTGCTCGGCGGTCCAGTGCTCGCCGCACTCGCGGAGCGGTACCCGTTCCGACGGGTGATGGTGGCCTGCGACCTCATCCGGATGGCGCTGATGCTGGTCATCGCCATTCCGAGCCTGCCGTACCAGGCGGTGCTGGTGCTCATCTTCGCCGCCACGCTTGCGAACCCGCCGAGCCAGGCGGCGAAGTCCGCGCTGATCCCGCAGTTGCTCACCGGGGACCGGCTGGTGCTGGGGCTGTCGCTCAACGGCAGTGTCGGGCAGGCCGCCCAGGTCGTCGGGTACGTCTTCGGCGCCGCTGTCGCCGCTGTCGACCCGGAGGCGGCGCTGCTGTTCAACGCGGTCACGTTCGGTCTCTCGGCGCTGCTGGTTCGCCTCGGCGTGCGCCACCATCCGGCGATGATGAACCCGGAGCACCGCAGCCACCTGCTGCGTGAGACTCGGCAGGGGTTCGGCATCGTGTTCCGCACACCGGTGCTGCGGGCCATCGCGGTGCTGGTGTTCAGCTCGATGCTCTTCTCGATCGTTCCCGAGGGTCTGGCCGCGGCCTGGGCCAACGACGAGGGACGTGGTGCGCTGAGCGCGGGCACCGCACAGGCAGCGATCATGGTGGCCAACCCGATCGGCTTCATCCTCGGTGGGTTGCTGGTGAGTCGCCTGTTCGGTCCGGCTCGCCGGCTGAAGCTGATGCGGCCGCTCGCGGTGCTCGCCCCGTTGATGCTCGTACCGGTGCTGCTCGACCCCCCGCCGCTGGTGGTGGCACTGCTCGCCGCGCTCTGCGGGTTCGCGGTCGCCGGCATGATGCCGATGGCCAACGGGTTGTTCGTCCAGGCGCTGCCCAACGGCTTCCGAGCCCGCGCCTTCGGGGTGATGGCCACCGGCATACAGGTCATCCAGGGCTTCGCGGTACTGGTCACCGGGATGCTCGCCGAACGGTTCCCCATTCCTGTCGTGGTGGGGGTCTGGAGCGCAGCCGGGGTGGTGCTGATGACGGTGGCCACGCTGCGGTGGCCGGACCGGGAGACGGTGGACGACGCGATCACTGCCGCCTCGTTGGCCAACGCCGCTCCGCCATCCCCCGGCCTCGGCGACCCAGCCGGCGACCGCCCGGTGGAAGGCAGGCCCAACCCGCATACCGGTGACGGCCAGCGCCGGCACGCTGTCACCTGACCCGTCGAACCGACCTTCGCCCGGGCAGGCCGGGGTGCCGACATTCGGGCTTGTCGACCCGGCGTGATCCGACGCACGCCGTGCGGGTCGGGTCGGCACCGGACGCACCTGGCAGGATGGAACTGTGACTTCCGCAGGTGAATCCGACCGTCCCGGTGCGTCGATGACCCTCTTCGAAGCGGTCGGCGGCGAACCCACCTTCCGCAAGCTGGTCGACGAGTTCTACGCCGGGATCGCCACCGACCCCCTGCTGCGACCCATGTACCCGGAGGAGGACCTGGGCCCGGCCGCGGACCGGATGACCCTGTTCCTCATGCAGTACTGGGGCGGGCCGAACACGTACTCCGCTCAGCGGGGGCACCCTCGGCTGCGGATGCGCCACGCGCCATTTCGGATCGGAGCGGCCGAACGGGACGCCTGGCTGCGCAACATGCGCCGCGCCGTGGACCGGCTCGACCTTGAGCCGGAGATCGGCGCCACCCTCTGGGACTACCTGGAGCGGGCCGCGTACTTCATGGTCAACGTCGAGGACGACCCGGCCAACGGCGGCTGACCCAGATCAGAGCAGCGCGCCCTCGTCGTGCAGCCAGTCCACGAAGCTGGTGGCGACCGCCGCGCCGCAGTCGAGCATCTCGACCAGGAGCGCGTCGTGAGTGCCGGCACCCAGGGGCACCTGAAGCTCGGCGTAGATCGGTAGCTGACCGCGCTCGGTCGGGTCACCGATGTACGCCTTGCAGAACCGGCGGGTGTGGTTCCACTCGTTGACCACCCGGTAAGCCCGGTCGGCCCAGTCCGGCGGGACCGTGGCGTGCGGGCGTGCCCGCATGACCAGGATCTCGTCCTCCGGCCCTTCGAGGGTGACCAGCACCGCGTGCCGCTCCCACATCGCCAGCAGGTTGCCGTCGCCGTCGGCCAGGTAACGCACGTCGAGAAGATCGAGTGCGTCACAGACCCGGCGCAGACTCACCGGCTCGACGGTGGCGGGCGTATCGGTCAGCACGGGCCGCTCGTTGGACGGGCAGTCGTCCCCCGGCTGGCGAGGACTGGGCGGCCCGATCCGGACCGCGCTATCGACTGTGATCCCGCTTCGGGTTTCCGGTTCGCCGCCGTCGGCGGGACCGGGGCGCCATGACCACCACGGCATCGCTCGCGCACCTCACTCCCCAGCGGATCCAGTCGCCTACGGTGCGTTGGATCCGAGGATGGACGGTACCCGGACAGCCGGGTTGAAGCACCCCCCCAACGACCGCCCCTGACCAGAAGAATGATCCGGGGTCATCCGTTCGGACGAGCGCTCAGGGGTGTCACGGCAAGATCCGTGGCCTTCTGCAACCACGCCGCTCCGTGTGGTCCCACCAGGCCCACCCAACGACCGGCCACCCGCACCTGAACGGCGTCCCCACCCTCGCCGGCCGCCGAGCCGTGGGCGGCACCGAGGAAGCCCATCCGCACCACCCCCTGCACCAGCCGCTGCGGCACCTCGACCGGCGTGGCAGGCGTCCCGTCGGGCATCCCGTCCGGGGTGATCAACACCGCCACGTGGTCGAGCAACGCGTCACGCAGGGCCCGCTGGCCCACGGCACGGCCGGCCACACCCTGCTCGCTCGCCGTTCGCAGGGTGCCCGCCGCCGCGTCGGCGATCCGTCGCAGGTCGGCAACGGGCAGCGCCTCCACCTGGCGGCTCCGCGTCGGCGGCAGCGGCCACCGCCACTGGGCGTCCCGGCGGGTCGGCAGGCTCGCGCCGCTCCGCTCCAGTTCGGCCAGCAGCTCCGCGGCTGCCACAGTGACGTCCTCCGCGACGCCGTCGGCCGGCCCACCGGCAACCGTGCGGACCACCAGGACCTGCCACGGCAGCCGGGCCCACAGGGCGATCCGGCCCGGTGCGCCGGCCGGCCGCAGCCGGACCGGTGCGACCGGATCCAACCGGACCAGCCGGGCCAGGAAGGCCCCCGCGTCCGCCACCCCTTCGACACCGTGGGTGGGCGCCGCCGTCCGGCCCGGCTCGGCGGTGCCGGGCCGGGTCACGCCACCCCGCCCTCTGGCGCGTACGTGAGCAGGAAGTCCCGCTCCTCGCTGGTGATCCGCCGGGGCACCTGGCGGGTCAGGTCGAACGGCACCAGCACCGAGCGGGCCCGGCTGGCCAGCACCTCACCGTCGTACAGCTCGTAGGCGACGGTGAACCGGGAGGCCCGGATCTCCTCCACCCACAGCTCGATCCGCACTGTGGGGGCAGCCTCCGCGGTGGCCCGGCCGAGCGCGTAGTCGACCGGGCGCAGGTAGTCGACCTCGTGCCGGCGGATCACCACCCCGTCGGCGAACGAGCCGACGCCCCAGGCCCGGCCGCCGGCGAACATCAACGCCACCCGCGCCTCCTCGTACAGGGTGAGGAAGCGCGAGTTGTTGACGTGGCCGTACGCGTCCAGGTCGGACCAGCGCAGGGTGCAGTGGTAGACGAAGCGGTCAGACACCTTTTCGGCCGGTCAGTCGCGGGTCAGCTTGCGGTAGGTCACCCGGTGCGGTCGGGCGGCCTCCGCGCCGAGGCGGTCGATCTTGTTCTTCTCGTACGCCTCGAAGTTGCCCTCGAACCAGAACCACTTGGACGGGTCCTGGTCGTCGCCCTCCCAGGCCAGGATGTGCGTGGCGACGCGGTCCAGGAACATCCGGTCGTGGGAGATGACCACGGCGCAGCCGGGGAACTCCAGCAGGGCGTTCTCCAGGCTGGACAGCGTCTCCACGTCCAGGTCGTTCGTCGGCTCGTCGAGCAGGATGACGTTGCCGCCGATCTTCAGGGTCAGCGCCAGGTTGAGCCGGTTGCGCTCGCCGCCGGAGAGCACCTTGGTCGGCTTCTGCTGGTCCGGGCCCTTGAAGCCGAACGCGGCGATGTACGCCCGCGACGGCATCTCGACCTTGCCCACCATCAGGTAGTCCAGCCCGTCGGAGACGACCTCCCAGACGGTCTTGTCGCCGTCGAGGCCCTCACGGTTCTGGTCGACGTACGACAGCGAGACGGTGGGGCCGACCCGGACCTCGCCGCCGGTCGGCTCCTCCAGCCCGACGATGGTCTTGAACAGCGTGGTCTTGCCGACGCCGTTGGGGCCGATGATGCCGACGATGCCGTTGCGCGGCAGCGAGAACGACAGGTTGTCGATCAGCAGCCGGTCGCCGAAGCCCTTGCTGAGCTTGTTCGCCTCGATCACAGTGCTGCCCAGGCGCGGGCCCGGCGGGATCTGGATCTCCTCGAAGTCGAGCTTGCGGGTCTTCTCCGCCTCGGTGGCCATCTCGTCGTACCGGTCCAGGCGGGCCTTGGACTTGGTCTGGCGGGCCTTGGCGTTGGAGCGGACCCACTCCAGTTCCTCGGTGAGGCGCTTCTTCATCTTGGCGTCGCGGCGCCCCTCGATGGCGAGCCGGGCGGCCTTCTTCTCCAGGTAGGTGGAGTAGTTGCCCTCGTAGCCGATGGCCCGGCCACGGTCCAGCTCCAGGATCCAGCCGGCCACCTTGTCGAGGAAGTACCGGTCGTGGGTGATCGCCATGACGGTGCCGGCGTACTTCGCCAGGTGCTGCTCCAGCCAGGAGACGCTCTCCGCGTCCAGGTGGTTGGTGGGCTCGTCGAGCAACAGCAGGTCGGGTGCCTCCAGCAGCAGCTTGCAGAGCGCCACCCGGCGACGCTCTCCACCGGAGAGCTGGGTCACGTCGGCGTCCGGCGGCGGGCAGCGCAGCGCGTCCATCGCCAGTTCGAGCTTGGAGTCGACGTCCCAGGCGTCGAGGTGGTCGAGCTCCTCCTGGAGCTTGCCCATCTCCTCCATCAGCTCGTCGGAGTAGTCGGTGGCCATCTGCTCGGCGATCTTGTTGAACCGCTCCAGCTTGGCCTTGGTCTCGGCGACCGCCTCCTCGACGTTGCCGAGCACGGTCTTGGCCTCGTTGAGCGGGGGCTCCTGGGCGAGCATGCCGACGGTGTAGCCGGGCATGAGTCGGGCCTCGCCGTTGCTCGGCTTGTCCAGCCCTGCCATGATCTTGAGGAGGCTGGACTTACCGGCGCCGTTCGGACCGAGCACACCGATCTTGGCTCCCGGCAGGAAGCTCAACGTGACGTTGTCGAGCACGACCTTGTCGCCGTGCGCCTTGCGCGCCTTTTCCAGGACGTAGATGTACTGGGCCACGGTGCGGGCTACCTCCGTCGGTTGCTGTCGCTGATCGGCGGCGCGGCGCGGGCTGCGAGGACCGCCCGCCGCCGCCGGCCGGGAGCCGGCCGCGCGCACGCCATCGTCAATCCTGACAGGTACGGCGCGCTTCGCCCACATCACCCCGCCCCAGGAGTACGCGGGCGCGCCTCCTTGCCGAGCCCGGTATCACTCACTAGCGTCTTCAGTATGACCAAGAAGATCGCCATCAGCGTGCCGGATGACGTGGCGGAGCGGCTGGCCCTGGAACCCAATGTTTCCGCCTTCATCACCGACTCCGTTCGTCAGCGAATGGCCAGCGAGCACACACGGCGAGCGCTTCGACGGGTGGGCTTCCAATTGACGAACGAAGGCCTCGCCGAGGCGGGCAGGAAGCTCGACGAGGCACACGCGAAAATCACCCCGGAGCTGCGATCCAAGGCTGCCGCCCTGCTGGGCGAGGCTTCTCGTGGACGGATGACCATTCGTGACTGATGCCGGCCTCGTCCTCGACACGGGCTGCCTCCTCGCCTACTCGGAAGGCACGGAGGCGGTCGGGGAGCAGATCGCGAAAGTCGCGGACAGGGGACAACGGGTGATCATCCCGGCGCTCTGCCTGGCAGCCGCGTATCGCCAGGTGACCAGCGACGGCTGGCCGCTGCTCGACATCGTCGGCGACCTGGGACCGGTCATGGTCACGCCCGTCGAGCACGACATGTGCGCCATCCTCGGCGGCTGGTCGCGAACCCTCGGCGGCATGGACCTGGCCCAGGCTGCGATGGAGGCAGCTCGGGCGATGACGCCGATCATGACGGATCGGCGGGAACTGCTGGGTGAGGTGCTGCCCAAGGAATGGCCGATAATCGACCTCTGACCAGCGCGCTTGTCGACAAGATCACCTTTAGGGTTCGGTCGCACCGAGGCGGGTAGGAGACTCCGGCACTAGGCACAAGACGCCGCAGCTACGCTCAGTACGCTCATCGCGGTGGACCCGTCAGTACCCGGAGGTGGCCGATCGTGACCGTCCGTAGCTCCTTTGTCGTAGTGGCGAACCGTCTGCCGGTCGACGAGGTGAGCACACCCGAGGGCCGGCAGTGGCGACGCAGCCCTGGCGGGCTGGTCACCGCGCTGCACCCCGTACTCGCCGAGCACAAGGGCACCTGGGTCGGCTGGGCCGGTGGCACCGGCGCGGCTCCCGAGCCGTTCGACCTGGAGGGGATCCGGCTGCACCCGGTCCCGCTCAGCGCCGAGGAGTTGGAGCGGTACTACGAGGGCCAGTCCAATGCGACGATCTGGCCGCTCTACCACGACGCGGTGGAGACACCGGCCTACAAGCGCCGGTGGCGGGAGGCGTACCGCCTGGTCAACGCCCGGTTCGCGGAGGCCGCAGCCGACGTGGCGGCCGAGGGTGCGACGGTCTGGGTGCAGGACTACCAGCTCCAGTTGGTGCCGGCGATGCTCCGTGAGCTCCGCCCGGACCTGCGGATCGGGTTCTTCCTGCACATCCCGTTCCCGCCGATCGAGCTGTTCATGCAGATGCCGTTCCGCACCGAGATCCTGCGCGGTCTGCTCGGCGCCGACCTGGTCGGTTTCCAGCAGCGGCTGGCCGCGCAGAACTTCGTCCGGCTGGCCCGGCACCTGCTCGGGCTGCGCTACGAGGGGCAGATGATCCAGGTCGACGGTCGGCAGGTGAAGGCGGGCGCCTTCCCCATCTCGATCGACACCCAGGAGATGGAGCGGATGGCCGCCGACCCGGCGATCCAGGCCCGGGCCAAGCAGATTCGCGCCGAGCTGGGCGACCCGAAGACGATAATCCTGGGCGTGGACCGGCTGGATTACACCAAGGGCATCGAGTTGCGGCTCAAGGCCTTCCGGGAACTGCTGGCTGACGGAAAGTTGACAGTTCCCGACGCGGTCATGGTTCAGGTCGCCACACCCAGCCGCGAGCGCGTGGAGCACTACCAGGCACTACGGGTGAAGGTCGAGCGCGAGGTCGGCCGGATCAACGGCGAGTTCGGCAGGGTCGGCGTGCCGGCGGTTCATTACCTCCATCAGTCGTACAGTCGCAGTGAGCTGGCGGCGATGTACGTTGCTGCCGACGTGATGATGGTGACCCCGCTGCGAGACGGAATGAACCTCGTGGCGAAGGAATACGTAGCATCACGTGCCGACCAGGGTGGCGCGCTCGTACTCAGTGAGTTCGCCGGCGCCGCCACGGAGCTTCGCCAGGCATTTTTGTGTAACCCGCACGACCCGGACGCGGTCAAGGACGCCCTCCTCCGGGCAGTGCACGTGGAGAAAACCGAGGCGCGCCGCCGGATGCGGACAATGCAACGTCACCTGCGTACCCACGACGTGGGCCACTGGGCCAAGTCTTTCCTCTCGGAACTCGGAGTTCCCGAGGCGGAGGCCGAGTGAACACGTCCCTCAACGATGGGGCGGCAGTCGCCACCGGGGTCATGGACCCTGAGTTGCGCTCCGCCATCGGCCGGATAGCCCGGGTCCCCCAACTCCTTGTCGCCTGCGACTACGACGGCACACTGGCGCCGATCGTGGAGGACCCGAGCACTGCCGTTCCACTGCCCGAGTCAGTGGCCGCGGTCCGCGCGCTCGCCGCGCTGCCGCAGACCACGGTGGCGGTGGTCTCCGGCCGGGCGCTGCGCGACCTGGCCGCCCTCTCGCGGCTGCCCAGCGAGGTGCACCTCGTCGGCAGTCACGGCTCCGAATTCGACATCGGCTTCGTCGAGCGGCTCTCCCCCGAGCTGGTCGCCGTACGGACCAAGGTCCGCAACGCGCTGCGTGAGATCGCCGCCCAGCACCCGGGCATCCGGCTGGAACGCAAACCGGCGAGCGTCGCGATGCACACCCGTGGGGTCGACCCGCAGATCGCCGCCGCCGCCATCGAGGCGGTCCGCAACGGTCCGGCCACCTTCGACGGCGTCACGGTGACCCAGGGCAAGGAGGTCATCGAGCTCTCCGTGGTGGCCACCCACAAGGGCACCGCACTCGACCAGTTGCGGACCCAGCTCGCCTCCAGCGCGGTGCTGTTCATCGGCGACGACATCACCGACGAGAACGGGTTCGCGCACCTGCACGGTCCCGACCTCGGCATCAAGATCGGTCCCGGCGACACCGAGGCCAGCTACCGGGTGGCCGACCCGCTGGAGGCCGCCCGCGCGCTGGCCCTGCTGCTGGAGACCCGGCGGCACTGGCTGTTCGGTGAGCGGGCGGTGCCGATCGAACGGCACTCCATGCTGGCCAACGGTCGTACCGTCGCTCTGCTCACCCCCGAGGCCAAGGTGAGCTGGCTCTGTCACCCCAAGCCGGATTCGGCGGCGATCTTCGCCGACCTGGTGGGTGGCAGCCCGGCCGGTCACTTCAGCGTCGCCCCGGAACGTGGGGGCATCCCGCTGGGCCAGCGCTACCGCTCCGGCACGATGACGGTGGAGACCCGGTGGTCCGGGCTCACCGTCACCGACTGGCTGGACAAGCCGGCCCGGGAGACCACCCCCGGCGACAGCCCGGCGGTCCTCACCGGCGACTCGACCCTGGTCCGGGTGCTGACCGGCAGTGGCAAGGCCACTGTCGAGTTCGCGCCGAGGCCGGAGTTCGGCCAGGTGGCCGTCCAGTTGCAGCCGCTCGGCGACGGCCTGCTGGTGCTCGGCTCGAACGAACCGGTCGCGCTCTACGCCCCCGGCGTGCAGTGGGAGGTCGGCAACGACGGAGGGTACGAGACCGCCAAGGCGACCGTCGACCTCTCCGCCGCCGGTGGGCAGGTGGTGCTGGAGCTGCGCTTCGGCACGCACAGCCTGGAGCACCACCGGGTGCCGATCCACGAGCGGCAGGCCGCGGCCGAGCAGCCCTGGAAGGACTGGGTGGCCTCGCTGCGGTTGCCGTCCACCTCCCGCGAGCTGGTCGCGCGCAGCGCCCTCACCCTGCGCGGGCTCTGCCACGAGGCCACCGGCTCGATCCTGGCCGCGGCAACCACCTCGCTCCCCGAGGAGCTGGGCGGCGTCCGCAACTGGGACTACCGCTACTGCTGGCTGCGCGACGCGGCGCTGACCGCCCGCTCGCTCGTCGACCTGGGCTCCATCGAGGAGGCCGAGGCGTTCCTGCGCTGGGTGGACGGCTGCATCGAGCGCACCGGTGGGCACCCGGAGCGGCTGCACCCGCTCTACACGATCGACGGCTACGAGCTGGGTGCCGAAGCGGTCATCGACACGCTGCCCGGGTACGCCGGCTCCCGGCCGGTCCGGGTCGGCAACCTCGCCAACCACCAGTTGCAGCTGGACGTCTTCGGCCCGATCGCCGACCTGATCGCGGCCGTCGCCGACGCTCGCGGTTCGGTCCGCGACGACGAGTGGCGGGTCCTGGAGAACATGGTCGAGGCGGTCCGCCGCCGCTGGCACGAGCCCGACCACGGCATCTGGGAGGCCCGGCTGCCACCCCGGCACCACGTCTTCTCCAAGGTGATGTGCTGGATGACAGTCGACCGCGCGCTGCATGTGATGCGCGAGCACGGCGGCGAGGACCGGCCCGAGTGGAAGGACCTGCGCGACCGGATCGGCGCGAACGTGCTGGAGCACGGCTGGCACTCCGACGTCGAGGCGTACAGCGTCGCGTACGGGGACGAGGACATGGACGCATCGTCTCTCTGGATCGGCCTCTCCGGCCTGCTCCCGGGCGACGACCCGCGCTTCCTGTCCACCGTCCTAAGGATCGAGGCGGACCTGCGCAGCGGCCCGGTCGTCTACCGCTACCACTGGGACGACGGCCTGCCCGGCCGTGAGGGCGGCTTCCACATCTGCACGGCGTGGCTGATCGAGGCGTACCTACGCACCGGCCGCCGCACCGACGCCGAGGAGCTGTTCGCGCAGATGGTGCTGACCGCCGGCCCGACCGGGCTGCTTCCCGAGCAGTACGACCCGCTCGCCGAGCGCGGCCTGGGCAACCACCCGCAGGCGTACAGCCACCTCGGTCTGATCCGCTGCGCCCTGCTGCTGGACAACATGCTCAAGCAGTAGTCGAAGGAGAGACCACGACGGGCCGGAGCAGCGCTGCTCCGGCCCGTCGTCTGTCCCGGCTCCCGGCTCCCGGCTGCCAGCTCCCGGCGGGATGCAGCGACTCCCTCAGCCGTCGAGGGTGTTGACCACGTCGCCCACCACGACGACGGCGGGCGGCCGTACCTCGGCCGTGAGCACGTCGGCGGCCACCGCGTCGAGCGTCGACCGCAGCACCCGCTGGGTGCCCGTCGTGGCTTCCTGAACGACGGCCGCGGGGGTCTGCGGCGACCGACCGTGGGCGATCAGGGTGGCCGTGATGGCGGCGAGGTTCTTCAGCCCCATCAGGATCACCAGGGTGCCGTGCAGACCGGCGAGGGCGTCCCAGCGCACCAGCGAAGCCGGTGCGTCGGGTGCCAGGTGTCCGGAGACGACAGTGAACTCGTGCGCCACGCCCCGATGGGTGACCGGGATTCCGGCTGCGGCCGGGGCGGCGATCGAGCTGGTCACCCCGGGCACCACTGTCACCGGGACACCGGCGGCAGCGCAGGCCAACAACTCCTCGCCGCCGCGCCCGAAGACGTACGGGTCACCGCCTTTGAGCCGCACCACGAACGCGCCGGCCAGGGCCCGGTCGACCAGGATCTGGTTGATCTCCTCCTGGGCCCGGGACGGGCCGTAGGGGATCTTCGAGGCGTCCACCAGCTCGACGTCCGGGCGCAGCTCGTCCAGGAGCAGTCCGGGCACCAGCCGGTCGGCGACCACCACGTCGGCCTCGGTGAGCAGCCGCCAGCCCTTCACGGTGATCAGCTCCGGGTCCCCCGGCCCCGCCCCGACCAGCGCCACCCGCCCGACCTGCCGCCCGCCCGTCACACCGGCCTCGGTCAAACCGGCACCGAGCCCGCCAGGCGGCGCAGCAGCGGCACCGGCCTGGCCAGACGGCGCAGCAGCAGCACCGAGCCCGCCAGGCGGCGCAGCGGCGGCAGCGGCGGGCGCCAAGCGGACCGCCAGAAGGTCGCGGACGGCGTCGCGGACGGTCATCGCCCGGTGCGGGTCGCCGCCGCCGAGCACCGCCACGGTGACCGGGCCGTGCCGGGTCACGGCCGGTGTCCAGGCGGTGGCGGCCGTCCGGTCGTCGGCCCGGACGCAGAAGATCCGCCGCTCGGCGGCGACGGCGCTCACCGAAGCCGCCGCCATCGGGTCGTCGACAGCGACCTGGACCAGCCAGGCACCGTCCAGGTCCTCGGGCACGAACCGGCGCGGCACCCAGTGCAGCCGACCCGCGTCGGCCCGGGCGCGCAGCGCCGGAGTCAGCTCCGGGGCCACCAGCAGGACGTCCGCGCCGGCGTCCAGCAGCGCGGGTACGCGCCGGGTGGCGACCGCGCCGCCACCCACCACGACCACCCGCCGCCCGTGCAGCCGCAAACCCAGGGGGTACGGATTGGAGGTCACGCCGCACCACCGAGGCGGACGGCTCGTTCGCGGCGCGTGCTCACTTCTCGGCCACCCCTGCGGAGTCGAAGGTGGCCACCTCGTGCAGCACCCGGACCGCGCCGGTGACCACGGGCAACGCCAGCAGCGCGCCGGTGCCCTCACCGAGGCGCAGCCCCAGGTCGATCAGCGGGTCGAGGCCGAGGTGGCGCAACGCGACAGTGGCGCCGGGCTCGGCCGAGCGGTGGCCGGCGACCATGGCGCAGACCGCGTCCGGGGCGAACGCGGCGGCGGCGAGCGCGGCCGAGACCGCGATCACACCGTCCAGCAGCACCGGTGTGCGGCGCGCTGCGGCTCCGAGGATCAGCCCGGCCAGGGCGGCGTGCTCCAGACCACCGACGGCGGCCAGCACCCCCAGCGGGTCGGCCGGGTCGGGGGTGTGCCGGGCCAGCGCGGCCCGCACCACAGCCACCTTGCGCGCGTACGTCGGGTCGTCGACCCCGGTGCCCCGACCGGTGGTGTCGAGTGGGTCGGCGCCGGTGAACGCGGCGATGAGCACGGCGGCCGGGGTCGTGTTGCCGATGCCCATGTCCCCGGTGAGCAGGATGCCGGCACCGGCGTCGATCAGTTCGTCGGCGATCCGGATGCCGGTCCGCACCGCCGCCAGCGCCTCGTCCCGGGTCAGCGCGGCCGTCACTGTGAGGTCGTTGGTGCCCCGGCGGACGGACGAGACAACCAGCCGAGGCACGGCCGGGTCGAGCACGACCGGGTCGGCGGCCGGGTCGAGCACGGCCGGATCGGTGGGCAGCGGGGTGGCCACGCCGACGTCGACCACGGTGACCGAGGCGCCGGCCTGCCTGGCGAACGCGTTGACCACCGCTCCACCGGCCAGGAAGTTGCCGATCATCTGCGCGGTGACCTCCTGTGGCCAGGGACTGACCCCCTGGGCGTGCACCCCGTGGTCGCCCGCGAAGATCGCCACTGCGGCCGGCTCGGGCAGCGGTGGTGGGCAGACTCCGGCCAGGCCGGCGAGGCGTACCGAAAGCTCCTCCAGCGCGCCCAGCGAGCCCGCCGGCTTGGTCAGCCGGCCGTGCAGCGCCCGGGCGGCGGCCATTGCCGCTTCGTCCGCCGGGCGGATCGCCGCGATAGTGGTCTCCAGCATCATGCCTCCATGGTCTCGCGCAGCACGTCGATGAACTCGTCGGTGGTGTTTCGGTCGCGTACGGCCACCCGCAGCCAGTCGGGGCCGAGACCGGGGAACGTGTCGCCTCGGCGTACCGCCCAGCCGCGCTCGCGAAGGGCGGCCCGGATCGCTGTCGCGCCCGGCAGGTGCAGCAGGACGAACGCGCTGGCGGGACGGCCGACGACGCGTACACCGGGCAGTTCGGCGAGGCGCGCGACCAGGTGCTCGCGGTCGGCGGCGAGGTCGGCGGCGATCGCGCGTTCGGCCTGGACCGCGACGGCGCTGGCGCAGGCCGACGCGGCCGCCAGCGCGGGTGTGCTGACGGCCCAGAGCGGTTGGACGGCGGCCAGCCGGGACAGCAGCTCCGGCGCGCCGAGCAGGTAGCCGATCCGCAGCCCGGCCAGGCCCCACGTCTTGGTGAGGCTGCGCACCACGAGCAGCCCGGGCAGGTCGCGGCGTTCGGCCAGCGACTCCGGTTCGCCGGGGTGCCCTGAGGTGATGGTGGTGTCGGCGAACGCCTCGTCGACCACCAGCACCCGGCCGGGGCGGGCCAGCGCGGCCACCGCCTGGGCGGGGTGCAGCACCGAGGTCGGGTTCGTCGGGTTGCCGATCATCACGAGGTCGGCGTCGGCAGGCACCCGGGACGGGTCGAGCCGGAAGTCGTCGGCGGCGTCGAGCAGCACCCGCTCGACCGGGTGTCCGGCGGCCCGCAGCGCCGCCTCCGGCTCGGTGAACTGAGGGTGCACCACCACGGGGCGACGCACGCCGCGCAGCGCCTGGGCGATCAGCACGAACCCCTCGGCGGCGCCGGCGGTGAGCAGCACCTCGTTCGGGTGACGGCGGTGTCGGGCGGCGACCGCCGCCCGGGCCGGCGCCGGGTCCGGATAGCGGGCCAGGTCGGTCAGGGTCGCGGCGATCGGGTCGGCCAGCCAGGCGGGCGGTCGCGCCCGACGGACGTTGACGGCGAGGTCGATCAGGCCGGCGGTCGCCTCCGCGTCGCCGTGGTGGGCGAGGTCCGGCTCGACCCCGGCGGGTGGGGCGACAGCGCTCGGCTGATCAGACATGTCCGCGATCCTGCCGGGAAGGTGGCCGGTGGGACAGCCGATCTCGGGGTAAGCCGCGTCACCACTCGCCGGTTTAAGAGTTCTTCTCATGTACGAATCGGAAATGTCATAACTTGACCAGGTGAGCAACCGACCCCTTGCTGCCGCTGGTCGTCTCGTCCCTCTCCTCCGCGCCGGGCTGATCGCCGGAATCGTGATCGCCGCCGTCGCCTACCCGGTCGTCGCCCTCACCGGGCTCGGCGCGAAGGCCACCGCGCACGCCGTGGACCAGAAGACCCGGGTGCTGAAGACCGCCCTGCCCGCCGAGACCTCGTACGTCTACGGCCCGGACGGCAAGACCGTGCTGACGATGTTCTACGAGGAGTACCGGCAGTACACGAAGCTGTCGGACATGTCGCCGAACATTCAGCAGGCGATCATCGCCGCCGAGGACTCCCGCTTCTACCAGCACCACGGCGTCGACCCGAAGGGCGTGGCCCGGGCCTTCGTCTCCAACGCCCGCTCCGGCGGCTCCCAGGGCGCCTCGACACTGACCATGCAGTACGTCCGGATGGCCCTACGGGACAGCGCGACCACGCCCAAGGAGGTCCAGGAAGCCACCCAGCAGACCAGCCTGCGCAAGGTCAAGGAAATGCGGATGGCGCTGGACCTGGAGAAGGAGATCAGCAAGGAAGAAATCATGGAGCGCTACCTGAACTCGGCGTACTTCGGGCACCGCGCGTACGGCATCTACGCCGCCAGCGAGATCTTCTTCTCCAAGACCCCGAAGGACCTCACCCCGGTCGAGGCCGCCACCCTCGCCGGACTGGTCAAGTCCCCCTCGGAGTACGACCCGGCCGACTCCGACCAGAAGGAGGCCACCGGGCGGCGCAACTACGTGCTGGACCGGATGAGCCAACTCGGCTACCTCTCCCCCGACTCGGCCACCGCCGCCAAGTCCGAACCGATCCGGCTCAAGCTGACCACCCCACCGCACGACTGCGCCGCGGTGGCGGAAAAGTACAACAGCTGGGGCTTCGCCTGCGACTACCTGAAGAACTGGTGGAGCGCCCAGCCCGCGTTCGGGGCGAACCGGCTGGAACGGATGGACAACCTGCGCCGGGGCGGCTACCGCATCGTGCTCAGCATCGACCCGAAGATCCAGGAGGCCGCGGAGAAGAACGTCGGCACCAAGGAGGCCACCGGCAGCCCGTTCGCCAACGGAATCGTGGTCTCCGAGCCGGGCACCGGGCGGGTGAAGGCCATGGCGGTGAACCGGACGTACTCGCTGGACCTGGCCGAGAACCCGCAGAGCTCCAACCCGGAGGCCGGGCCGAACGTGAAGGCCAACTATCCGAACACTGTGGCACCGCTGCTCGGCGGCGGTGACCTGGCCGGCTACCAGGCCGGATCGACGTTCAAGATGTTCCCGATGCTGGCCGCGCTCGACTCGGGCATGACCCTCTCCACCTCGTTCAACGCCCCATACCGCTACCGCTCCGAGGTCTACGACGGCTGGGCGCCCTCCAACGCCAGCGGCGCCATGTCTGGTCAGCAGACCATGTGGTCCGGCTTCGGCAAGTCGGTGAACACGTACTTCGTCTGGCTGGAGGAGAAGGTCGGCGCGGACCGGGCGGTCAGGTTGGCCGAACAGCTCGGGCTGCGGTGGCGCACCGACGTCGACCGGGACCACGCGTCCCCGGACAAGGCGAAGAAGTGGGGTGCGTTCACCCTGG
Source organism: Micromonospora sp. NPDC005205 (assembly GCF_040608275.1). Lineage (NCBI taxonomy): Bacteria > Bacillati > Actinomycetota > Actinomycetes > Micromonosporales > Micromonosporaceae > Micromonospora > Micromonospora sp. NPDC005205. Next base: position 34,491 of record NZ_JBEXHV010000016.1, read on the forward strand.
GCGTCTCCGACGCCACCCCGCTGGAGATGGCGAACGCGTACGCCGCCATCGCTGCCGACGGCCGCTACTGCGAGGCCATCCCCGTGCAAGCGATCATGAACCGGGACGGCACGCCCGCCACGTACGCCACAGCGGGTGGTCTGCACCGTGAGGTGGCCAAGCCGCGCTGCCGGCAGGTGGTCAGCGCGGACGCGGCACGGGCGGCCACCGACGCGGCCCGCTGCCCGACCGGCGACACCCCGGCGCGCGGCAGCTGCGGCGGCTGGTCCACCGCCGACAGCGTGCGGGGCACCGTCGGACGCCCGGTGGCCGGCAAGACCGGTACGACCGACAGCACCCGGTCGGCCTGGTTCGTGGGCTACACCCCGGAGTTGGCTGCGGCGAGCTTCATCTCCGACCCGGACAACCCGTTCAACGCGGTCGGTGACGGGCAGTCCCAGATCCCGATCAAGGCGGTTTCGGAGACCCTACGCGACGGTTTGAAGGGCACCCCGACCCGTCAGTTCACTCCACCGTCGGACGCCATCGTCGGCTGACCAGCGCGCGAGTCAGCGCAGGTCGGCGGGGCTCAGCGCAGGTCGGCGGGGCTCAGGCTCAGCGCAGGTCGGCGGGGCTCAGGCTCAGCGCAGGTCGGCGGCGACGAACGACCACAGCTCCAGATCCACCCGGCCGCCGCTGACGAACCCGGCGTTGCGCAGCAGCCCCTCGTAGCTGAACCCGGCCTTCTCGGCGACCCGGCGCGAGGCCAGGTTGCCGGGAGCCACCCGCAGCTCGACCCGCTGGAAGCCGTGCTCCAGGATCAGCGCGATGGCCACCGCGTCGACCGCCTCGGCGGCGAAGCCGAAGCCCCGCGCGTGCGCCGCCATCGCGTAGGAGATCTCGGTGAGGCGGGCGCCCCAGTCGGTGCGCCGGGTCCACAGCGAGCCCACCACCTGGTCGTCCTCCCGCCGGAGCACCGCGTAGTGGTCACCCTCTCCGCTGTCGCGCCGCTGCCGGGCCAGATCGGTGCACCAGGCCAGCCCGTCGATCGGGCCGGAGTCGCCGGGCAGCGGCAGCCAACGCCGGGTGAGCTTGTCGGCGAAGATCTCCCCGGCCGCCGCCGCGTCGGCCGCTGTGAGCTGCCGCACCTCGGTACGCGGGGTGGAGACGGTCAGCGCCGGGAATCGGCGCACCGCCACCTGACCGATCACACCGACACCTCGCCCGACTGCGCGGGCACCACCTCGCTCGTCGGATCGGCCGCCGCCGCGGCGACCAACCGGGCCGCCGTCGCCGGATGGCTCGCCCAGTGCAGCGTGAGCTGCGAGGCGTGCACGTTGCGCCAGACGAAGCCCTCGGGCGTGCCGCCGTCCCAGCTCCAGGCCGGGCGCTGACCGGCGCGGGGGGTGAGCACCGCGCGGTGTGCCTTGTGCCCGACCAGCACCGTGCCGGTGGCGGCGACGACGCTGTCGGTCTGGGCGGTCGCCTCCCGGTAGCCGGCCACCACCCCGTCGCGGCTGACGCCCACCGCGTCCAGGACACCGCACATCGGCAACCCGTCCAGCTCCCGGGCCAGCCAGAGCAGCCCGGCGCCCTCGGCGATCACCGGACGCCCGGTCCGCGCCAACTCCGCCACCGCGATGCAGAGCCGCCGGTTGGCCGACAACTGCTCGGCGTACGCCTCGGGCAGCGCGCCGCCGACGACCAGCGCGCGGGTGCCGACCGGCAGCGCCTCGTCGCGCAGCGGGTCGACGACGACGACCTCGGCGCCGGCGGCCCGGAGCAACTCGGTGGTCTCCGGGTGGCTGAAACTGCCGCCCGGCCCACCGGCCACCGCCACCAGTGGGCGGTTCGCCGGGGGTGTGAACGTGCCGAGGGCCTCCTCGGGAGACCAGGCCGGCGTCGGCAGCGGCGGGGCGGAGCGGGCCAGCCCGAGCAGCCGTTCCAGGTCGACGGTGGCGGCGACGGCCTCGCCCAGCCGGCGGACCGCACGGACGGCGTCGGCCGAACCCTCGACCACCGGGGCCACGCCGTGTCGCCGCGACGGCAGCACCGCCGGCAGGTCCTGTCGACGCAGCGCGCCGTAGACCGGCACCCCCACGTCGTCCAACGCCTCGCGCAGCATCCCCTCGTGCCGCGACGACGCCACCCGGTTGAGGATCACCCCGCCGAGCCACAGCTGCTCGTCGTACGAGCGGAAACCGTGCACCAGGGCCGCCACCGACTGGCCCATCGCGGCCACGTCGACAACGAGCACCACCGGGCTGCGCAACGCGGCGGCCGCAGCGGCAGTGGACTCCTGCTCGGGACGGCCACCGACCGAGTCGTACAGGCCCATGCTGCCCTGCACCACGGCCAGCCCGGCACCGGCGGCACCGTGCGCCACCAGCGGGGCGAGCCGGTCGAGGCCGACCAGTCGGGGGTCGATCACCCGACCCGGCCGGCCGGAGGCGAGACCGAGATAGGCGGCGTCGACGTGGTCCGGCCCGAGCTTGAACCCGGCGACGTCGACCCCTCGCTCGGCCAGGGCGGCTAGCAGCCCGATCGCCAGCGCGTTCTTACCGTGCCCGGAGGACGGCGCGCTGAGCACCAGGCGCGGCACGACGGTCATCATCGACTCCTCGCGAGCGGCGGCGGGTACGCGACGGGACGACCAAGGCCGATCCGTCGGCGTGACGATACCCGCCCGGCTGGAGGCGCGAGCACCGCCAACCGGGGTGCCTGGCCCGGCCCTGGCCGGACGCCCGGTCGCCGGTCCCGGCCCATCCGGCCCGGTCCAGGTCAGTGGCGCCGGTCATACGAGTAGCCTCGGTGCCGTGTACCGGTTCCTGCTGAGCCCACGCTGGCTGGGCGCTCTCGCGCTGACCCTGGTCGCGGCCGCCGTCATGGTGTTCCTCGGCAACTGGCAGCTCGACCGCTACCGAGGGCGCACCGAGGTCAATGAGCGGATCGACGCGGGCCAGCGAATGGCTCCGGTGCCGCTCACCGACGCGCTGCGCGCTCCCGCCGGGGGCGCGGGGACGGCCGGTCCGGCGCCCGCCGAGGACAAGGTCTGGACCCGGGTCACCGTCACCGGCCGGTACGACCCCACGAACTCCGTGCTGGTCCGTGGCCGCACGGTGGACAGCCGGGTCGGTTTCGAGGTGCTCACCCCGTTGGTGCTCGCCGACGGCACGGCGGTGCTGGTGGACCGGGGCTGGATCCCGCCGGCGCCCGGTGGGGCGACCGCCCAGCCGTCGGTGCCCTCCGTGCCGACCGGCGACGTGACTGTGGTCGGCCGGGTGCACGAGACCGAGAGCGGCGCCGGCGCGGTGGCTCGACGCGACGGGCTGCTGGAGATCCGGCGGATCGGGGTGTCGCGGCTGGCTGGCCAGCTTCCGTACCCGGTCTACGGCGCTTACGTGCTGCTCGACGAGCAGACCCCGGCAGCCGATCCGGTGTTCAAGGCGGTGCCGGTCGGGCACGCCAACAACTGGCAGAACTTCGGCTACGTCGTGCAGTGGTGGCTGTTCGCGGTGATGGCGCTGTTCGGCTACGGCTGGGTGGCCCGTCGGGAGGCCCGCCGGGCCGCCGGAATCGGCACCACCCCGGCTCCGCTGGACCGGGCCGCCGAACCGACGCCGACCGCTTCCGCCTGACCTCGCCCGGTCAGCCGGTGACGCGGCCGGCGTGGATGGCCCGCACCGCGTCGATGGTGTCCGCCTCCGCTGCGGACTTGTCGTCGCGATAGCGCACCACCCGGGCGAACCGCAGCGCCATCCCACCGGGATAGCGCGAACTCGTCTGCACCCCGTCGAAGGCGATCTCCACCACCTGCTCGGGCCGGACCCGGACCACCCAGTCGCCGCGTTCCACGGCGAGGTCGAGAAACCGTTCGGTCTGCCACCGCAGCAGCTCGTCGGTGAGCCCCTTGAAGGTCTTGCCGAGCATCACGAAGTCACCGGTGCGCGCGTCACGCGCACCCAGATGAAGGTTGGACAACCAGCCCTTGCGTCGGCCGCTGCCCCACTCGACGGCGAGCACCACCAGGTCGAGGGTGTGCCGTGGTTTCACCTTGACCCAGGCGGCACCGCGCCGGCCGGCGTCGTAGGGGGCGTCCGGCGCCTTGACCACAACGCCCTCCTGCCCGGCGTCGAGCGCGACGGCGAACGCGGCGGCGGCCTGCTCCGGGCCGTCGACCTCCATCCGACCGACAAGCAGCGACGAATCCACCGAACCGGCGAGGGCGGCCCACCGCTCCCGGCCGGGACTGTCGATCAGATCCTGGCCGTCGAGGTGCAGCAGGTCGAAGAAGTACGGGGTGAGCACCGTGGCGCCCGTGCTGGCAGCCGCCGCGAGCACCGCCGGAGCGACAGGTGTGCGCCCGGTGGTGCTGGGGGTGGTGCGTCGGGCGGCCCGGCTCGACGTCTGCTGGAACGGCAGTGGGCGGCCGGTCTCGTCCAGGCCGATCGCCTCGCCATCGAGGACCAACTCCCGGCCCGGCAGGGCACGGACCGCCGCGACCACCTCGGGCACCCGGGTGGTGATCTCGTCGAGGCTGCGGGTGAACACGGCAATGTCGGTGCCGGAGCGGTGCACCTGGATGCGGATGCCGTCGAGCTTCACGTCGACCACCGCCGGCGTGCCGGTCGCGGCGAGCGCCTCGTCGACCGAGGGGGCGCTCTGCGCGAGCATCGGCGCCAGCGGGCGGCCGACCTGTAGACCGAAGCCGGCCAACTCGGCGGCCCCTCCGGCCAGCGCGGCCACCGCCACCGCCCGGAGATCACCGGCGAGCAGCAGCGCCCGGCGGACCACCGCGACCGGCACCTCGGCGGCCCGCGCCACCGCGTCCGCGAGGAGGCCGGCCTGGGCGCCCTGCCGTAGCTCGCCACTGAACAGGCCGGTGAGCAGCCGCTGCTCGTCTGCCGTCGCCGCCGCGTAGAGGGCGCCGAGCAGCGCCCGACGCCGAGCCTGTGAGCCCGAGCCGTGCACCGCGGCGAGCTGCGCGATGGCCGCGTCCACGCCGGCCACAGTCAACGTCGGCTCGGCGGCCGGCGGCGGCAGGTCACGCAGACTCGCGTAACCGACGCCGGTCTGCCGTTGGCGCAGCTCACCGGCGAGATAGCCGGCGCCGGGCTCGACCTCGCCGGGGTCGAGCCGGCGCAGCGCGTCAGCGAGCAGCTCCACCTTGGCGCGCCGGCCGCTGGTGGCGCCGACGGCGGCGGAAGTGGCTGCCAGATCGAGGAACCGCACGCAGCTCATCCTGCCAGTCACCTCCGACACCGCCCGGGCATTGCCGTGCCCGGGCGGTGTCGGCAGGGTGCCGCCCACTCACTGGACGACGGATCAGGGCCTAGGCGGAGACGGGTTCCTCGATGCGCAACCCCCGGGCGCGGACCTCGCCGGCGACCCGGGAGAGCACCGAGTCGAGGGCGACCAGTGCGGCGGAGAGCTCACCGAGCTGTTCGTTGAGCGTGTCCTCGGACCACGCGGAGACATCGACATCTCCCAGCGCGCTGACAGCGGCCCCCAACCGGGCCATCACCTCGTTCGTACTCATGTACGAAAGGCTATAACAGCTGACCATCCGACACGCCGTAAACTCCCAGATCAGGCCCAAAGTTGCCGTTCTGATGCCTAACTGCTCACCGCCGCCACGTTGCGCAGGAGCAGTGCCTCGGCCAGGCAGACCCGGGCGAACTCACCCAGGTGCAGACTCTCGTTCGGGCCGTGCGCGCGGGCGTGTGGGTCCTCCACGCCGGTCACCAGGATCGCCGCCTTCGGGAACATCTCCTGGAAGGTGGCGATGAACGGAATCGAGCCGCCAACGCCGATGTCCACCGGGTCGGTGCCGTCCCAGGCGGTCCGGAAGGCCGAACGGGCGGCGTCGAACATCGGCCCGGACGCGTCGATCACGCACGGGTCACCGTCGTGTTCGAAGGTGACGGTCACCTGTGCACCCCACGGCGCGTGCTGCTCCAGGTGCGCGCGCACCGCCGCGTACGCCCGCTTGGGGTCGTCGCCCGGGGCGAGGCGGATGCTGAGCTTCGCCTTCGCGGCCGGGACCAGAGCGTTCGGCGCCTCGCCGGTGGACGGCGCGTCGACACCGAGAATGGCCAGCGCCGGCTTGGTCCAGAGTCGGTCGGTGATCCAGCCGGTGCCGATGAACTGCACGCCCTCGGCGAGCCCGGCCTCGGCCCGGACCCGGTCCTCCGGGTAGTCGACGGTGGCTCCCTCCCGGCCGACCAGGCCGTCCACGGCCACGTCACCGGCGTCGTCGTGCAGCGTCGCCAACAGCCGGACCAGCGCGGTGAGCGCGTCCGGCACGGCGCCGCCGAACATGCCGCTGTGCACCGCGTGGTCCAGCGTGCGTACCTCGACGAAGCAGTTGACGATGCCCCGCAGCGAGGTGGTCAACGCCGGCACGCCGATGTCCCAGTTACCGGAGTCGGCGATCACGATGACGTCCGAGGTGATCGCGTCGCGGTGCTCGGCCAGCAGTTGCTCTAGCGAGTCGGAGCCGTACTCCTCCTCGCCCTCGATGAAGAGGACCACGCCGACCGGCAGCGCGTCACCGTACGCGCGCAGCGCCGCCACGTGCGCCATGATGCCGGCCTTGTCGTCGGCCGCGCCCCGGGCGTAGAGCCGGCCGTCCCGTTCCACCGGCTCGAACGGGTCGGACTCCCACAGCGACCGGTCGCCGACCGGCTGGACGTCGTGGTGGGCGTAGAGCAGCACGGTGGGCGCGCCGGGCGGGGCGGCCCGACGGCCGATCACCGCCGGCTGGCCGCCGGATCGCACGATGTCGACGTCCAGGCCACAGCCGCGCAGCAGCTCGGCGACCGCCTCGGCGGAGCGTTCCACGTGTGAGTGGTCGAAGCCCTCGAAGGCGATGCCGGGGATGCGGACGAGTCGTTCCAGGTCCGCCCGGACGCCGGGCATCTCCCGCTCGACGGCGGCCCGTACCTCGGACTCGGTCATGATCGGTGAGGTCATGACCGGCATCGTATGCCGGCCTTACCGGGGTGTGCCGGCGGAGCCCGTACCGTCACCGCTGTCCGCGGGGCCGGCGCCGGCCCGCGCGCCCGGGGCGGCCCGCCCGGCGCGGTGTGCGCGGCCCGCCGCCTCGGTGGCGGCATCCATCCAGGAACGCGCCCGACCGGCGGTGCCGCCCACCCACTCGCCGACGTCGCTCGCGCCGTCGCCGAGCCGGCGCAGCAACCCGACCAGTGGGTCGGTCGACCGGCTGAACTCCTCCCGGTACGACTCGGCAGCAGCCTTGATCTCCTCCGACACGCTTGTCGAGCTGTCGTCCTCGCGGCGCGGATAGTCCCTCGCCAGCACCCGCCCGTACGCCCCGGAGTCGATCCACTGGCGCAGCGACGCCGCCCGTGCCACCGGCACCGGGTGGGTGCTCCACGCGGTCATCCGGATCTTGTGCAGGCTGTCGCGCAGATCGCCGCCACCGGCGTACTCGGCGGCCTGCTCCAGGAAGGCCGTGGTGTCGACCTGGGACAGGTCACCGCCGCCGGCGAGCTTCATCAGAAGCCGCAGCGCGGCGGCCGGGTCCTGCCCGGCGAGCAAGCCGGCCCGGTCGGCGGAGAGCTCCGCCTTACGCCACCACTCGAGCATCGCCGCGATGATGGCGCGCAGCGCGATCGCGCCGACCGGCAACCAGCTCAGGTTGGCCGCCCACCGGGTGAGGATCATGAGCATGGTCTTGTAGACCGCGTGCCCGCTGCCCACGTGGCCCAACTCGTGGCCGAGCAGGCAGCGCAGTTCGTCCTCGTCGAACTGCTGCACGCAGGCGGAGTTCAGCACGATGAACGGCCGCTCCAGCCCGACCGCCTCGGCGCCCAACCAGGGCGACTGGGTCACGTACAGCTCGGGCAGTTCGGCCACGTCGAGCGCCGCCGCGGCCTCGGTGTAGCGCTGCCACACCGCCGGATACTGCCGGTGGTCGACCCGGATGCCGGAGGCCAGCACGGACAGCCGGAAACCCCGCTCGTTCCACATCCCGAAGAACGCCCGCACCACGTCGTCGAAACCGCGCAGCTCCCGCAGCGCGACCAGGGCACCCCGGTCGGCCGGGTGCTCCCAGGCCCGCGAGCTGATGCCGGTGAGGGTGATCCGACGCCGCGCTGGCGCGTCCGCTGCCGTCATGGTGGCTCCCCGTTCGCCGTAGCTCTCCGCATCGTGCCGCAGACCGTGGCCCACGTCCATGCCCCGCTCATCGCAGCCGCACGTAGTACCGGTCCGCGTCGTACGGCAGTGTCGGCGCGCCGTCCACCACCAGGTCGGCGTGGGTCGCGGTCTCATCGACGGCGAAGTGCGCCCGCTCGCCGTCATGCCAGCGGCGCAGCTCGGGCAGGATCTCCGGCCCGTCCCGGGCCACCGCGCGAGCCAGCCGCAGCGACGCGGGCGCGGTGACGAACACGGCCAGCGTCAGCTCCGGCCGGACGACCGCCCGAGCGGCGCTGACCCCCTCGACCACCAGCACCGGAGCCACCGGAACCGGAACCGGCCGGGGCAGGAAACACCGCCGGACCCAGCTGTACCGCCGGTAGGCACCCGGCTCACCGATACGCAGCGGGGCGAGCACCCCCTCGTCGAGCCGGGGCCAGAAGGTGACCTGGTCGTCCCACCCGTCGAGCAGGTCGTCGGTGTGCACCACCGGCGGTCGGCCGCCGAGCGGTCCCGCCAGGGCATCCGCGAGCTGCGCGGCGAACCGGCTCTTACCCGCGCCACTCGGCCCGTCGACCGCGACCAGCCGGGTCCGCCCCAACCGCGCCGGGCCCGCGAGCACCCGACGAGCCAGTTCGGCGTACGCCTCGACAACCGCCACGGTCGGCAGGCCAGTCTCCGGGTTCAGCACAGCCTCCGAGTGCAGCGCGGCGTGGCCAGGCGCGACCTGGCGAGACGCGACTTGGCCTGGCCCGACCTCGCGTGGCCCATGACCCGAAGTATGCCGCGACGGCCGCTGACCACGGTGATCGACTCGGCTTCCTTGAAGTCGCGGTATCCCTGTCGGCCGGACACCGCGACTTCATTGAAGCCGAGTCGATCATGCCCGGTGGGGCGGCGTGGTGGGTCACCCTGACACGTCCGGCTGACCGCCCCGGCCGGCCACCGTCACGTCCGGGGGAATTGGGGCGGCGACGGGTGACGGGCGGCCCGTTCGCCGCCCGGGGTGCCACCGAATCGGCATGATCGGGTGGTGCTCCGAGACGTGATGAGCCCCGGTATAGACGCCCTACTCGAACAGGCCCGTGCCGGGCTGCACCGACTGACTCCGCAGCAGACCGTCGAGGCGGTCCGCGGCGGCGCGTTGCTGGTCGACACCCGTACCGAACTGCAGCGCCGCGAACAGGGCGACCTGCCGGGCGCGGTCGTCGTCGACCGGACCGTACTGGAGTGGCGCCTCGATCCGGCCAGCGCCTGGCGGATCCCGGAAGCCACCGGGTACGACCGGGAGATCATCCTGGTGTGCCGACAGGGTTACAGCTCCAGCCTGGCCGCCGCCAGCCTGCAGACCCTCGGGCTGCGCCGGGCCACCGACATGATCGGCGGCGTGGACGCCTGGCTCGCCGCCGGCCTGCCCACCACCGACCGTCCCGCCGACATCCGCCCTTAACCCCGAACCGAACCCTCTGCCCCAAACCCCGACCCACCTCTGCCCCAGCCCCTGACCCTGATCCTGACCGGTCGATCATGGAGTTGTGGTGGAGGACGTAAGTGGCCAGTCGGGGTGCAACGGGCACCACAACTCCATGATCGACCAGGCCGGCGCATTCGCGGTGGGCGAAGGCAACGGGCTGGGCGATACAGCTAGTTCTCGGACGTGGGTTTGACCGGTGGAGGGCCGGGTGGGATGAAGGGCAGGTCGGCGGGTGGGCCGGCTTCGATGAGACGCCAGAGGGCATCGGTGTCCAGGTGTTCCTCGACCAGGTCGCCGAGCAGGTCGAGTGACTGTTCCCGGGCGGCGGCGAAGCTGGTGGCCGGTGCGACCCGAAACCCGCTGCGACCGGCCAGACGAGCGGCCTCGGTGAGGAACCACCGGCGGAACTCGTCGGACTCGAACGCCCCGTGCCAGTGCGTGCCGTGCACCACGCCGAGCACGACGCCCTCTGCGACGCCGTCGTCGCTGGTCAGCAACGGGGTCAGGCTCGGGTCGGCCTGTGAGACGTACCCATGGTGGATCTCGTAGCCCCGCACCGGAAGGCCACCGGGGCCGGTGCCCACCGACTGCCGGACGGTCTTGCGCGGGTCGAAGGTGATGTCGATGGGCAGCAGACCGAGCCCCGGCACGCTGCCCTGCCGGCTCTCCACCGGATCGTGAATGGCACGGCCGAGCATCTGGAAGCCACCGCAGAGGCCGAGCAGGGGCTTGCCGGCTGCCACATGGGTGGCCACCGCGTCGGCGAGACCGGTCTCGCGCAGCCATCCGAGGTCGGCGACGGTGGACTTGGAACCCGGTAGGACGACCAGATCGGCGGCAGCCAGTTCGGCCGGTTCGATGGTGAGGCGCACCCGGACGCCCGGCTCGGTGGCGAGCGCCTCCACGTCGGTGGCGTTGCTGATCCGGGGTAGGCGGACGACGGCCACGTCCAGCCATTCGCTGCCGTGCGGGGCGGCGGGTCGACCGAGCACCCGACCGTAGGCGAGTGAGTCCTCCGCGTCGAGCCACAGGTCCAGTGACCAGGGCAGCACCCCGTACGTGGGACGGCCGGTGACCTGACGCAACATGTCCAGACCCGGCTGGAGCAGCCCGAGGTCGCCCCGGAACTTGTTGATCACGAATCCGGCGATCAGCGCCTGGTCGGCCGGGTCTAGCAGTGCCACGGTGCCGAACATCGAGGCGAAGACACCGCCCCGGTCGATGTCGCCCACGACGATGGTGGGCAGGTTGGCGTGCCGGGCCAACCCCATGTTGACGTAGTCACCGGCCCGCAGGTTGATCTCCGCAGGGCTGCCGGCGCCCTCGCAGATCACCACGTCGTACGTCTCGCGCAGCTCGGCCAGCGCGGCGTACGCGGTCTCGGCGAGCCGGGGACGCAACTGCCGGAAGGTGCCCGCGGTGATCGTGTCGACCGCCTCGCCCAGCAGCACCACCTGACTGGCCAGGTCGCTGCCCGGCTTGAGCAGCACCGGGTTGAACCGCAGGTCGGGTGCGAGCCCGCACGCCGCGGCCTGCATGGCCTGGGCGCGCCCGATCTCGCCGCCACGCCCGTCCGCCCCGACGACCACCGCCGAATTGTTCGACATGTTCTGCGCCTTGTACGGCGCCACCTTCACGCCCTGCCGGTGCAGCCAACGGCAGATGCCGGCGGTGAGCACGCTCTTGCCGGCGTCGGACGTCGTGCCGGCCACCAGCAGCCCGCCGCTCACCTCCCACTCCCCCGGCGCACCCCGACGACCCTGCCCATACCGACGGCCCGCAGCCCGTGCTCACCGGCACCGGCCGACCGCAGGGCCCCGGCCACGCCACCCCACCCGCGCCCTCCGGCCATCTCCACCGACCCTCGCCGGCCCACGGCACCGGTCAGTGCACGCCTGCTCAGCGCACCAACCAGCCGGCCGAGCGTCACCGGGTACGCGGCGGCCAACCCGACGGCGGCCAGCCCCACCGCGCCGGAGATCCGGGCGGCCCGCTTCAGGTGCCGCGCCTCGGGGCGGGGACCGTCGCCGAGGAACGGCCGCACCTCGGAGCGCCCGAAATAGACGTTTCGACCACCGAGGCGGACCCCGAGCGCGCCCGCCATCGCCGCCTCGCACTGACCGGCGTTGGGGCTCGGGTGGTCGTTGCGGTCCCGCCGCCACACCTGCCAGGCGTGCTGCCGGTCGCCGTGCGCGACCGGCGCGACGGCGATGGTGAGCAGCCCGGTCAGCCGGGACGGCAGGAGGTTGAGCGCGTCGTCCAGCCGAGCGGCCGGCGTGCCGAACCGCGCGTAGCGCGTCGACCGGTGCCCGACCATCGCATCGAGGGTGTTCGCCGCGCGGTAGCCCAGCAGCCCGGGCAGACCAGCGACCGCACCCCAGAGCAGGGGAGCGACCACCGCGTCGGAGGTGTTCTCCGCTACCGACTCGACTGTGGCACGGGCCAGCTCCGACTCGCCCAGCGTCGACGGGTCCCGCCCGCAGAGGTGACCGAGACGTCGCCGGGCAGCGGGCAGGTCACCGTCACGCAGCGTACGACCCATGACGGTCGCCTCGTGCCGTAGCGTGCGGCCGCCCAGCACGGTCCAGGTGCCGGCCGCCACCAGCACCGCCCGGGTCACCGGCCGGTGGCGGGTAGCCGCCGCGGCGACCGCCCCGAGCAACACCGGCCCGCCCACGGCCAGCGCGGTGAATGCCGTACCCGCCGTTCGGTCCGGGCGGTAGAGGTGGCGCTCCAGCGCGCCCGCTGCCTGCCCGAAGCCGGCCACCGGGTGCCACCGGCGGGGGTCACCGAGCACCCTGTCCAGCGCGTACCCGGCCAGCAGCCCCACCGCGTTCGCCATCGGCGCTGTCCGTCGCACCCGCACCACCTCCGGCCGGCCAGCCTAGACGAGCATTCCGTGAACCAGCCCAACCCACGGTGCCGCACCGGCAACGAGAACCCGTGAGTGACAGGTCGACAAACCCGCCGACGTCCTGTCACGCGGGGTGACGACGCTGGTCGCGCCGCCACCCCGCCCCCGTCGTGCCGCTCAACCGCGACGGCCGAGCCGATCGGTCAGGCTGGTTGCGGAATCCGGCCCCGACCACGCCGCCCTCGACCGGGCTGCGCCGGCTCCGGCTGCCCCTCGTCGGGCACCGACCCCAACTCGTCGTCCAGGTCACCGTCGGCGTTGTCGTCGTCCACCTCGGGCGACGGGGCCAGCTCGTCGTCGAGTGCCGGCGCAGCGTCGGCCGGCCCGCCCTGTCCGCCGCTCGCAAGTGCTCCGCCGTCACCGAAGACGCCGCCGCTCGGAGGGCTGTCGTCGTCCGCCGGGACGTTGCCGAACGGGCTGGTTCGCAGCTCCGCGTAGTCGGGCAGCTCGAAGTCGTCGTCCAACGCACTGCCGTCGGGCAGCACTGGCGCCTGCCCGGCCGGCACCGGCTCGGTGGGCTCGCCGTGCACCCGGCTCTCGGCCTCCGCGTCCTCCACCGTGCTGGTCGCCATGCTCGGCCGGTTGCGCAGGAAACGGGCGCGCCCCCGGGAGAGGTCATGGCCGACGGCCACCGCCTCCAACTCGTAGAGCGTGCGGTGGTTACCGCCGTCGTCGGTCCAGTCGCGGGTGTAGAGCCGCCCGCAGACCACCACCGGATCGCCGACCATGACGGAGGCCGCCACCCCCTCGGCGAGCTTGCGCCAGCAGTTGACGCGGACGCGGAGCGAATTGCCGTCAACCCACCGGCCGCTGTCCCGGTCGAGTCGCCGGGCGGTGGACGCGACCTTGAAGTTGGCCACCAGGGTGTTGCTCTGGGTCGTACGCCGCCATTCGGGCGTAGTCAGCACATTGCCGACGATTGTCACGTAAGTGTCGAACATCGTCCCTCCAGGGGGATCGGGGCCTGCCAGCGCGAGTCGACTCGACACGAGCATCGACACTGAAGGCGCCCTTCGTGAGCACCCGTCCCCGACCTGTGGATGACGAACCCACCTGTGGACAACGCCCTGATCAAGCCCTGCTGTGGTACGCCCGACCCACCCGACCCGCCGTCCACGGTTTCCCAGGCCGCCCGAACTGGGTAAGGACTTGATCAACGCACCACCGACAGCTCCACGTCGACGAGAGGTCAGCGCCATGATGATCACTACCATCGGCTCCGCGAACGCTTCCGAGGCGCAGCGATGAGCGCCGTGGCGAACCCGGCCACCGTGGCTGAATGCCTGCGGGTGGGCGCCGGGTTCTCCCAGGGCGACCGCAACTGGATCGCCGAGCAGTTCGGCACCCTCGACGCCCGGCTCGCCAGCTTCCACGCCGACGCCACCGAGCTGGAGGTGTCGGTGAAGGACCGGGAGGCGCGCGGTCAGAAGGTCACCCTGGAGTGCTGGATCGCCGGCCGACAGAAGATCGTCACCACCTCCACGGAGGAGGACCTGCACGCCGCCCTCAATGACGTCCGGGACGACCTGCGCCGCAAGCTCAACGACGCCAAGACCCGCCAGGAGCCCCGGCACAACAAGCACCTGCGCGACGTCCCGCAGCCGCAGATCGACGCCGACGAGCCCGTCGACCCGGCCCTCCGCGCCGACGCGGAAACCGCCTGACCCACGCCACACCCCCGCGATCTTGCACTTTCGAACGCCGAATGGCGGCAATCACCCCTTACGCCGGGACACAAAGCGCAAGATCGCGGGGGCGAGCATCGGGCGGGCGTGGGCTACCGCTGGGTAAGTTGGCGGCGTAGCGTCGCGTTCGTGGAACCGGACGTGTTGGGGCCGCCGTACGAGCGGCAGACGATCGACCTGGGCACCGACGACGAAGGCCCCGTTGTCGCGACGCTGGTCCGGCGGCGGGCCGAGCGCCCCACCGGGCGGGCCGTGCTCTACGTGCACGGCTTCGTCGACTACTTCTTCCAGACTCACCTGGCTGACTTCTTCGCCGAGCGAGGCTGGGATTTCTACGCGCTCGACCTGCGTAAATACGGCCGGAGTCTGCTCCCGGCCCAGACCCCGAACTTCTGCCGCGACATCAGCGACTACTTCCCCGAGCTGGACGCCGCCGCCGAGGTCATCCGCAAGGACGACGGGCACGACACCCTGCTGGCGATGGGCCACTCCACCGGTGGCCTGATCATCTCGCTCTGGGCGGACGCCCGCCGCGACACCGGCACCATCGACGGCCTGGTGCTCAACAGCCCCTTCTTCGACCTGAACGCCCCCTGGGCGGTCCGTCGACCCCTCGCGGCCGCCGTGTCCCGGCTGGGCCGCAGGGCGCCGCACCGCATCCTGCCGTTCGGGCTGGGCACTGTGTACGGCGAAAGCATCCACTCCGACCACCGCGGCGAGTGGACCTACGACCTGGCGTGGAAGCCGCTGGCCGGGTTCCCGGTCCGGGCCGGTTGGCTGAACGCGATCCGCACCGGGCAACGCCGGCTGCGCGCCGGGCTGAACATCCAGGTGCCGGTCCTGCTGGCCTGCTCGACCCGGTCATTCCGGGGCACCAAGTGGCACGACAACGCGACCCTGGCCGATGCGGTACTGGACGTCGAGCACATGGTCCGCTACGCGCCCCGCCTCGGTCGCCACGTCACACTGGCGCGCTTCGACGGCGGGTTGCACGACCTCACGCTCTCCGGCCCGGCCGTGCGGACGAAGGTCTTCGACGAGGTGGGCCGCTGGGCCGAGGCGTTCCTCGCCGCCGGCCCCACCGCCCCCGCCGACGCCGCGCCGACCAATGCCGCCCCACCCGACGCCGCCCGGACCAATGCCACCCCACCCGACGCCGCGCGAACGGACGCGGTCCCAGCTGCTGCCGCGCGAACGGACGCGGTCCCAGCTGCTGCCGCGCCCACCGATGCCGACCGCACTGACACAGCGCCGACCGACGTACAGCCGGCCGACCCGGCGAAGGCGACGACGGCCGGCGGCTGACCAGGCCGGGCGCGGTTCAGACGTCGCCGGGCGTCGCCGGAAGGACGGCACTGATCCGGTCGAAGGTCGCCACCGGGTGCGCGCCGACACCGGGCAGGACCAGGCCCAGGCAGTACGGGGAAACCTCACCGGTGGCTTCGGCCTGCACGATGAAGACCGGCGCGCCGACGTACCCCGGGGGCAGCTCGGTGGTGATCAGCACGGCATCCCCGTCGCGGACCACCCGCTCGATCGCGACCTCCAGCGGCCGCGACCCGTCTTCGCGTACCCCGTGGGCCAGCACGAAAGCGGAACTGGTGTCGGCGCCGAGGCGGGCGACCACCTCGGGCCCGGCGGCGATCCCCGCCGGCACCGGCTGCACGCGCCACCGCCAGCCTCCGTCGCCGGCATACCGGTGCAGGCCGGCGGTCGGCAACACGGCGACCCCGTCGCCCGCGAAGCGGGCCCAACCGGGCACGATCTCGGCCTCGGAAATGACGGCCGGGGCCACTCCCGCCGGCTCGGTGACGCTGGCCCGCAGGGTCAACTCACCACCCGAACCGCCCACCAGGTCGGCCGCCGTCAGCAGCGACTCTCCCACCGGGTCGTCGCCACCACGGAAGAAGAACGCGGTACCGACGTCGCCCGATGACCGGTACGGCAGGATGGCACGACCGACGACCTGGCACAGCTCGTAGGCGACGTCGCTCTCGGCGTCGGAATCCAGCAACACCAGCCAACGGTACGGTCCACGGCGAGGCCGTCCCGCGGTAACCCGGATGCCCGCTCCCCGGCGGACGTGAGACCCTGCTCGGCAACGTGGACGCGGGCACCCTTTTCGCCGTCGGGCAGTGGGACGGCGGTACCCTCTGGGCGCGACATCCACGCCACACGCGCCCGTAGCTCAGCGGATAGAGCAGGGGACTTCTAATCCCAAGGCCGCAGGTTCGAATCCTGCCGGGCGCACTTCACCACAGCAGGTCAGCGGCTTGCCGTGCCCGGTCGAGACGATCACCGCGGCGGCCTCTCAGCACGGTTCGGGGCGAGGCACCGGACGAGCGGGAACCTCGTCCTGGGCGCAACGATCTGAAGGCGGCCGCGACGCAGGCGGGGACGTCTATCCATCTTGCCCTTTCGCGCACTGACGGTAGTATCTCCGTGTTTTTGCTTGCAACGGGGAGGAAGACCACATGCGATGGAAGTTCCCGGCCGGCGCCCTATTGGCGCTGGCCTTTTTGATTCCGGCGGCACCGGCGGTGGCTCAGATCGAATCGCCCGGGCTGAACGAGGCCTGCCAGACGGTCGAGCGCAAGACGTACAAGGACATCCGCGAGCTTTTCACCATCGACCTGGACACCGCTCCCGAGCAGGAGGTACGGGTGTTGGCCGCCCAGATCCTGTCCGCGGCGAACGCCGACGCGTTGCCCATTCTGCCGGGTGCCATTCAGGAGGCACTGAAGGGCACTGATGAAGAGCTCCGCGCGTTCCTCAAGACGAATGTGCAGGCAGCCTGGTCAACGGCTCTGCGGATCACTGTGGTTCGCACGCTGACGGATGCTGGCCCCAACGTGGAGGCGGCCGCGCAGACGGTGCTCCGCGAGGCGGCAGTCGATGCCTATCTGGCTTACCTGAACGACGGCCTGTACGCCGCCCGTGAGCTCGACTGCGCGTCTCAGCCCACCCCGACGCCGACGTCTCAGCCCACGCCGAGCGCTACGCCCAGCGCCTCGACGACCGCTGCACCGACTCCTACTGCCTCCGCCAGCCCGGGTGCCCCCGGCGGCGAGGGTGGCGAGGGTGGCGAGGGCGGTGGGCTGCCCGTTACCGGTGCCGACACCGCGACCGTGGCCGGCGTTGGCAGTGTGCTCCTGCTCCTCGGCGGCGCGGGCTACCTGATCGGGCGCCGACGCCGTTCACGCTTCGTGGCATAGCTCAGCCTGATGCGCCCGGCTCGATGCTTCGTCGGGCCGGGCGCTTCCGCGCCGTGCTTGGCCGTAGTGGATGCGGCGGCACGCTCTCACGCAGCCGAGACCAGCATGATCCACGCGGCTGTGACCGCCGCCATCAGCGCCGCAACCAGCTCAGCCCTGCTGGTGGCGCTCGTTGCGCCGAAGCGCCTCTTCGAGTTGGTCCTCAAGAATGATGATCCGGCAGGCCGAGGCCATGTCGGTGCCCTGGTCGCACATCTCCCGGGCTCTCGCGGCAAGGCGCAGTTGGTAGCGGGAGTAGCGGCGGTGCCCGCCACTGGAGCGCTGCGGGTCGATCAGTTTCGCTTCGCCGAGTCGGCGTAGGAAGTCCTGCGAGCAGCCGAGGATCTCGGCGGCACGGCCCATCGTGTAGGCGGGGTAGTCCTCATCGTCGAACATGTCGTCGGGTTGAGCCATGGAACCTCCATCACGAGGGCCCCGGTGCTCGGAAGCACCGGGGCCCAAGGGTTGTGGGTCAGGAACACCATCTACCGACAGAACGTCGGCTTGTCTTGTCCGCACCAGCCGTCACTGACGACTTCGGGTGCGAGGATCGCATAAGCGTGACCGAAGACCACCTCTCGTTCGATGGAAACTGCGGTGTCCGCGCCCAGCCCACGAAAGCGACTGGCAGCGGGCGATCCAACGGTGTAATGCCCTCCCTTGCCTCTGATTTCCTCTGTCGTACTCCGTGCTGTCCGTCGGTGTCCGAGCCCCACGCGACTTCATGGCCCTGACACGTGCGACGAACCTTTCTCACCTCGGGTGAAGCCCTGAACAAGCGTCGGCCCCACCCGCTGTCACACGCCTTCCACGTACTACCTAGCGACGGCAACTGCCCGTCGCCGAGCTGAGCAGGCCCTACAGCTTCCTGGGCTCCACTCCTTCGCCCTCGTGCGGGGCGGCAACGTCAGCGTCTTTGTTTGCTCTCTCGACCCCAGGAACATTAGCCGGCGCTGGCACGGATGTCTAGCGCTTCGCTCATAGATTTTTTCCCGACATGGACGGAGGTAGCCCCGCCGACGCCTCGACAGGCAGGCGCGTCCCGAGGTTGGTCGGCAAGCTGCGCACAAAGTGCCCGGCGGGTGTCTACGGGTCGGTCGGCCTACGGCGTTAATAGGGCGTGACGTTCGAGGAGTACGCGTTCGCTCGCACTTCGGCGCTGGTGCGGCTCGCCCGGCTGCTGACCGGTGACGAGCACCGAGCCGAGGACCTGGTTCAGGAGGTCCTCGCCCGGGCCTACGCCCGGTGGGGGCGCATCTCGCGGACGGACCAGCCGGACGCGTACGTCCGGCGCATGGTCGTCAACACCCACAACTCGTGGTGGCGTCGGCTCAGCAGCCGGGAGATCTCGGTTGCCGCGGTGCTCGATCGGGCCGGCGGGGTGGACGAGGCCGCCGGGGTTGCCGAGCGCGACGCGCTGTGGCGGTTGGTCTGTGATCTGCCGGCACGTCAGCGCACCGTGATCGTGCTGCGCTACTACGAGGATCTGGACGACA
Organism: Micromonospora sp. NPDC005205; assembly: GCF_040608275.1. Lineage (NCBI taxonomy): Bacteria > Bacillati > Actinomycetota > Actinomycetes > Micromonosporales > Micromonosporaceae > Micromonospora > Micromonospora sp. NPDC005205. Next base: position 53,456 of record NZ_JBEXHV010000016.1, read on the forward strand.
CGTCGATCGCCGAGATCCTCGCCTGTTCGACCGGGACGGTACGCACACACGCCAAGCGGGCCCTGGCGGCGCTGCGTCGACGACAGGGTGCGGCAACCCACGCATGGGCAGGAGACCTCTGATGTTCAGTGACCTCGACGAGCAGCTTGCCACCACGCTCAGGCATCGGGCGGGAGGCGACATCGACCCGACGCCGATCGTGCAACAGGCCCGGCATCGGGGCCGGCGGTTGCGACTGCGGCGGCGGGGGCTGATCACCGGCGGCGTGGCAGCGGTGTGTGTCGCTCTCACCTCGGTGGTGCTGGCGATCCCGGGCGTTCGGAGCACCGATGACCCGGTCATGCCGGTCGCGGCCCTGATGCTGCCGGAGGCGCAGAGCGACGGGACCGTACGCCCCGAGGAGGTCGGCGCCGATCCCGCGACGGTGCACTTCACGACGGACAACCTGGTGAACGGTGCCGACCTCGCCTCGTGGCGCACCGGGCGCGGCATCGAGAGCGTCGAGTTCCGGGGTCCGAGCGGTCAGGCCCGTTTCGTGCTGGGGCGCACCGAGGCGTTGCTCGACGGGCTCCCGCAGACGCTGTCCTCGCAGGGGCGACCGCAGGGACGGACCGAGATACGGGTCGGCGACCGCTCGGGGGTCGCCTGGTTCGATCCGTCCGGCGACCGGAAGCTGTGGTTCGTCCGCTGGCAACCCGCCGACGGGCTCTGGGCCCAGGTGGAAACCTACGCGACCACCCTTGACGACGCGACGGGTACGGCGAGCCGGATGCGGTTCGACGGCGCCCACCGCTGCGTCGTGCCGTTCCGCCTGGAGTCGCTGCCGCCCGAGGGACGGCTGCTGGAGTGCTCGGTCACGCTCGGCCGGTCAGCGCGGGACTTTTTCGTCGAGGGCGCTCTGGTGGTCGGTGACGCGTCCGGCCGTTGGCTGACCGTTCGGGCGCAACTCGCCCCGAACAGCGACTACGCCCGGCGCGGAGATCTTGTCGCCGGCCCCTACCGGGCCCGCCGGCAAGGTAGGGACGTGCTGGAGATGGTGGTCAAGTCCTGCTACGTCGAGGCGTTCCGCAAGGGTCGGGGGAACGGCTACACCGAGGCGGAGGGCTTGGCGATCCTCGGCGGGTACCGGCCGGCCCGCGACCTCGACCGCCTGGAGACCTGGTGACACAGTGCTCAGGCTGAGGACGCCGCCACGCAGAATTCGTTGCCCTCCGGGTCGGCCATCACCACGTGTTGCTGGTCGAACTCCGCCAGGACCCGTCCGCCGGCGCGCGCCAGCCGCTCGGCCTCAGCCCGGATCCGCGCCCACTGCTCGTCGGAGTTGCCGTGGCCGGGCACCCGGATGTCGATGTGAAGCCGGTTCTTCGCCGTCTTGGGCTCGGGCACGTTGAGGATGGAGAGGTAGGGGCCGACACCGTCGGGGTCGCACAGCCACGCGCCGTGCTCGGGAAGGTCGTCCTCTGGCAGGTCGAACTGCGCGTGCCACTCCGCGCGGGTGGCGAAGGGCGGCGGTGGTGGCTCGTCGATGTAGCCCACGGCCTCCTTCCAGAAGGCGGCGAGCACCTGTGCGTCCGTGGAGTCGAGGGTGAGGGAAATCCGAGCTGCCATGACCGGGACGGTAGCGCGTACCCCCGACTTTCTAGACGGGCCCCAGCAAGGCGGCCAGAGCGGCGTCGCCCTGGCCAAGTTGCGCACCGCCCGTCGCTGGCGCGACCAGGAACCGTTGGCAACCGTCGAGTTCCACATATCGGTCGGGGCCCGCCCCTTCGAGCGGGCGCAGCACCGCGAAGCGGCTCGCCGGGGTGGCACAGTCGACCACCGCCCGGCGGTTGGACAGCCCCCGGAGCACGCCCGCCTGACGCTCGGCCGGCAGCGGGCCGCCGTACACGAAATCACCCGGCGGTTTCTCGCCCTCCTGAAGCGACGCGGGCACCTCGTAGACGCAGAGGCGCAGCGGCCCGGCGGTCGAGCGGGCCGGCGGAGGCGGCCCGGGGCGGCCGTTGCGGGTCTCCACCCACACCAGGTCCGTCCACTGCTGGGCGCACCCGGCGGCCTCGGCCGCCGCGGATTCGACCTGCCGGATGGTACGCGTGTCCACAGTGGTCCACTGCGGCCCGGCCAGAGCGGCGATCACCTCGGGGCGCGGCTTGTCGCAGGAGTCCGTCGGGATGTGGGGCCGAAGCCAACGCCCCCGCTCGTCCACCAGTGCGAGCCACGGCGGAATGACCATGTCGAGGGTGCAGGCGACCTCCCCGTCGGCCTGTTCGTCGGGAAGGCGCAGCGCGGTGAGCAGCCGTGTGATCTCCTCGGCGCGTCGCTCGGTGGCGACCTGCTCCTGGCCGCCGTTGGGCCCCGGCCGAATCTCCCGCCCGCAGACCACCGCCGCGACCGGTGTGAACGTGGGGTCGATGCGACCGATCGTCGGCTCGTCCACGGCCGGTGGCGACGCCTCCGTGGTCATCTCGCCGGCCCTGGGCGCCTCCGTGGCGCAGGAGGTCCACCCGTCGACGATCTGAGCCGGAGCGGGCTCGTCGGCCCGACCCGGCCCAACCTCCGTGCCACCGCAGCCGCCCAACGTCATGCCGAGCAGTGCCACCGCGAGTGCCGTACGGGACGAGCGCATCCGGCTCACCACCTTTCCATCCGGGGATGAGACGGACGACGGGCACCCGCGGTTCCGGTCGGGTGGTCGCTCCATCGCACCCGGTGATCGACTCGGCTTTCATGATGTCGGGTGGTCGGCCGGCTCCGGACACCCCGACTTCCGTGAACGCGAGTGGATCACGCGCGCACGCCGCGCTGGGGCCTCCTTCAGCCCGCTGCACAGAGTGACACATTAGCGACACTCCGCACACAAGGGATGACCCCGTCACGGTCCGCCATGCTATTGTCCGATGTCGATCTACGCCGCGTGGACCCGGACCGGGTCGTTGTCGGAAGGACACTTCCCGATGCCGGCCGTTGCCACCCCAACCGTGCCGCCGCCCACGCTGGACAATCCGGCCGGCGGGGCCCTGGGCCTCATCTTCACCACGTTGCCAGCGCTGCTGCGGCTGAGCTGCGGGCTGTTCGGCGCGGCGGTCGCCGTGTCGGTGCAGACCCCGCCGGTGCAGCAGGCGGTGCTGCTGCCCGCCGTGGGAGTGCTGACCGGCTGGTCCCTCTGGTACGCACACCGCGCGTTGCGCCACGGCATCGGCCCCGGCCTCGCCGGCGGTGACGTGGCGGTCACCGCGCTGACCTGCCTGCTCATCCCGGTGCTGGTGGCGCCCGAGGTGCTGCCCGGCGAGGGCAGCTGGATCGCCGTGCTGGCCAGCACCACGGTGATCAACACACAGGCCACGACCTCGGCACGTTGGTCGATCCCGGCCGGGCTACTCGTGATAGCCACCTACGTGACCGGGGCGCAGGCCGCCGGCAACCCCATTGAAGCCCGGGCGCACGCGGCCACGCTGCTGGTGCAGACCGCCTGCACGGCGATGATGACGGCGGTCATGCGCCGACGCATCGGTCGGGCCGACCGCGCCTTCGTCGAACACCAGCGGCTGACCCGGGAGGCGTTGGTAGCACGCGCCGCCCGCGAGGCCGAACGCCAGCAGAACCGCGACCTGCACGACACGGTGCTCGGGACGCTGACCATGGTGGGGCTGGGCGCGGTGGCCGGGCCTTCGACAGTCTTCCGGGACCGCTGCGCGGCCGACCTGCGTACCCTCGTCGCACTCACCGACGTCGGCCCGGTGGCCGGCGACGGCCCGGTGCCGCTCGACGGGCGGTTGCGGTTGGTGGCCGGCCGGCTACCCGAGCTTGCGGTACGGCTGGACCTGGCGTCCTGCGCCGTCCCGGTCGGCGTGGCCGACGCGATCAGCGAGAGCGCCTACGCGGCGCTGTCCAACGTGGTCCGCCACGCGCCGGGCGCCGGGGCCACGCTGCGGCTGACCCGCGACGCCATCGGCGTCGTGGTCGAGGTCGCCGACGACGGCCCCGGCTTCGACCTTGCCACCGTCCCACCGCACCGGTACGGGTTGCGCGAGTCCATCTGTGGCCGGATGGCGACTGTCGGTGGCCGGGCCGACGTGCACTCGGCCGTCGGCGTGGGCACCCGGATTCGGCTGGAGTGGCCCGGTGTCGGCTGACCTGAACGCCCCGGCGCACCCCACCGACGCGCCGGAGACACCGAACTGGATCAGCGTTCCGACGCCTCGGGAACCGGAGTCCCCCGCGGCGCTCGCCGCCCCGGCCGCCGTGGCGCACGCGTCCGACCGGGGTGCCCGGATCGCCGCCGTCGCCATCGCGTTGGCCTGGCACGTCGCGATCGCGCTGCCGGCGGTGCTGTCCGCCCGTGCGGAGTTCGCCGCGCCAGCGGTGGTGCTCGGCGCCTGGGTACTGGTCGCCGTGACCGGCGCGATCGCCGGGGTACGGCTGCTGCGAGGTTCGCCACTGCCGCCGTGGCCGCTGGCCGGGCTGCTGCTTGTCGTCGACGCGGCCGTCTTCGCCGCGGCCGGTGAGCGGCAGTTGTTCACCGCCGCCAACTGGGTGTGGGGCACGCTCGGCTGGTTCTTCGTGCTGGCGGTGTGGGGCCGGCGCGTCGCGGGGCTGATCGCGCTCCTCAGCACCCACGCGTTGATCGCCCTGGTCGCGGTGCTCGGGCACGGCCCCGATCCGGCCGACGTGGCCCGCTACGTGATGTACGTCTACGGCACGTTCTCGCTGCCGGTGGCGGTCTTCGTGGGCAGCACCGTCATCGTCGGCCTGGCTCGGGAACGGGCCGCCGTGTCGGCCGCCGGTCACGCGATGGCCGCGGAGCGGGACGCCGCCGAGCGGGGCCTTCGGGAACGCCGGGACCGGCTCGCCCTGGTCAGCTCGGCGGCCGGGCGGGTCCTCGGTGACCTGGCCGCCGGCCAGGCCGACCCGGACGACCCGGAGGTGCAGCGCCGGTGCATGCTGGCCGCCGCCCGACTGCGCCGGCTGATCGCCGAGTCCGACGATGTGCCCGACCCGCTGTTGCACGAGTTGCGAGCCGCCGCCGACCTGGCGGAACGCAACGGCCTTCCGATCGACCTGGTCACCATCGGCACCCCGCCGCCGCTGCCGGTGGAGGTCCGCCGCCGGCTGGCCGACCCGCTCACCGGCACCCTCGCCGACGCCCGGGAATGGGCGCGTCTGACAGTGGTCTCCGGCTCGGACGAGGTGGTGGTCAGCCTGGTCACACCGGACCGGGAGGGGCCGGAGTCGACCGGCCCGCCCCCCGGGGAGCACTACGACGGGCCGGTGGAGTACCTCTACGAACGGGACGGAAACATCAGATGGGCGCAGACCCGGTGGCGGCGGTGACCGGCGACCGGCCGGTCGGGGTGGCGATCGTCGACGACCATCCGGTGGTGGTCGAGGGGGTCCGCGCCTGGCTCGCCACCGAGCCTCGCCTGACGGTGCTCGCCACCGGCGACGACCCGGACGCGGTGCTGCGGGCGGCGCCAAACGCCGACGTCATACTGCTCGACCTGCGACTGCACGGGCGGATGGCGTTGGACAAGTTGGCCGAGCTGAGCGCCGCCGGCCGGCGGGTGGTGGTCTATTCGGAGCACACCGACCCGCAGACGATGCTCGCCGCGCTGGACGCCGGGGCGGTGGCGTTCCTGGCCAAGCACGAGGGCCGGGAACACTGCGTGGAGACGGTGCTGGCCGCCGCGAGCGACCGTCCGTACGTGCCGCCGGCGCTGGCCGGTGCGATGGTCGGCGACCCACGGCCGGACCGGCCGATGTTGTCCGACAAGGAGCGTGAGGCGCTGCTGCTCTGGTTCCAGTCGATGTCAAAAGCGTCGGTGGCCCGGCGGATGCAGATCAGCGAGCACACAGTGAAGCAGTACGTCGACCGGGCACGGATCAAGTACACCCGGGCGGGGCGACCCGCCGCCACAAAGGCGGCACTACTCGCCCGTGCGATCGAGGACGGTCTCGTCCGCCCGGAGGAGATCGGCATCTACCGGTCACAGGCGGCGCACGACCGGCCGACCCCCTAACAGGCGTCATGACAGGGGCGCTCCGGTCCGGAAGGCTTTCTTACACAGCCAGCTGACCGGAAGGTCGTGACGATGCACGCCGACGCGTCCCCCTTCTTCATCGGTCCTCACCGGTTCGACGCCACCGACGACGACGTGGGCCCGACCCTGGACCGCCGCTACAACCTGCGACCCATGCCCGGCGAGCGGTTGCTCGGGCGACACCGACTGCTGGTCGCGGGCTACCTGCTCGGGCCGAGCGAGGTGCGACGCCGCTGGCAGTTGCCCGAGCCGGTCGCGGTGACCGTCACCGACCAGCGGATCTGCTGGGTGGGCAGTGGCTCGCACCTGTCGCTGGTCGCCGACGGCACGCACCGGGCCCGGCCACCGGCTCGACTCAACGGCCTGATGAGCGGTCAGATCCGCTGGCAGTGGCCGTCCCGGTTGGAGCTGCCGACGAGCGCGCCGGACGTCCCTGCCCAGCTGCTGATCGTCTGCGACGCGCTGCGCACCATTCAGCAGCCGGCGCTGGCCTTCAGCGGAACGACAGCCGAGGTCGTGGCGCTGGCCCGGCAGGTCCGCCGGGCGGTTGCCATGTTCCGGCTCAACCGTCCACAACTGGTCGACCTCTCGGCCCAGGAGCGCGACGTGCTGCTGCTGCGGGCCGGCCCCGGTCTGCTCGCCGGCGACACCCGGATCACGCTGCCCGGCTCGTTGCCGGTGGAGTTCCACTCCCGGGACGACTACTACCGCTCAAGACCGGATCCGACCTCGTGGGGCGGGCTCGCAGGCGGCGCAGCATCCGGGCAGCGGTGACACCGACCGTCCGCGTCGGCAGAGAGCGTTCTGCCCCGGCGTGGAGCGATCCGTCCAGCTAGGGCGTGCGTCGAAGCCCCGGGCCCGCCGAGAACGTCGACACACGCCTTCAGCGTCAGGCGCTGGGAGCGGGGTGTTCGGCGGCGGCGTCCAGAGCGGCGGCCTCCTCCGGCGTGGGCGCGCTGCCGCCCAGGTGCGCGGGCTGCCACCAGGTGTCGTCCGGGCCGGCCGGGGTGTCCGGATAATCCCGCTGTGCCCGGTCGACGAGGGCGCTGAGGCGAGTGGTCAGCTCGGCGGCCAGCACGTTCGGGTCCGGGAAGTCCGCCGGGCTGATCGGCTCGCCGATCAGGATCGTGATCGGCGTGTGCCGACGGGTCAGAGTGCGCGGGCGGCCCTTGGTCCAGAGGCGCTGGGTGCCCCACAGCGCGACCGGCAACACCGGCACCTTCGCCGAGCGGGCCATCCGGACCGTGCCGCTCTTGAGCTCCTTGACGGTGAACGACCGGCTGATCGTCGCCTCGGGGAAGACGCCGACGACCTCGCCCTTCTTGAGCGCGCCCACGGCGGCGCGGAACGAGGCAGCGCCGGCCTGCCGGTCCACCGGAATGTGCCGCATACCGCGCATCAGCGGGCCGGAGATCTTGTGCGTGAAGACCGAATCCTTGGCCATGAACCGCACCAGGCGGCCCGATGCGTTCGCGCCCAGACCGGCGAAGATGAAGTCGAGGTAGCTGACGTGGTTGCTGGCCAGCACCGCCCCGCCCGTGCGGGGTACGTGGTGGGCGCCCTCGATGGTGATCTTCAGGTCGAGGACCCGGAACAGCGTCTTGGCGGCGGCGATAACGGGCGGGTACACGAGCTCCGGCATTCGCAGAATCTACCCTGACCGGCTGGGGATCGGCTGGGTGGCGACCCGGCGGCGGCGACGCGGGCGGCGGCGCCACCGCCGGTTCGGCGGCCGAATCGGTCAGTCGGCGAGATTGTCCAGATCCAGTCGACCCCGGGCGAAAGCGTCCACCCGGCCCCAACGACCGGGGATGTCCAGGACCTCGATGCGGCCCATCCCCACCGGCAGCCGTGGCTCGACCGCCAGGTGACCCTCGTGCGGCTCCAGACCGAGCATGGTGCGCAGCAGCAGCAGCGGGGTACCTGTCGACCAGGCCTGCGGGCTGCACGCCGTCGGGTACTCCACCGGGAACTTGGTCAGCTCCCGCGGGTAGCCACCGAACGCCTCCGGCAGCCGGCCGTCGAAGTACGTGGCCGCGTCCAGGATGCCGTTGGCGATGGTCGCGGCCTCCTCGGCAAAGCCGTACCGGCGCAGACCCCAGGCGATGAACGAGTTGTCGAACGGCCAGATCGTGCCGTTGTGGTAGCCGATGGGGTTGTAGCGAGCCTCCCCCTCGGCGAGGGTGCGCACCCCCCAGCCGGAGAAGAGCCGCGGCCCGACCAGGTGCGCGGCGAGCTTCTCCGCCCGCTCGGGTTCGACGATCCCGCTCCACAGCAGGTGGCCGATGTTGGAGCTGAGGATGTCGCACTGCCGGCCGTCCGGGTCCAGGGCCAGGGCGAAGTACCCGCCGTCTTCCACCCACCAGTCCCGGTTGAACCGCTCCTTCAGCTCCGCCGCCTCCCGCTCCAACTGGTCGGCGAACTCCGGGTCACCCCAGAACTCGCGCGCCAACCGGGCCGCGCGGACCTTCGCGTCGTACGCGTACCCCTGCACCTCGCAGGTGGCCCGGGGGAACGGCGGCAGCGTGCCGTCGGAGTAGGAGATCGAATCCCAGGAGTCCTTCCAGCACTGGTTCTCCAGGCCGGTGTCGGTGTTGCGTCGCTCGTACCAGATGTAGCCGGTGCCAACCAGGTCGGCGTAGTTGTCGATCCACCTCAGCGCCGCCCGGGACTCCTGCTCCAACTCCTTGACCAGCGCGACGTCCCCGCTCCACTTTTCGTACTCGTCGAGCAGCACGATGAACAGCGGCGTCGCGTCCACGGAGCCGTAGTACGGCGAGTGTGGCTGCTCCTCGAAGGCCGCGGTCTCGCCGTAGCGCATCTCGTGCAGGATGCGCCCCGGGTCCTCGTCCCGGAAGTCGTCGAACCGGCTGCCCTGCAGGGACGCCAGGATGCGCAGCGTCGTCTTCGACAGCTGCGGGGTGAACGGCAGTGTCTGCAGGCAGGTGAGGATGCTGTCCCGGCCGAACATGGTCATGAACCAGGGCAGACCGGCGGCCGGCAGGGTGGCACCGCCCAGCGACAGCGGCGAGAAGCGCAGCGCCGCCAGGTCGATCAGACTGCGCCGGTACGTGCTCGCCACCCGGCCGTGTTCGCTGTTGACCTTCGGTGCGTCGGCGATCCACTGCTCCAGGTCGTGCTGGAGGGCGAGCCGCTCGGTGCCGTGTTTGCGCAGGCCGAACCGCAGGTCCCGGCCACCGGGTCCGACCGCGTAGGTCTGGACGTCGATCGAGGCATCCCACTGCTCGTTGGGCTCCAGGTGCACTGTGTACGCGAAGCCCTTGCTGTCGTACCGGGCCGACGTCGACGACGAGATGACCGTCTCCCGCCGGAAGTTCCCCCGCCGGTACCCCAGCCGCAGCCGGTCCGACTCCACCTCGGTGTAGATCTCGCCCTTCTTGTTGAGGATCTCGTCCTTCACCTGGAACAGGTCGGCGAAGTCCGACGCCGCGTCCATTCGGACTTCCAGGTCGACGGGCTTCTCGTCGTGGTTGAGGATGGTCAGCTGCTCACAGAAGCTGCCGCCCACCGCGCGCTCGCGGATGATCGACAGCTTCGCGTCCACGTAGTGCGTGGCCATCCCCGGGACCAGGAAGAATCGCGACTCGAAGTACTGCAGGTCGTCGTAGGAGAGCGAGTTGAGTCGCTCACCGTTGATGGTCAGCACCCAGGTCGACAGGAACCGGGTGTCGATGGAGAAGAGCCCGGTGGGCTCGCTCGGCGTCGCCTCGATGTCACCGGTGTCCTCGCAGACGACGAACGTGTTGCCGTCCAGGATCCGGATCGTGTTGCTCTGCCCCATCAGTGCTCCTCCCCCGCGAATCGCCGACGCGGCCCGCGGGCGTCCGGGGAACCCGGAAAGATCCGCTCCACCTGTACGACGAGGCGAGCGTCACCGGACACCGTCATGTCCCCCCGCAACAGCGCGGCCAGGCCGTGCTCGCGCCCCGAGGCGATGTCGTCGAAGAGGACCGGGCTCGCGCCGATCACCGTGTCGGCCTCCTGGTCCTCCTGACTGACGTTCAGCCGGCCGTGATCGATCCTCAGCAGCCAGTGCCGGGTCTGCGCCCCCTCGTGCAGGTCGATCCGCAGCGTCCCGGAGGTCTTGGCCAGCAGAGGTTCGTACCCCCGCCGGTCCAGGTCCTCGAAGAACCTCGTGGTCGCGTCCACCATCGGGTCCACTCCTCCCAGTTGCCGGGCCGGGGATCCCACCCACTGCGCTCGCGTCGCACGGACGGCCGGCGTGTTGCACGTCCCCGCACGGGTCCCCGCCGCTCCCCCGCTCAACCTCGCCCGATCCGGGTGAGCAGGGGGTCGAGACGCCACGCGCCGGCCCTCCCGGAAGGGAGAGCCGGCGCGCGCCGCGGCGGACGGGTCAGTTGTTCGGCTCGTCGGCGCTGATGTCGGCCAGGACCGACTGTGGTTCGCGCTCGACAGCGAGGTCACCCATCGACACCAGGCCGACCAGGCGCCCGTCGTCGATCACCGGAAGTCGGCGTACGGCGTACGTCCGCATCAGGTCCGCGGCGGCCACGGCATCGTCGTACTGACTCACCGTGATCACGTCGCGAGTGGTGATCTGGTTCAACCGGGTCGAGCCCGGGTCCATGTTCTCCGCGACGCCTCGGACCGTGATGTCCCGGTCCGTGACGATGCCGACCACACTGTCACCGTCGGTAACCACCACATCGCCGATCGCACTGTCACGCATCTCCTGCGCGGCTGCGATGAGTGTGTCGTTGCCGTCCATCGTCACCAACCGGGTCGTCATGAACTCTCCGACCGTTGTCATGGTGCTCCCCTCTCGGTGTCGGCACGGCCCGTCTACCCGCCGCCTGGGAGGGGGTAACGCCAACTGCCTGCCGGGCTCTCCGTGTGGGTGTCCGCTGCCTACCGTGGGCGCATGATGACGGGCGAGGAGGAGCTGCGGGATCTGGTCGCCGGCAGCAACTGGCTGACCCGGGCGCTGGCGGTGGTGCGTGATTCCGGGCTGCCGGACGCCTGGATCGGCGCTGGCGCACTGCGCGACCTGGTCTGGGGCGAGCGGTACGGCAACGGGTTCGACCCGGCGCGGGTCCGCGACGTTGACGTGGTCTTCTTCGACCCGGCGAGGCTGACCCGAGCCGACGACGACCGGGCCACCGCGTTGTTGAAGGGGATGTGGGCGCAGCCGCCGTGGGAGGCTCGCAACCAGGCGGCTGTGCACACCTGGTACGCGGCCACGTTCGGCGGCGACCCGATCGAGCCGTACCGCAGCGTGGCCGAGGCGGTCGCCACCTGGCCCGAGTACGCGACAGCGGTGGCCGTCCGCCTGGACCAGGCCGGCCGGCTGGACGTCTGCGCGCCGTATGGTCTGACGGATCTGCTGGGCGGGGTGTGGCGGCACAACCCGGCCCGGGTGGACGTGGCCCTGTCGCGGCAGCGGTTGGCCCGGCACCGGCCGGCGCAGCGTTGGCCCGGCGTGACAGTGATCGAGCCAGGCTGATCGACTGTGGCGGGCCAGCCTGGGCGGCAGGTCCGCCTGAGCGGCAGGTCCGCCTGAGCGGCAGGTCCGCCTGGGCGGCGGGTCAGCCTGGGCGGCGGGTCAGCCTGAGCGGCAGGTCCGCCTGGGCGGCGGGTCAGCCTGGGCGGCGGGTCAGCCTCGGGGCGGCATGCCGTAGAGCCGCTCGACGTGCAGGCGTAGCACGATCCGGCCCTCGTCGACCATGGCCTGGCGGTACTCGTCCCAGTCGGGGTGTTCGCCCCTCAGCCCCCGGTAAAGCGCCACCAACTCCTCGACCGTGTCGTCGTCGAGTTGGCTGGCCGGCGGAGTCAGCTCGGCGCGACCTTCGACCACCGCGTACGCCCAGCCGTCCTCGCTGCTGACGTGGAAGCTGGCGCGTGGGTCGCGGCGCAGGTTGGCGGTCTTGGCACGGCCGTCGGTGACCGAGACCCGGATCAGGCCCGCGTCCCGGTCGAAGGAGTAGACCACAGTTGACAGCTGTGGACGCCCGTCCCGCTTGATCGTGGCGAGCACGCCCATCGAGCGGCCAGCCACCAGATCGGTCAACGCCTGCTGGGTCCGGTCATCCGGCATGGTGTCCTCCAGGTTGGACGATCGTCTCCGACCCATCCAAGCACGACCTGCCGGCCCCTGCGGGCGACCACCTGGAACAGCAGGGCGACCACCCGGAACGGCACCGAGCCCTCGCCGACGTACGGCGGGGGCTCGGTGATTGTCCGATGTTCGGCGACCGTGCCGGTCAGCGGCGCTCGGCGGCGACCAGCTCGGCGAGTTGCACAGCGTTCAGCGCGGCACCCTTGCGCAGGTTGTCGTTGGAGCAGAACAGCGCCAGCCCGTACTCGACGGTCTCGTCGGCGCGGATCCGGCCCACGTAGGTCGGGTCCTGGCCGGCGGCCTGCAACGGCGTCGGGACGTCGGTCAGTGCCACCCCGGGCGCGTCGGCCAGCAGTTCGTGGGCGCGCTGCGGGGTGAGCGGCCTGGCGAAGCGGGCGTTGATCTGGAGCGAGTGCCCGGTGAAGACCGGCACCCGGACACAGGTGCCGGAGACCAACAGGTCGGGGATATCCAGGATCTTGCGGCTCTCGTTGCGGAGCTTCTGCTCCTCGTCGGTCTCGAACGAACCGTCGTCGACGATCGAACCGGCCAGCGGGAGGACGTTGAAGGCGATCGGCTGGGTGAACGAGCGCGGCGCGGGGAACTCCACGGCCGACCCGTCGAAGGCCAGCCCAGCGGCGTGCTCGGCCACCTTGCGGACCTGCTCGTCCAGCTCGGCGACGCCGGCCAGCCCGGCGCCGGAGACCGCCTGGTAGGTGGAGACGACCAGGCCGACGAGGCCAGCCTCGGCGTGCAACGGACGCAGCACCGGCATCGCGGCCATCGTGGTGCAGTTCGGGTTGGCGATGATGCCCTTGGGCCGGTCCAGGGCGGCGTGCGGGTTGACCTCGGCGACCACCAGCGGAACCTGCGGGTCCATCCGGAACGCCGACGAGTTGTCGATCACCACGGCCCCGGCCTCGGCGACCCGGGGGGCCAACTCCCGGGCGGTGCCCTTACCGGCCGAGAAGAGCACGATGTCCAGCTCGGAATAGTCCGCGGTCGCGGCGTCCTCGACTGTCACCTCGCCGTCGCGCCACGGCAGCGTACGCCCGGCGGACCGCGCCGAGGCGAACAACCGCACCTGCTCCGCTGGGAACTCCCGCTCCGCCAGCACCTGCCGCATCACGCCACCGACCTGGCCGGTGGCCCCCACAATGCCGATCCTCATGCCCGCGAGGCTACCGACCCCACCCCCGAAACCGGGACCCCTTTCCCACCCCCCCGGGTCCACCTCACACCGCGCCCCACCCCCTAGCCCCCATTCCCGCCCGCACCCCCGTCGATCATGAAGTTGTTGCCGCGACACACCGTGTCGAGTGACAACAACCTCATGATCAACCGGGTGGGGCAGGGCGCGGGGGCGGGGCGGGGCGGGCGGGGTTAGGGGAGGAGGTCTCCCAGGGCGGTGGCCTCCAGGTCGTCGCGGATCACTGCGGCGTCGCCCTCGATGACCAGGGTGAGAGCTTCCGGGTGCAGGTGGGTGGCTGCCGCCGCGGAGACCTGGTCCACGTCGGCGGAGAGCAGCGACTCGCGCAACCGCGCGTGGTAGTCGTCCGGCAGGTCGTGCACCACCAGGGTGGTCAGCGCGGAGGCGATCGCCCGAGGGCTCTGCAACTCGACCGAGAGCTGCCCGGCCCGCCAGGAGCGGGCCACCTCCAGCTCCTCCTCGGTCACCCCGGTGGCCTGGGTACGGGTGATCTCGCCCACCGCCTCGACCAGGGCCGGCGCGGTGACCGCCGTCTGCACGCCGGAGCTGACCGCGAACCGACCGAACCGCCGCGACGCGGCGAAGTCGCCCCGGATGCCGTAGGTGTAGCCGTGCACCTCCCGCAGCAGGTGGTTGAGTCGGGAGGTGAACGCCCCGCCGAGCACGGTGCCGGCGAGCGTCATCGGCACGTAGTCGGGGTGCGCCCGGTGCGGTGACGGGTGGCCCAGCCGCAGCGTGGACTGCACCGAGCCGGGCCGGTCCACCAGGATGATCCGGCGACCGCTGTGCAGCGGCACCTCGATGGAACCGCCGCGCTCGGCGGGGCCACCACCGGTGCCGGCGAACGCGGCGGCGGCCAGCGCGTCCAGGTCGATCCGGTCCAGGTCACCGGCGACGATCAGGGTGCCGGGGCGCAGGAACCACTCCGAGTGGAAGACCGTGACGTCCTCCACGTCCAACCCGGCGACCGACTCCGGGTCGCCGTGCATCGGCCGTCCCCAGCGGTTGTGGGCGCCGAACAGGTCGGCGCGCAGCGCGGCGTCGGCGCGCGGGCCGGGGTTGGCCCAGTCCATCCGGAGCGCTGTCGCCTCGTCGTCGCGGACCCGGCGTACGTCGGCGGGGTCGAGCTTCGGCGTCCGCACCGCCTCGGCGAGCAGTTCAACGGCGGCGCTCAGCCGGTCCACCGGGATCACCACGCTGGCCTGGAACGAGTCCCAGTCCAGACCGGTCGACAGAGCGGTGCCGAGCCCTTCGACGGCGAGCGCGTATGCGGCGGCGTCCCGCTGCGCGGTGCCCTCCTCCAACGCCTTGGCCAGCACGCCGGACAGACCCTCCTTGCCGACCGGCTCCTGGCCCGCGCCCACGTCGAGCAGCAGCAGGGCCACGGCGAGGTTCTGCCCCGGCAGGTGCGCGGCGACGACCTGACCACCGGCCGCGGCGCGGCGGACCACCGGCGGGAACCGGTACGGGCGGGCGGCGCCCGGGCCGGGACGGTCGGCGATCAGCGTCATGAGGTCTCCTCGGGCAGGTAGGACAGGGTCACCCGGTCGGTGGCGAGCACGTCGGCGGCGGCCTCGGCGATCTGCTCGGCGGTGACAGCGAGCAGGGCCGGCAACTGCTCGGCGATGCGGGCCGGGTCACCGAACTGCGTGGTGTACCGGCCGAGCAGGTCCGCGCGGCCGTCGACGGTGGACAGCTGACGCCACCACCCGGTGCTGAGCAACGCCTTGGCGCGATCCAGTTCGGCGGCGGTGACCGGCACTGTGGCCAACTCGTCGACGACCTCGGCCAGCCCTTCGGCCAGCCGCTCGGCGCTCACCCCGGGGCGGGCGGTGGCGGTGGCGATCAGCGGTGCGGGGGCGTGTGCGAGGTCCACCCCGTACGCCCCGACCAGGTCCGGTTGCGCGATCCGCTCGCCGTCGGCGAGGCGCTGGTAGAGCCGGCTGCCCCGGCCGCTGCCCAGGATGGTGGCGAGCACGGTGATCACGTTGTATCCGGGGGTGCCGAACGGGTAGCTGCGGTGGGCGATGTAGACCCGTGGCGCCGGCACGTCGGCGCTCACCGACTCGACGGCCGTCTGCCCGGTGGCGGGGACGGTGCGGCCGTCCGGTGCCGGCGGGATGTCGTCGCGGGCGGGCAGCGCGCCGAAGTACTTGTCGGCGAGCGCGAACACGTCGGAGGCGGTGGCGTCGCCGACCACTGTTAGCACGGCGTTGTTCGGCGCGTAGTAGGTCTGGTGGAACGCCTGGAAGGTGGCCAGGTCGGCGGCGTTCAGGTCGGCCATCGAGCCGATCGTCGCGTGGTGGTACGGGTGCCCCGGCGGGTAGAGAAGCGGCAGCAACCGCAGCCAGGCGTCGCCGTACGGCACGTTCTCGTAGCGCTGCCGGCGCTCGTTCTTCACCACGTCCCGCTGGTTGTCCAGCGTCTCCTGGGTGAGGGCGGGGACCAGGCCGCCCATCCGGTCAGCCTCCAACCAGAGCGCCAGCTCCAGGTGCTCGGCCGGGACCGTCTCGAAGTAGTTGGTCCGGTCCGGGTTGGTGGTGGCGTTGAGCGAGCCGCCGGAGCCCTGAATCAGCTTCATGTGCTCGGTCTTCGCCACGTTCACCGAGCCCTCGAACATCAGGTGCTCGAAGAGGTGGGCGAAACCGGTCTGCCCGGCCGGCTCATGTCGGGAGCCGACGTCGTACCAGAGGTTGACGGCCACTGCGGGCGCGGTGCGGTCCTCGCTCACCACCACGCGCAGGCCGTTGTCCAGTCGGGACGTCTGAATGGGCCAGGGGTAACCGCTGTCGGGCATGCCCCGACGCTATCCGATCTCGGAGGCGGAAAGGTGACGTGCCGTCGGTCGGCGAGCCGACCCGGGCGGCTTCGGAGCCGCCGCGCGGGGTACCGGAGAGCAATGACCGTCACCCCGCCTCCGTTCCGGTCCGCCGGCCGGGCCGCCACCGCCGTCGAACGCGCCAGCACCGCACTCGGCCGGCTGCGCCGCGGCCGGTTGCTGCATCCGGCCGGTCGCTCGTTCGTCGGCGAGACGGTGATCTGGGGTACGCCCGGACCGCCCACCGGGGTCGCGCTGCTGGATCAGCCCGGCCGGTACCGGACCACCATCCGGCTCTCCAAGGGGACGCCCACGCCCGGCAGTTGGCCCGACGTCCTGGGCCTCGCGCTGCGCCTGCACAGCGACGGCGGTCGGCCGTTCGATCTGCTGGTCAGCTCCAGCGGCGCCGCCCCGGTGCTGCGGAGCCTGCCGCTGCCGCGACGCCGCTTCACCGGCACGTACAGCACGATCACGTGCTACCGCGCGGGCCTGCGCCGCCTCTGGCTGGCCGCGCTGGCCGACCCCGACTCGGCCGACCTCGGTCGCAGCCTGGCCGCGGCGTCCGCCGCGACCCGGACGGACACCCCGCGCCTGGTGCTCGCGGTCGCGTCGGCGGTGGGGCCCTGGCGACTGGTCGGGCAGGTCAGCCTCGGCGCCCAGCTCAGCGCCGAGGAGGACGGGGCGCTCGCGTTCGACCCGGTGCGCAACCTGCCACCCGAACTGCGGGTGGCAGGTCCGCTGGCCTGGCTGCGTGACCAGACCTACCGGGGGTCGCGCCGGGCACGCGGGGCGACCGCTCAGTCCGGCGGTTCGACCGCCACCACTGTCTGATCCGAGGTACGACGCTCCAGCACCGTGTCCGGAGCGGCGTTCTGGTCAGCGGTGCGGATGTCCGACTCGGCGAGGATGGCCTCCGCCTGCGCCTCCGGGTCGTCGCTGCCCACCGCCTCCTCCTCGGGCAGGAGGTGGTGCGCGCGGGACTCCACCCGGTCCTGATCGCTCTGCTCGTGTGTCATGGCACCCCTGTTACCCCGACCGCGTCCCCGGCACGCGATCTTCACCCCGCATCTTGGGACGACAGCACGGGGGAAGGCGTCCGGTCGGGTACGCTGGCCCGGTGACGCGTTCCTATCGATGGTTTAGGCAGCCGGCTCGCACGCCGGTGACTTCACCATGAACTGATGTCACCACGGACCGAGCCGGCTGGGCAGGAGCTGTCGTTCCTGCCCTTTTGCGTACGAGCAGCCGGCTCGTCCCGGGCACCGGCCCCGGGCACGGTCGGCGAAAGGATGCCCACCGTGACGACCCCGGAGACCGATCGGGTCAGCGATCAGCGGATCGACCGTGTCGTGCCGCTGACCACGCCCGCCCTGCTGCACCACGAGTTGCCCCTGGACGCCCCGCTCGCGGCGGCCGTGTTGACCGGCCGCCGCGCGGTCGGTCGCGTGCTGGACCGCGAGGACGACCGCCTGCTGGTGGTGGTCGGTCCCTGCTCGGTGCACGACCCGGCCGCCGCCCTGGACTACGCGCAGCGTCTGCGGACGGCAGCCGACCGGCTCGCCGACGACCTGCTGATCGTCATGCGGGTCTACTTCGAGAAGCCGCGCTCCACCGTCGGTTGGAAGGGCCTGATCAACGATCCCGGCCTGGACGGCAGCGGGGACGTCAACACCGGTCTGCGGCTGGCCCGGGCGCTGCTGCTCGACGTGCTCCGCCTCGGCCTTCCGGTGGGTTGCGAGTTCCTGGACCCGATCACCCCGCAGTACATCGCGGACACGGTGGGCTGGGGCGCGATCGGTGCCCGCACGGTGGAGAGCCAGGTGCACCGCCAGCTCGCCTCCGGCCTGTCCATGCCGATCGGCATGAAGAACCGCCCGGACGGCAGCATCGGCACGGCCGTGGACGCGATCCGCGCCGCCGGAGTGCCACACGTCTTCCCCGGCATCGACTTCTCCGGCACCCCGGCGATCATGCACACCCGGGGCAACACCGACGGGCACCTCGTGTTGCGCGGTGGGGGCGGCCGACCCAACTACGACGCCGAGTCGGTCGCCGGGGCACTCGACCTGCTCCGCGCCGCCGACCTGCCGGAGCGGCTGGTGATCGACGCGAGTCACGCCAACAGCGGCAAGGACCACCGTAACCAGCCGCTGGTGGCCGCGGACGTGGCCGCCCAACTGGCCGCCGGTCAGCGCGGGATCACCGGCGTGATGCTGGAGTCGTTCCTGCTGCCCGGCCGGCAGGAGCTCGACCCGACCCGGACGCTGGAGTACGGGCGGTCGGTCACCGACGCCTGCCTGGGTTGGGACGACACCGCCGAGGTGCTCGACCACCTCGCCTCGGCCGTGCGGGCCCGTCGGGCCACAGTGCCCACGACGGTGTGACCGCCGACACCACGACCGGCGGAACACGAACGGGGGTCGGCTCGTTGACTGGGGTGTCGGTGTGTCCAGTGTCCCCGGGCCTCACCTAAATAGCCTTCGCGGAATACCGTCCGGCTGGAGCCGCGTAGTGCCACTCGCCGAGAGGCGACCTGCACACCGACACCAGCGCCGCCCCCGGCCCACAAGGCCGGGGGCGGCGCTGTCGCTCTGCCCGCCCCCGCCCCCGCTCTGCTTTGTGTCTCCCTTTGCTCTGCACCCCTCCGTGCACCACGCACGGCGCGTGACCGTCGCATCGGCGGGTGCAGAGCAAAGGAAGGGTTGCGGGGCCGTCGGCCCACGCGCGCAGGCCAGCCGACGGGGTGACGTTTGACCGATTCCGCCCCGGGTAGCTGATCGACGTGACCGACGACTCACCACTGGCCGACGAGCCGGACACCCGGGCACTCGACGACCTGCTCGACGGCATCTTCCGGGGCCAGGAGCGGGTTGAGCAGGCGGAGATCTACCGTCAGGCGGTGGCCGCAGAACTCCCGCCGGAGCTGCTCGCCCGCATAGACGCGCTCCCCGAGGGTGAGTACGCGGTGGACGAGGCCAGTGACCTGCTGGGCGGCTCGGTCGGCTGAGCGACCGCGGAAGGGGACACCGACATGACGCACCACGAGGACCACGACGAGAAGGTGCCGGCGCTGGGTCAGCCCCCGAAGGGCAGGGACACCACGCCCGAGCCGGACTTCGCCAACGAGCACGACCGCACGGCGGTGGATCGGGACATCATCACCGGAGCGGACGAGGACGAACGGGAACCGGAGTCGCCGCACGGTTGGTCCGGCATGCAGCGCTGACGGCGTACGAAAAGGGGGGCCGGCGCAGGCCGGCCCCCCTTTTTTGGCTTTTCAGTCGTCGTGCCCACCCTCGGCGGCCTGCTGCGCCGTCGCGTACGCCATCTGGAGGAAGTCGGACGCGGCGACCGCCGTCAGCGCTGTCGCCACCAGGCGGGTGAGCCGGGGCGCGAGGACCAGGCCGCCGGTCAGCCCGGTAGCCACCCAGACCGCCAGGCAGAACGGGCAGCTCAGCAGCTCGCCGATGGCATGCCGGGTGGGGCTGCCCGAGTCGCGGACCTGCTCCATCACCTCGCCGCTGCCGATCGGGCGGTCGTAACGGGTGAAGGGTGCCCGCAACGGGCTGGTCACCGCGTCCTTGGACAGCAACCGGCTCAGCTTGTGCGTGGCGATGGAGAGCAGCACCACGTCGGACGGCGCGGGACGCTCCGGCACCGGCCGGCCCGTCGCCTTGACCAGGCCGGCGAGAGCCCCGGTCACCCCGGCGTAGGCGCCCATCGCCACCAGATAGCCGCCGAGCGGCCGGTGCTCATGCGGCGCGTACGCCCGGCGCAGCCGGGCCGCCTTCTGCCGCAGGCCAGTGTCGCTCACCCGATCTCCTCACGTGTCGTGGTGGTGCGGGAACGGCGTCGCGCGTGGCCGACTCAGCCGGCCTGGAGGTTGTCGGCGACCTCGCGTGCCAGGTTGGTGAGCGCCTCGTCGGCCAGCTGGTCCGGGCCGGGCCCGCCGGACCCGTCGGCCAGGTCCAGCTGGATCCGCGCGCCACCGGAATCGGCCGGCTCCACCCGGATCTCCGCAGACCAGTCGTCGGCGTCGCCGTCGCCCCAGCGGGCGCGCAGCTCCTCGCCGCTGATCTCCGCGGCGGGGCTGCCGTCGCCGCGCAGCGGCTCCGGCAGCCAGGCCGAGGCACGGTCGGGGTCGGTGGCTGTGCTGAAGACCACCTCGGGTGGCGCGGACATGCCGCGCACGGCGCGCGCCGGCATCACGCGTCCCGCAGGCGGCTGGGATCGACCTCGCGACCCGGGTGTCGGGCCAGGTACTCGGTCTCCAGCTCCGCCGTGCGCCGGAGGTGGTTCGCGAGTGCGGAGTCGGCAGCGTGCCGCAGGGTGTCCAGGCGGGTTCGGTGCAGGCTGTGCATCTCGCGGATCAGGTCCTCGTCGGAAAGCTCCGTCGGGTCGATGCCGAGCAGGTCGCCGTCGAGGCCGGGAGCGCCGGACGGGTCGGCGAGCTGATCGCCGCCCCACTCGGGCACCCGCTGCTCCGGGCTCGTATCCGCGCTGCCGCTGGACGCAAAGCCGTCCTCACGTACCGATCCGGTCATGATCGCCCCCCTTGATCTCGTTTGGGCTGGCGTCTAAACGATTGCCCAGGCGCGGTGATGCCAAACCAGGCCGGCGAGGCGATGACTACGACACGGTGTCGGAGACCGCTGGCGTCCCCGGTACCCTCAATGCCATGAGGCGGCTCTGGACCCCGGCGTGGATCGCACGCCACGTGGCCATGGTCGTGCTGGTCGTGGGCTTCCTGGGGCTGGGCTGGTGGCAGATCAGCCGGGCCACCGCCGGCAACAGCCTGAGCTGGGGGTACGCGGTCGAGTGGCCGATCTTCGCCGGCTTCGTGGTCTACGTCTGGTGGCGTGAGGTTAAGCTGGCCCGCCGCAGGGCGGCGGAGGCCAACGCGCCACCCGCGGATCCGGCCGTCGAGCCGGCGCCGGCGGTCACCACCGGGTCCCGACCGGGGGTACGCCGCCCGGTGCGGGTGTCCCGGGTGCCCGCCACCGGCGACGTCGTCGAGGACAACGACCTGGCTGCCTACAACCACTACCTGTCATGGTTGAACGCCAATCCGGGCGCCCGGCCCGGCGACTATCCCGGCTGAGCCGGGTTCGGAAGGACGGACGAAGGTGGGCGCTGCCCTTACCCGGTACCGAGTGATCGCCTGGATCGTGGGCGTGGTGCTGATCCTGCTGGTCGTGGTCGGCATGCCACTCAAGTACGCGTTCGACAATCCGGTCGTCGTGGAGACGATCGGGCCGGCGCACGGCTTCCTCTACATGATCTACCTGGTGGCCGCGTTCGACCTGAGCCGCCGAGCCGACTGGCCGCTGAAGCGGATGCTGCTGGTGATGCTGGCGGGCACGGTGCCGTTCGTCTCGTTCTACGCCGAGCGCCGGGTCAGCGCCTGGGTGGCCGCACCGCAGGAGGAACGGACTCCGGAGCCCGTCCTCCCAGGCTGACGGTGAGCGGGCGTGAAGATTGGTTGCACCGACCTTCACGCCCCTCGGCGGGGTGATTCTTCGTCACGACATTCTCGTGCTGGCATGGCTGGGCGCGGCGAAACCACCGCATCGGCGCGGCCACGCCACGGTGAAACGAGTCGATACCCGCAGCGCGCTCAACATACTGAGCCGATCTTCCGGCGCCCATAACCAAGATCAGCGAGTTCACACCCGATGCGTCAACGACCGAAACACGGCCGGCTGGGGCGTAAGGGTCTGCACTGCCCAGAATGGTCAGCCCGTCAGAGGGCCGCCTGGGGCCGGTTGCGCCGCATCAGCGGTTGGGCCGCCACGGGTCCGCTTCGGCGATCGGGTCGACCCAACTGCCGTAGCGGTTGACCTCCCGGGCCCGGAGCAGCGACCGGGTGACCTGGCCGAACTGCCGTTCGTCGTCGGCGCTGAACAGCAGCACCTCCGAGCCTTGGTACCACCCCCACAGTTCGTGTGGCGGTGGGCGCCAGCGATCGCCGACCAGGGCGAGAGCGGCCGGGAGCAGGAACACGGCGCCGAGAATCAGGTACGCCCCGGCGGTGAGGCGGTGCAGACCGCCGGTGAAGCCGAGAAGCACCCCCACACCACCGAGCATGCTGGCGGTGATGACCACGGCCCGGACGGCGATCCGGTCGTGCGGACCCCGGGTGGTACGCAGATGGGTCAGGTCGGCGACCCGGTAACTGCTCCGACCGATGGTGAACCGGTCGACGGTCACGATGATGCCGGGTCGCGCGTACAGCAGGGTCGACCGGGCGCCCGGCACCGTTCGCGGCGGTCGCGTCTTTGCGCCTTCACGATTCACGGTTCCTCCCGAAGGGGACGGTTGGCCGAGTGGGCCCGCTGGCGACAGTCATCGCTGCCTGCCGACGGGATTCCCGGCTCCGGACTTCATTGTGTTGCGGCACCGCCAGTCGACCTGGACATTTACCGGGTCACGACAGCTCGCCACGACTGGGTGAGATCGCCGATAAACCGCATCCATTTCAGCTTTTATCGGTTATGGCGACCAGGAATCCGGCGGCATAAGCCCGGAACGACGAAAGTCACATATCTGTCAGTACGCCGTGAAAAGGGCGATGTTGCCTCGTTCACAGGTGTCATCAGCCACGATGGCGCCACCCAGCCCACCGACCCGACCCGCAACTCTCCCAACTTTCGCCCCTGCTTCAACTGCGAGTCACATCCGTCCCGGGTTAGGTTGGGCGAGCCGGTCCGGCCCAGTGCCGTCCGCCCGGGTGGCCCCGGCCGGTGTCGTCGAGGGCGTCAGCAGCCCCGGCGGCCGTGGGAGAGGGGCCTTCCGCTCTTGTCATCCCTGAGAAATCTGCTGCGCACCGTGGCGCTGGTCGGCATGTCGGCCGCGCTGATCGCACCGACGGCGGTGGCCCAGGCCGAGCCGTCCCCCGCCGACCTGACCCGCCGGATCGAGACGTCCTCGGCCGAGTTGGAGCGGGTCGTCGAGTCGTACAACAAGTTGCGTGAGGAGATCAAGACAAACGAGGCCGCCGTGGCCCGATTACAGACCCGCATCGGCCCGCTCGAACAGCAGGTCGAGCAGAGCCGGGCGGACGTGGCCGAAATCGCCTCCACGGCGTACAAGAGTGGCGGTCTGCGCACCGCGGACGCCCTGCTGCGCGCGGGTGGCTCGGCTGCGCTGCTGGACCGGCTCGGCACGATCGAGCAGTTGACCCGCCAGCGGCAGGAGCGCATCTCCGGCTTCACCACCGACCAGCGGCGGCTGCTCGACGAGAAGGCCCGCCTGGGCACGACCTTGACCCGGCAGGCCGCACAGGCCCGTCAGCTCGCCACGGCCAAGAAGCAGATCGAACAGGACCTGGCCAAGCTGTACGAGCTGCGCCGGCAGGCGTACGGGGCCGCCACTGAGCGACCCGAGCCCAAGGCAGCGACGACCGAGGCCAGGAACGTGCCCGCCGTGTCCGGTGCTGCCGGAACAGCGGTGCGTTACGCATTCGGGGCGATCGGCAAGCCGTACAAGTGGGCGGGCGAAGGGCCGGACGGCTACGACTGCTCCGGGCTGACCCTGGCGTCCTGGCGGGCGGCCGGCAAGTCGCTGCCGCACAGCGCCCGGATGCAGTGGAGCGCTGTCGCCCACATCGGCCGGGGGGAGCTACGCCCCGGCGACCTGATCTTCTACAGCGGGCTCGGGCACGTCGCCCTCTACGTCGGCGACGGTCAGGTGATCGACGCGCCCAGCGCCGGTCGCAACGTGCTCAAGCGTGGCATGAACATGATGTCCATCCACGGTTACGGCCGGGTCCGCTAACCACTGTCAATGACGGCGAACGGCCGGCGTCCCCCTATCGGACGCCGGCCGTTCGCCGTCATTACTACCAGGTCAGGCCGCCTGCAGCCCCTCCGCCCGGGCCAGCTCACGGAGCCGGCCGAGGGCCTGGATCTCCAGTTGCCGGATCCGCTCGCGGGACAGCGAGAACCGGGAGGCGACCTCGGTGAGCGAGTGCTCCCGACCGTCCTCCAGCCCGTAGCGGGCCCGCATGATGCCGGCCGACCGGTCGTCGAGGTGGTTGAGCAGCCCCTCGATGCGCTGCCGCTCCAGACCGCTGAGGACGATGTCCTCCGGCGACGGCGCGTCACTGTCGGCGACCAGGTCGCCGAGGCTGGTGTCGCCGTCGTCGCCGACCGGGGTGTCCAGCGAAACGGTGTCCTGCGACCAGCGGCGCAACTCGTTCACCCGCTCGACGGTGACGCCGAGGGATGCCGCGATCTGCTCCGGCTCCGGGTCGCTGCCCAACTCACGGGTCAGCTGCCGGGCCACGTTGCGCATCCGGTTGACGTCCTCCACCAGGTGCACTGGCAGACGGACGGTGCGCTCCTGCTGGGCGATCGCCCGGCTGATCGCCTGGCGAATCCACCAGGTGGCGTAGGTGGAGAACTTGTAGCCGCGCTCGTAGTCGAACTTCTCGACCGCCCGGACGAGGCCGGTGTTGCCCTCCTGGATCAGGTCCAGCATGGGCATGCCGGAGCGCACGTAGCGCCGGGCGATCGACACGACCAGTCGGAGGTTGGCGCGGATGAAGAGGTCCTTCGCCCGCTCGCCCTCGACGACCAGCCACTCCAGGTCGGCCCGGTCGACACCGGCGCGGACGGTCTCCTCGCCGAGCAGGTGCTCAGCGTAGAGGCCGGCCTCGATCGCCTTGGAGAGCTCTACCTCCCGGGCGGCGTCCAGCAGTGGCGTCCGGGAGATCTCGTGCAGGTAGACGCCCACCAGGTCGCGTTCCTCGGCGACCTGATCGGTTCGCATGCCGATGTTCTTGTCCACGTTGCCCACGGTCCCCTCGCTCGCGCCGGTTGCCCGGTTCCTTGCCATTCCCCACACCTGTCAGCCCCTGGTAACTTCTGCTGTGCCCATCGGTGCTGACACCTACACAACAGATGAGACGTGTCGGGGATTCCTCGTCGTGAGTCGAAAGTGTCACGAATGCCTGAGTAGTAGCTGAGAGCACGATCCATGTTTGCTGTCAGCACCCCATCGGGTGGCTCGCCACTGGGCACCACGTACGGGTTTACCGCACCATGGCAACACCACCCGCCGTGGGGGCACAGCGACCCGGGTCACCACCGGGATGCGATCCTGGTCACTGCCAGATACGCACCGGTGAGCCGGTCGGTTCATTCACGGGGGTGTTATTACCCTCCGGCCAGATGAACAATCCGAGGGCCCGTTCGCTTCCCGGGGGACGGGACGGGGGTGCTATGAGGCGAGCAGGGCGAGGGCGCCGCGCACCTGGTCGGCCGAGCGGGCCAGCGCGGCCCGGGCAGCGTCGATCTCGGCACCCGAGACGAGGGCGACGAGCGCCGTCTTCAGGTCCCCGTCGGCCTCGGTGAGGGCCTGCTGGGAAAGCTCCTCCGAGCAACCGGTGGCCTCGACCAGAATCGAGATCATTCGTCCGCGAAGTTTCGCGTTGGTGGCCACCATATCGATCATGAGGTTCGAGTAGACCCGGCCCAGACGCACCATGACGGCGGTCGAGAACGTGTTGAGCACCAGTTTCTGCGCTGTGCCCGCCTTCATCCGGGTCGACCCGGTGACCACCTCGGGTCCGGTGTCCACCCCGATGAACACGTCGACCGACCGGGCGGCCTCCGCCTCCGGATTGGCGCAGAGCAGCACCGTCGAGGCGCCCTTGGCGCGGGCTGCGGACAGCGCCCCGAGGACGTACGGGGTGCGCCCGCTGGCCGCCAGACCGACCACCAGGTCCCCGGCCCGTACACAACTGGCCGATTCGACCGCGCCGCCCCGGTCGTCGTCCTCGGCGTCCTCGACGGCCCGCCACATGGCGTCCGGGCCTCCCGCGAGGTGTGCGCAGAACCAGTGTCGGGGCGAGTTGAAGGTGGGGGCCAGTTCGGCCGCGTCGAGCACGCCCAGGCGGCCGGAGGTGCCGGCCCCGAAGTAGTGCACCCGGTGACCGCCGCGTAGCGCCGCGACAGCCAGGTCGACGGTGGTGGCGATCTCGTCGAGCACAGCGGCGACCGCTGCGGGCACCCGCCGGTCCGCCTCGTTGATCACGGTGAGCACGTCCCGGGTCGACATCAGGTCGAGGTCGACGCTGAGCGGGTTACGTCGTTCGGTGGGGGCACCCACCCGGACCGTGGGGCGAGCGGGCCGTGCGGGCATCTCCGCACCGGCCGTCATGCCCGCCTCCGGTTGGCACCCACCCGGTGCGACTGGACCGCCTCGGCGGTCGCCTCCAGGGCCTTGCGGGCCCGGGCGCGGTTGCGGGCGGCCACTCCGACGAAGAGGCAGTCGACCACTGTGAGCTGGGCCAGCCGGCTGGCCGTCGCGCCGGAGCGGTAGGTGGTCTCCCGGGCCGCCGTGGTCAACACGAAGTCCGCCACGTCGGTGATCGGCGAGCGCGGGAAGTTGGTCAGCGCCACTGTCACGGCACCGCGGGTACGGGCCTGCTCCAGCACCTCGATCACGTCGGAGGTGGTGCCGGTGTGCGAGATGCCGATCGCCACGTCTCCCCGGCCCAGGAGGGCGGCCGACGTCAGCGCGGTGTGCACGTCCGGGAAGTAGAAGGCGATCCGGCCGATGCGGTGCAGCTTCTGCTGGAAGTCCGAGGCGACGAACCCGCTGGCGCCGGCCCCGTAGATGTCGATCCGAGCGGCACCGCTGATCGCCTCGACCACCTGCTCGCAGACGGCGGGGTCGAGTTGCTCGGCGGTCTCCTCGACGGCGCGGGCGTCGTTGAACGCGATGGTGGCGATGATCTGGGCGAGGTCGGCACCGGGCGGGATGTCACCGCCGACGACGCGGGCGTCCGGTGGTTCGATCCGGCGGGCGGCCTCGGCGGCGAGGCGGATGCGCAGTTGGGGGTAACCGTCCATGCCCACCGAACGGCAGAACCGGATGACCGTCGCCTCGGAAGTCTCGGCTGCGGTGGCGAGGTCGGTGATTGTCCGCCGGGCGGCGGCCGCCGGGTCGGAGACGACCAGCCGAGCGACCCGCTGCTCGGCGGGCGACAGCGATGGCAACAGCCCGCTGATGTGGACGATCAGCCCACCGGGCTCGTGACTCGCAGAAATCTTCGGACTCTTCGCCACGGATGAAACTTACTTTCACCAAGCGTGAGCGTCAACTATGACTGTCCGACGTGGGGGAAACTTCGATCGCCGGGATCACCGGTCCCGCACAGCCTGCCACTTCCCCAGGATCGCCGCCTCATCCGCCGGGTCTAGTCCACCCTGCCGGACGGCCGCCGGGTGTGCGGCCATCCACGACGCTGTCGCCCGAACGGTATCGGCCAGCGGACGGACGGTCAGACCGGCGTCCAGGGCCGGTCGGACGTCCCGGTCCATCAGGCCGGCGGTCTCCGGCAGTCGCACCCAGAGCGGCAGCGCCCGCTCCCCCGACCACTCGCGTACGTCGTGGGACAGCAGGAACTCCTGGTCGACCCAGGTGAGGGCCGGATCGGGGACGCCCAGCCCGGCGGCCACCCCGGCCAACAGGTCGGCCCGGGACATCGCCGGACCGGAGCCGTCGTACGTGCCGCCGAGGCCGGTGCCGGCGGCGTACAGCAACCAACGCGCCAGATCGGCGACGTCCACGAACTGCACCCGATCGGTCGGGCGCCCGGGGGCCAGCACCTCGCCACCGGCCGACAGCCGCCGCACCCAGTACGGGAAACGGTCGCTCGGATCCTCCGCGCCGACGATCAGCCCCGCCCGGCAGATGAACGAACGGTCCACGCCCACTCGCTCCCGGACCAGCTCCTCGATGCTCACCTTGCACTCGCCGTACCAGCGGTGGTCCGGGCCGATGGGACCGTCCACGTCCGGCGGGGCGGGCGCCAGGATCGGCGCGTCCGCAGCGGTCTGACCCGGGGTGGTGTAATCCGCGTACACCGAGATCGTCGACACGAATGACCAGTGGCCGACATGGTCGGCGAGCGCGGCGAGCGCGTGCCGGGCGTGGCTGATCTGGCGGGTCACGTCGACCACGGCGTCGAAGCCCGCGGCGGCGAGCGGGACGAGCGACTCGGGATCATCCCGGTCGGCCGCCACGAACCGCGCCCCGGCCGGCACCGCGCCGGACACGCCCCGGGCCGCGCAGGTCACCTCGTGACCCTGTTCGACGGCGAGCTGCGCCGTGGCCCGACCGAGGAACCTGGTACCACCGAGAATGAGGATCCGCATCCGCCGATCCTGCGCCCCCGAGGTCCGGACATCCCAGCCAATCTGCCGACGGCAGACCGCGATCATGAAGTTGTTGCCCCTCGGATCGGCGTGTCACCGCAACAACTTCATGATCGACGGAAGGGCTTGAAGGGGGCGGGGGCACTAGCGTGGGGCTTATGGGACAGGGCAGCGTTCTGGTGACCGGGGGTTTCGGAGGGCTCGGCGGGGCGGTCGTCACCGCGTTCGTCGAGGCGGGCTGGCGGGTGGTCGTACCCGAGCGGAAAGCCCGGCCCGGGTCGGAGCCGGCGGTGGCCGGACTGGTCCGCGTGGTCGCGGACCTGGGCGAGCCGGCGGGCGCGGCGCAGGCGGTCGAGGCCGCGGCCGGCGACCCGGCGGCGCCGCTGCGCGCGGTGGTCAACCTCGTCGGTGGGTACGCCAGCGGCGGGTTGGTGCACGAGACCCCGGTCGAGGAGTTCGAGCGGATGCTCACGGTCAACCTGCGGCCGACCTATCTGGTCACCCAGTCCGCGCTCCCGCACCTGGTGGCGTCCGGCGGCGGCGCGGTGGTCTGCGTCTCGGCTCGCGCGGCGGTCACCCCGTTCCGCGGCGCGGCCGGCTACTCGACGGCCAAGGCGGCGGTGCTGGCCTTCGCCAACGCGGTAGCTGTGGAGTACCGCTCGCAGAACGTGCGCTGCAACACGGTGCTGCCCAGCGTCATCGACACCCCGGCGAACCGGGCGGCCCAGCCCGACGCCGACCATTCCCGCTGGGTCACCCCGGCCGAGATCGCGCCGGTGATCCGGTTCCTCGCGTCGGCGGACTCCGCACCGACCAGCGGCGCCACGGTGCCGGTCTACGGGCGGGCCTGAGCCACCACCGGGCCGAGGTCCTCTCCGCCCGGGGCGGACGGCGGTAGCCAGGTCTCCAGGTGCGCCTGGATCTGCTCGGTCACCTCCTCGGCCGGGCGGCCCGCGTCCACCAGCACGAAGCTGGGGTACTCGGGCAGTGCCCGGTAGGCGGTGTCTGCGGCGGTCAACCACCCCATCGTCTCGTGGTCGGTGCCGCGTTCCTCGATACGCCGGTACGCCTCCGCCGGGTCGACGGCGAGCAGGAAGGTCACCTGCGGGGTCGGGAACAGCCGGTAGCCGGCCCGGGCGAGCCGCTCCCAGCGCTGCCCGCCGTGCGCCCGGATGCTCGCGTACTGGCAGGCCGAGTAGCGGTCCATGACCGCCGTCCGGCCGGTGAGCAGGCAGCTGATCAGGGCGATGGCGATGGCCAGCCAGCGCAGTACCGACTCCACGGCCAGCACACCGTCGCGACCGACGAGCCGCTGCGCGTCCGGCCGACCGAGGCGTTGGGCGATCCGACCGAGCCAGCGGCGGCCGCTGGCGTTGCGGCGGTAGGTGGCGGGGCGCCCGGCGGCGGTCAGCGCGTCGGCCAGCCGGTGCGCCTGCGTGGTCTTACCCGAACCGTCGATCCCGATCAGGGCGACGGTGCGCAATCGGGCCTTGCGTCGTCGCATCCCCGATGATCTGGCCACCCTCCACAGGTTATCCGACCCACGCACATGGTCCGCGAGGTTTGTGGTGCTTCATCCCTGTTGACGCCCGACCGAGACACCAGCAGGTGTGGACGACCGGAATGCCGGGTACCGGAGTTCGAAATCCAACCGCCGGTCCACCAACACGACGACGGAGGAACCAGATGGCTGAGCGCGGAGACGAGAGTCTGGTGCACACCCTCAAGAAGGTCGCCGCCGTGCTCAAGCAGTCCGAGATTCCGTTCGCCCTGGGCGGCAGCTTCGCGGTCTACGCTCACGGGGGGCACTCCAGCGATCACGACGTCGACTTCCTGATCCGGGAGGCCGACGTGGAAGAGGCACTGGAGGCCCTGGTGGCCGCCGGTTTCGTCGCGGAGCGTCCGCCGGAGGACTGGCTGGTGAAGGTCTTCGACGACGGCCGGATGGTGGACCTGATCCACCGGCCGATCGAGACTCCGGTCACCGAGGAGACGTTCGCCGACACCGTCGTCCGACCGGTGGACGCGATTCGCATGCCGGTGCTGTCCGCGACCCAGCTGATGGTGCACAAACTGCTCAGCTTCTCCCAGCACTACTGCGACTTCGCCCGCGGTCTGCCGCTGGCCCGCTCACTGCGGGAGCAGATCGACTGGGAACGGGTACGCAAGGAGACGCAGCACTCGCCGTACGCCGAGGCGTTCCTGGTGCTGCTGGACCGGCTGGAGGTGGTGTCGGCCGCCGGCACCCAGCCAGGAGAGGGGACATCGTGACCCACCATCGGGACATCGACACCGGGCCACCCGACGAGTACGTCGAGGCGGAGATCCAACGGCTGCTCGTCGAGGACCCCGCGGTCGCCGAACAGGGAATCACAGTGGTTCGACGGGAACGCGCCCTCGTGCTCTACGGCGAGGTGGAGAGTCCGCACCGACGGGACGAGATCCTGCGTCGGGTGTCCGAGCGCTTCCCGGACGTGCCGGTCACCAGCGACATCGGGGTGATCCGCGCCCAAGCGCCCACGGAGATCGAGCAACTGCCCTGAGGGAGGTTCCATGGTGATCCGGATTGCCGCTGTGGGCGACGTGCATCTGGACAAGGACGTGGTCGGCCGGTTCCGACCGGCGCTGGAGGAACTGCCGGAGTGCGCCGACGTGCTGCTGTTGGCCGGGGACCTGACCCGGCACGGCACCGAGGCCGAGGCGCGCTGCGTGGCAGAGGAGTTCGGCGGCTTGGCCGTACCGGTGGTGACAGTGCTCGGCAACCACGACCACCAGTGTGACCAGGTGCCACAGGTGGTCAAGGTGCTCCAGGACGCGGGCATTACGGTGCTGGAGGGCAACGGCGTCGTGCTGGACTGCGCGGGTGGCCGGCTCGGCATCGCCGGCGTCAAGGGCTTCGGCGGCGGGTTCGCCGGGCGGTGCGCCAGCGACTTCGGCGAGCCGGAGATGAAGGCCTTCGTACGGACCACCACCGAGAGCGCCGACCGTCTCGGTGCGGCGCTGCGCTCGCTGGACTGCGACATGCTGGTCGCGCTCACCCACTACTCGCCGGTGCCGGACACGCTGGCCGGCGAGCCGTTGGAGATCTACCCCTTCCTGGGGTCGTACCAGCTGGGGCAGGCGATCGACTCGGCGCCCACGGCGCTGGCCGTGCACGGGCACGCGCACGCCGGCACCGAGCGCGGCACGACCCCCGGCGGGGTACGCGTCCGCAACGTCGCGCACCCGGTGATCAAGCAGGCGTACAGCGTCTTTCACGTTGGCGATCAACTCGACACCGACCAGGTTTCCCCGATCGGCCAGTCGGGTAGTCAGAGGTCATGGAGCTGATTCTCTGGATTCTCGCAGTCGTACTCGTGGTCGCCGGCATCCTCGCGCTGTTCCGCCGGCAGATCCTGTGGGGCATCGTCCTCATCGTCGTCGGGCTGTTGGTCGGCCCGGGTGGTGTCAGCATCTTCAATTAGCGCTCGTACCTCTAACACCGGGACCCGTCGGGGTCGCCGCGACCGGAGCTTCGTCCTCCCGACAGAAGCACCGGCCGCGGCGATCCCGGCGCTTTTTTGTGGCTGCCGGCCCGGTGAACCGCCCTTCCGCTCGGCGGTTTGAGCCGACCCCGAGGGGAAATATCTCGACCATGGAGATGTCTCAGGACGCGCCGGCTACCTCCGGGCGGCGGGCGTGGTTCGCCCTCGCCGGTTTCGCGGCGGCGGTCTTCGTCGCGGCCGCGATCGGCGGCCTGGGCGTGCAGGGCACCACCGGGGAGTACGCGAACCTGCGGCAGCCCGGTTGGGCCCCGCCCTCGTGGCTCTTCGGCCCGGTCTGGTCATTTCTCTACGCGCTGATCGCGGTGGCCGGCTGGCTGGTCTGGCGCCGGGTCGGCTTCTCCCCCCGCCCTCTGGGCGTGGACCGCTCAACTGGTGCTCAACGCGATCTGGACCCCGCTGTTCTTCGGCGCCGGGCAGTACGGTCTCGCGTTCGCCGAGATCGTGCTGATGTGGCTGGCGATCGGCCTGACCGTGGTGCTGTTCGCCCGGGTGTCCCGGGTGGCGACGGCGCTGCTGCTGCCGTACTGGGCCTGGGTCACCTTCGCCGCCGCGTTGAACCTGGCGATCTGGCAGCTCAACAACTGACCGCACGGTCCCCGGCGGCGACGCCCGCCGGGGACCGTGACAGTCACCGGGTCAGCAGCGGGGCACGCCCGGGATGTAGCCGTCGGAGCCGGTGTACACGTACGCGTCGGCGATGTAGCGGCCGGAGCCGATCCGGTCCCAGATCGAGCTGGTGCCGTACGTGCCGGTGACCGTGGTGCCACTGGTCTGGCAGGCGATCGTCACCCGGGTGCCGTCGGCGACGGTGCCCACCGAGGCGTACCCGGTGCCGGGGCCGGAGCGGACGGTCAGCGGCGTGCCGCTGGTGTCGACGGTGCCGTTGCCGCCGCCCGAGGAGCACCCGTTGTTACTGGTGTAGCTCTTGGTGCCCCAGTACAGCGCGAGGCTGCCGTTGAAGCGGACCTGGATGTCGGCGCCGTTGAGGCGCTGCTCGTAGTGCAGGTGGGGGCCTGTCGATCCGCCGGTGCTGCCGACCCAGCCGATCACCTTGCCGTACCCGACCGTCTGCCCGACGGAGACGTTGAAGCCGCTGAGGTGGGCGTAGTACGTGCTGTAACCGCCCCCGTGGTTGATTCGGACGTACTTGCCGTAGCTGGTGCCGCCGAGGTCGGTCACCCGGTCGACGGTGCCGGGGGCGCTCGCCACCACCGGGTCGCCCTGGTCGTCGGTGCGGTTGAAGTCGACGGCGTACGCCGGGCTGTGGTCCGACCGGGTCTGCCCGGACCAGGACTGCCCGCACGGGAACGGCACCCTGAAGGTCGGCGCGGCCAGGGCCGGGGTCGCCGGCACCAGCGCTCCCCCGACGAGGAGACCCGTCACCAACAGGCTGATCCACCGCTTTCGCATACAGCTCCTCCTATGTCGAAAACCTTCGATGCGGTGAGGCTAGCCTGACAGATATCGTCAATCTTCGAAAGAGTCCTCAGCTTGTCCCGGACGCGCGCCCACCAGGCAGCCCGCAGGTTTCCGGATTGTTACTCGCTCGTGTCTGACAGGGGGTGGACCGGGCCGGATGCAAGCGCTTACATGTGTGCACGCCCAATCGGACCGGCGACGGGTCACCAGCACGACCGCGCCGGCTAGGAAGGAGGACGGCATGGCGGTCTTTACCAGACCACGCCAGGCCTTCGTGATCGCCGGTGTAGTCGGGCTGGCGCTCAGCGCCACCGCCTGCGGTACCGGCGACGACAAGAAGAGCAGCAAAGCGGGTTCCGCGGAGTGCGCCGCATACGACAAGTACGAGGGCCACGACGGCAAGAAGGTCTCCATCTACGCGTCCATCCGTGACGCCGAGGCCGACCTGCTCAGGAACTCCTGGAAGTCGTTCGAGGACTGCACCGGCATCGAGATCGACTACGAGGGCAGCGGCGAGTTCGAGGCGCAGCTCCCCGTCCGGGTCGACGGTGGCAACG
Source organism: Micromonospora sp. NPDC005205 (assembly GCF_040608275.1). Taxonomy (NCBI): domain Bacteria; kingdom Bacillati; phylum Actinomycetota; class Actinomycetes; order Micromonosporales; family Micromonosporaceae; genus Micromonospora; species Micromonospora sp. NPDC005205. The sequence goes on from NZ_JBEXHV010000016.1 coordinate 87,304, forward strand.
CCCCCGACATCGCCTTCGTGCCGCAGCCGGGCCTGGTGAAGCGTTTCGCGGACGCCGGCAAGCTGAAGTCCCTCAGCGCCGACACCAAGGCCCTCGCCGAGCAGAACATGCCGGCCGACTGGCTGAAGTACGGCACCGTGAACGGGACGCTCTACGGCGTACCGCTCGGCGCCAACGTGAAGTCCTTCGTCTGGTACTCGCCGAAGACGTTCAAGGAGAAGGGCTGGGAGGTTCCGACCACCTGGGACCAGCTCATCGCCCTGAGCGACAAGATCGCCGCCAGCGGCATCAAGCCGTGGTGCGCGGGCGTCGAGTCCGGTGACGCCACCGGCTGGCCGGCCACCGACTGGATCGAGGACGTGGTCCTGCGTACGCAGGGTCCCGAGGTCTACGACCAGTGGACCACCCACGCCATCCCGTTCAACGACCCGAAGATCGTCGACGCGGTCGACCGCGCCGGCAGCATCCTCAAGAACGAGAAGTACGTCAACGGCGGCTTCGGCGGGGTCAAGAGCATCACCACCACCGCCTTCCAGGAGGCGGGCCTGCCGGTGACCACCGGCAAGTGCGCGATGCACCGACAGGCGTCGTTCTACGCCAACCAGTTCCCCGAGGGCACCAAGGTGGCCGAGGACGGCGACGCCTTCGCCTTCTACTTCCCGGCCATCGACCCGGCCAAGGGCAAGCCGGTGCTGGGCGCAGGCGAGTTCGTCGTCGGCTACGCCGACCGTCCCGAGGTCCAGGCCGTGCAGACCTACCTCGTCTCGGCGGAGTACGTGAACAGCCGCGCGAAGCTCGGCAACTGGGTCACGGCGAACAACAAGCTGGACATCGCCAATGTCGCCAGCCCGATCGACAAGCTCTCCGTCCAGATCCTCCAGGACAAGACGGGCACCTTCCGCTTCGACGGATCCGACCTGATGCCGGCCGCCGTCGGCGCGGGAACGTTCTGGAAGGGCATGGTCGAGTGGCTGAACGGCAAGGCGACCGCCCCGGTGCTCCAGGGCATCGAGAGCAGCTGGCCTAAGTAATCCCCGGCGGTGGCCCGGTCCGCTGACGCGGGCCGGGCCACCGGCCGCGGTGGACCCGGAAGGGAGGGTTGATGGAGTTCGACTTCGCCGATCAGCAGCCGAAGCTCCTCATGCTGATGTACGGGCTGGTCGCCTTCGTGCTGGTGGTGGGTGGTCTCCTACTGCTGCTCGACGTGGTGCCGGCCTGGTTCGCCCGGCGACGGGAGGCGCAGCTCGTCGCTGCCTCGGTTAGTGGTGCTCCACTTCCCCGTCGACCCAAGCAGCGGGAGGGGATCTTCGCGCTCTTCTTCCTGCTGCCGACGCTGCTGCTGCTCACCATCGGTCTGGTCGTGCCGGCCATCCGCACCGTGCTGCTCTCCCTGATGAACAGGACCAGCACGGAGTGGGTGGGGTTGGACAACTTCGGCTGGATGTTCTCCGACGACGCGATCGTCCGGGTCCTGATCAACACCCTGATCTGGGTGCTCCTGGTCCCGCTGGTAGCGACCGGTTTCGGCCTGATCTACGCCGTACTGGTGGACAAGGCCCGCTTCGAGTCCGTGGCCAAGTCACTGATCTTCCTGCCGATGGCCATCTCCTTCGTCGGCGCCAGCATCATCTGGAAGTTCGTCTACGCCTACCGAGGTGAGGGCGACCAGATCGGTCTGCTCAACCAGATCGTGGTCAGCCTGGGCGGTGAGCCCAAGCAGTGGCTGCTCGAATCGCCGCTGAACACGCTGCTGCTGATCGTCATCATGGTCTGGATCCAGGCCGGCTTCGCCATGGTGGTGCTCTCCGCCGCGATCAAGGCGATCCCCGGCGACATCGTCGAGGCCGCCCGGCTCGACGGGGTCAGCCCGTGGCAGATGTTCTGGCAGATCACCATGCCGAGCATCCGACCGGCGCTGATCGTCGTGATGGTGACCCTCACGATCGCCACGCTCAAGGTCTTCGACATCGTCCGGACCTCGACGAACGGCAACTACGACACCAGCGTGATCGCCAACGAGATGTACAACCAGGCGTTCCGGTACAGCGAGAACGGGCGGGGTTCCGCGCTCGCGGTCTTCCTCTTCCTCCTGGTCATCCCGGTCGTGATCTACCAGATCCGTAACCTCCGTCAACAGCGGGAGGGCTGAGATGACCACCGCAACGCCCACCGTCGCCGCCGGCACCCAGAAGACCGACGGCACCCCGACCAGCGCGGCCGGCCGGGTCCGCAAGCGGTTGAACAGCCGCACCGCGACGCTCGTCTCGATCGTCATCGCGGTGGTCTGGACCATCCCGACCTTCGGGTTGCTCGTCTCCTCCCTCCGCCCGGAGGACGAGATCAAGACCACCGGCTGGTGGACGGCCTTCACCAACCCGCAGTTCACCTTCGAGAACTACGAGCAGGTCCTGTTCGGGCGCTCGTCGTCCTCCGGGCAGCTCGCCGGTTCCTTCATCAACTCGCTGGCGATCACCATCCCGTCGGTGCTGTTCCCGCTCGCCTTCGCGTGCCTCGCCGCGTACGCGCTGGCGTGGATCAACTTCCGCGGCCGGGACTGGGTCTACATCGCGATCTTCGCGTTGCAGATCGTGCCGTTGCAGATGGCCCTGGTGCCGCTGCTGAGGTTCTTCTCCACCGGGGTCAGCCTCGGCGGCGTCACCCTGATGCCGGCCTGGGACCTGGTCGACGAGCAGAAGTTCGCCCAGGTGTGGTTCGCCCACACCTGCTTCGCGCTGCCGTTCGCCGTCTTCCTGCTGCACAACTTCATCTCGCAACTGCCGGGGGACCTGATGGAGGCGGCCCGGGTCGACGGGGCCACCCACCCGAAGATCTTCCGCACCATCGTGCTGCCGCTGATCACCCCGGCGCTGGCGGCGTTCGGCATCTTCCAGTTCCTCTGGGTCTGGAACGACCTGCTGGTCGCGCTGATCTTCGCGGGTGGCGGTGACGAGACCGCTCCGCTGACCGTCCGGCTCGCCGAGATGGCCGGTACCCGGGGCAACGAGTGGCAGCGCCTGACCGCCGGTGCGTTCGTCAGCATCGTCGTACCCCTCATCGTGTTCCTGTCCCTGCAGCGCTTCTTCGTGCGAGGTCTGCTCGCCGGCAGCGTCAAGGGCTGACCGCGCGCCCGCCGCCGCCTGGCCCCTCGGGCGGCGGCGGGCGCTCCGGGCACCGAGCGGGGGAAACCGTGACGAGGATCGATGATGTGGCCCGGCTGGCCGGAGTCTCCACGGCCACCGTCTCGCGGGCGCTGCGCGGACTGCCGACGGTCTCGGCCGCCACCCGGCGCCGGGTGCTCGCCGCCGCCGAGCAACTCGACTACGAGGTCTCGCCGAGCGCGTCCCGGCTCGCCGGGGGCCGGACCGGCACGGTAGCGGTGGTGGTCCCCCGGATCACCCGCTGGTTTTTCAGCACCGTCGTCGAGGCGGTCGAGGAGTACCTCCACCAGTCCGGCTACGACCTGCTGCTCTACAACCTGGGCGGCCGGGAGCAGGTCCGCCAGCGGGTCCTGCGGACGGCCAACCTGCACAAACGGGTGGACGCCATGATGCTGGTCGCCACACCGCTGCGTCCGGCCGACCTGACCGCGCTGGCCACGCTGGAACTGCCCGGTGTCACCATCAGCTCGGGCAGCAGAGTGCCCAACTGGCCGTGCGTACGGATCGACGACGTGGCGGCCGCGCGGGTCGCGACCAAGCATCTGATCGACCTCGGCCATCACCGGATCGCCCACATCTCCGGCGACCCGGACGACGAGTTGGCCTTCACCACCCACCTCGACCGACGCCGGGGTTACCAGGCGGCGCTGCGCTCCGCCGGCCTGCGACCCGACCCCACCCTGGACATCGAGTCCACCTTCACCATCGACGGTGGCAACCGGGCCACCGCCGAGTTGCTGGCCCGCGGCGAGCCACCGACCGCGATCGTCGCCGCCTGCGACGAGATGGCGATGGGCGCGATGACCGCCCTGCGCGACGTCGGGCTGCGGGTGCCGCAGGACGTCAGCGTGGTCGGCATCGACGACCACGACCTGGCCGGTGTGCTCGGGCTCAGCACCGTCGCCCAGCCCGCTGCCGAGCAGGGCCGGCTGGCCGCCCAGATGTTGCTCGACCCGCTCGGGGCCCGGCCTCCGGGGCCCATCGTCAGTCAACGGGGTGCCGGTTGCGACACTCCGGTGGTCCTGCCCACCCGGTTGGTGGTCCGGGACTCGACGGCACCACCCCGGGCACACTGAAGTCCACACACCGCAACACAGGAGACGACCCTGAACACCGACCCGACGCAGCAGACCCCCTCCGGTCCCCCGGCCACCGGCTGGTGGACCGAGGCCGCCATCTACCAGATCTACCCCCGCTCGTTCGCCGACTCGGACGGGGACGGAATCGGTGACCTGCCCGGCATCACCGCCCGCCTCGACCACCTGGTCGAGCTGGGCGTGGACGCGGTGTGGCTCTCCCCCTTCTACCCCTCGCCGCAGGCCGACGCCGGCTACGACGTGGCCGACTACCGCGACATCGACCCGCTGTTCGGCACCCTCGCCGACGCGGACAAGCTGATCGCCGAGGCCCGGGCCCGCAACCTGCGGGTGATCGTCGACCTGGTTCCGAACCACACCTCGTCGGCGCACCGCTGGTTCCAGGCCGCGCTGCCGGCCGCGCCCGGCAGCGCGGAACGGTCCCGGTACGTCTTCCGGGACGGCCGTGGTCCGGCCGGCGACCAGCCGCCGAACGACTGGCAGAGCGTCTTCGGTGGTCCGGCCTGGACCCGGACGGTCGACGCCGACGGACAGCCCGGCCAGTGGTACCTGCACCTGTTCGACACCGGGCAGCCGGACCTCAACTGGGACAACCCGGAGGTGCACGCGGAGTTCCTGGACGTGCTGCGCTTCTGGTTGGACCGCGGCGTGGACGGCTTCCGGGTCGACGTCGCGCACGGCCTCATCAAGCAGGCCGACCTGGCCGACTGGCAGGAGCCGCAGGAAATCCTCTCCGGTAACGAGATCGACAAGCCCCGCCCGCCGATGTGGGACCAGGACGGCGTGCACGAGATCTACCGGCAGTGGCGGCAGGTGTTGGACAGCTACCCCGGCGAGCGGGTGCTGGTCGCCGAGGCATGGGTGGAACCGGCCGAGCGGCTGGCCCGCTACGTCCGCCCGGACGAGATGCACCAGGCGTTCAACTTCGAGTACCTGCTCGCCGCATGGAGCGCACCGGCGCAGTACGCGGTGATCACCCGTTCGTTGGAGGCGACCGACTCGGTGGGCGCACCGACGACCTGGGTGCTGTCCAACCACGACGTGGTGCGGCACGCCTCCCGGCTCGGCCTGCCGATCGGCACCGTACGCCCCAATGGCATCGGCATCGGCGACCCGCAGCCGGACGCCGCACTCGGTCTGCGCCGGGCCCGGGCGGCCACCCTGCTGATGCTGGCGCTGCCCGGCTCGGCGTACCTCTACCAGGGTGAGGAGCTGGGGCTGCCCGAGCACACCACACTGCCCGACGAGGCCCGGCAGGACCCGACCTGGGCACGCAGCGGGCACACCCAACGCGGCCGGGACGGCTGCCGGGTGCCGATCCCGTGGGAGGCCGACGCCCCGTCGTACGGCTTCGGGCCGACCGACGCGAGCTGGTTGCCGCAGCCCGCGCTCTGGGCGGAGTACGCGCTGGACCGCCAGCGCGACGTGCCCGGTTCGACGTACGAGCTGTACCGCACGGCGTTGCGGTTGCGCCGTGCCCACGGGCTGGGTCGCGGCACCCTGGAGTGGTTGTCCTCGGGTGACGAGGTGCTGAGCTTCCGCAACGGTGAGCTGACCGTGCTGACCAACTTCGGTGCCGCCCCGCTGCCGGTGCCGGCCAACGCCGAGGTGCTCGCCGCCAGCGCGCCCCTGGACGACGACGGTGCGCTCCCGGCCGACGTCACCGTCTGGCTGCGGGGCTGATCCGCACGCCGTGAGGGGCCAAGATCCGCGCAACATCAGGGATGTTGGCCCCTCACGCTCGCCCAAGGCAGCACCTTCCCTGATGTTGCGGGGATCAGGGAGAGTACGTCGGCGGTCAGAGGCGGTCAGAGGCGGTCGGCCCGGGCGTGCAGCAGGTCGTGCACGTTGTCGATGTCCGCCGGTGAGGTTCGCGAGGCGAGCCAGTACATGACCCCCGTCGGGATGAAGAAGAGCTGGAACGCGGCCAGCCCGACGGCGAAGTTCAGCGGTGGCGGGAAAGCCGCTCGCAGCGCCTGGAAGGCCACCCCGACCAGCCCGTTCCCGGCGGCGCGACCGACCCCGTTCACCAGGTTGCCCAGGCTGTAGACAGTGCCCCGGTGCTCCGGTGGGTTGACGTCGGCGATCAACGCGAACCAGTTCGGCGAGTTGGCCGACGTCAACGCGAGCGCCACGATGGCGGTGAGCAGGCTCAGCCCGACCGACGGCTCGGTGAACACACTGGCCAGTACCGCACCCACCACCGCGCCGCCGCTCGCGCCGTCCGGCACGTCGATGGTCACCGGCACGAAGAACAACACCAGGTAGAACGGCAGCGCGGCGAGGATGCCGATCGAGGCGACGAGTGCCCGACCTCGCGGAGTACGCCGTTGCACGGCGTCACCGATCAGCCCGCCCACGATGGACAGCACCCCACCGAGCTGGAACAGGGTGGCGAAGACGCTGCCCACCACCACAGCTGTCGACGTGGAGTAGCCCTGGGCCTCGGCCCGTTCGGCGAACAGCACCGGCAGCCAGACTAACGAGCCGAACGCGGCCTGCGCGGTCAGACCCTGCAGGATCAGCCACCGGTTGGTCCGTCGGGCCAGGATGCGCGGCAGGTCGGCGCGGGTGATCCGGTAGTCGTACTCGGCGCCGGCGTCCAACCTGCCGGCCAGTTCCGGCTCGCTCTGGCCACGCCGGACGTCGTACGTGAACAGGTAGGCCACCGTGGCGACGAGGCCGACGCCGGTCAACAGCAGGAACGGCCGACGCCAGTCGGCAGCCCCGAGCAGCCCACCGAGGAGAGTGCCCGCGAGGGTGCCGACCCCCTGGGAGAGCCCCCAGAAGCTCATCACCAGCCCGCGTCGGGTCGGCGAGATCAGGTCGGTCACCACGGAGAAGCCCACCGAGCCGACCGCGCCGAGACCGACCGCAGCGACCAGTTGCGCGGCCAGGAACGTCAGGTAGCCGCCGGCGAGCGCGCTGCCGCCGGTGCCCGCCGCCCAGAGCAGGGTGCCCACCATGAGCAGCGGTTTGCGGTTGGTGTGGTCTCCGACGTACGCCCAGCCGACCGCCGCGACCGCGCTGACCAGGAAGCTGACCGCGGTGACCACGCCGAGCAGCCGACCGGACACGTCGAACGCGTCGGAGATCGGGCCGTACAGCGGGGGGACCAGCCCGATCGCCACGTTGTCCAGCGAGGCGAGCAGCACGAACACCGCCACGCTGTACAACCGGTGCGCCCGCCCACCGCCCCGACCGTGCGGGCGCAGGCCGGGCCCGCCACTGGTCACCGTCATGACCGGCAGCCAACCAGACCGTGTGCAGGAGGTCGTCACGCGGGTGGGTGCCGGTCACCGTCGACCGGCACCCACCCGCGCGTCGATCCCGACGGTCAGCGCCGGTCGAGCACCAACCCGCGTGCCGCGGCGTACTGGTCGCGCACCGCGGGGACGGCCGCCGCCGCGTACTCCTCGGTGCCCTCGACCGCCCAGACCGGTGGCGCGTCGCCGCCCAGGGCGACCCAGGCGGCCTGACGGGCGGCACCGTCGGCGACGTACTCCCCGGCCGGCGGGACGACGACCGGGCAGCCGAAGACCTGCGGGGCGATCTGCCGCACCGCGGCCGACCGGGCCCCGCCGCCGATCAGGATGACCCGGCGAGCGGTCGCGCCCTGCGCGGTCAGCGCGTCCAACCCGTCGGCGAGCGCGCAGAGCATGCCCTCCACGGCGGCCCGCGCCAGGTGCGCGGGGGTCGACGTACGCAGGGTCAGGCCGTGCACCGCGCCGGTGGCGAGCGGTCGGTTCGGCGTCCGCTCACCCTCCAGGTAGGGCACCATGACCAGCCCGTCCGCCCCGGCTGGCGCGGAGAGCGCCAGCTCGGCCAGCTCGTCCAGGTTGACGCCGAGCATCGCCGCGGCGGCGTCCAGCACCCGGGCCGCGTTGAGCGTGGCGACCAGCGGCAGGAAGCGACCGGACGCGTCGGCGAAGCCCGCCACCGCACCACTCTCGTCAGCGGCGGGCACGTCGGCGACGCTGAACACGGTGCCGGAGGTGCCGATCGAGACGATCACGTCACCGGGCCCGGCGCCGACACCGAGCGCGGCGGCGGCGTTGTCCCCGGTGCCCGCACCGAGCAGGGCCCCGCCCGGCCCACCCAGTACGTCGGACAGCTTTCCCGCCGAATCCGCCGGACCGAGCACCTCGGGCAGCACCAACCGCCGGCCGAAGCCCCGCTCCAGCAGGTCCAGCCGGTACTGCCCGGTGGCCGGCGACCAGTAGCTGGTGCCGCTGGCATCACCCCGGTCGGTACGCAGCGCGTCCAGCCCTGGTGCTCCGGCGAGCCGCCAGGTCAGCCAGTCGTGCGGCAGGCAGACGGCCGCCACCTGGGCTGCCCGCTCCGGCTCGTGGGTGGCCAGCCAGCGCAGCTTGGTGAGGGTGAAGCTGGCCACCGGAACGCTGCCGGTGGCCTCGGCCCAGAACCGACTCCCGGCCGAGCCGCCGCCGGCCTCCTCGATGAGGTCGGCGGCGGCGTCGGCGGACCGGGTGTCGTTCCACAGCAGCGCCGGGCGGACCACCCGGCCGTCCTCGTCGAGACACACCATGCCGTGCTGCTGGCCGGCGACGGAGATCGCCGCCACGTCGGCCAACCCGCCGGCCTGGTCGGCGGCGCTACGCAGCGCCTGCCACCAGGCTTCCGGGTCGACCTCCGTGCCGTCCGGGTGCGGTGCCCGGCCCTGCCGGAGCAGGGCACCGGTCTCCGCGTCCCGGATCACCACCTTGCAGGACTGGGTGGACGAGTCGACGCCCGCGACCAACGGCATGGCGGGGCCTCAGCGGGCGCCGAGCAGGTGCTCGACGGCGAGCTGGTTGAGCCGGACGAAGGCGAAGCCCCGGGCGGCCACCGCGTCGACGTCGACGTCCTCGAACGCGGACCGGTCGGCAAGGAGCTCCTCGTAGCCCTCGCCGTCGTTGAGCGTCGGCGTGCTCAGCTCGCCGACCTTGCTGGCGGCGAGCGCCTCGACCACCTCGGGGTCGGCGCGGAACGCCGCTGCCCGCTCCTTGAGCAGCAGGTAGGTGCTCATGTTGGCCGCCGCGGAGGCCCACACGCCGTCCATGTCCTCGGTGCGGGACGGCTTGTAGTCGAAGTGCCGGGGGCCGTCGTAGGCCGGACCGCCGTTGGGGCCGCCGTTCTCCAGGAGGTCCACCAGGGCGAACGCGTTCATCAGGTCACCGTGGCCGAAGACCAGGTCCTGGTCGTACTTGATGCCGCGCTGGCCGTTGAGGTCCAGGTGGAACAGCTTGCCCTGCCAGAGCGCCTGGGCGATGCCGTGGGCGTAGTTGAGCCCGGCCATCTGCTCGTGCCCGACCTCCGGGTTGAGGCCGACCAGCTCGGGGTGCTCCAACTGCGAGATGAAGCCGAGCGCGTGCCCGATGGTCGGCAGCAGGATGTCGCCGCGCGGCTCGTTGGGCTTGGGCTCCAGCGCGAACCGCAGGTTGTAGCCCTTGTCGATGGAGTACTGGGTGAGCAGGTTGACGGCCTCGCGGTAGCGGTCCAGGGCGGCGCGGACGTCCTTGGCGAGGTCGTACTCGGAGCCCTCGCGGCCACCCCACATGACGAACGTGCTGGCACCCAGCTCGGCGGCCAGGTCGACCTGACGCAGCACCTTGCGCAGCGCGTACCGGCGGACGTCGCGGTCGTTGCTGGTGAAGCCGCCGTCCTTGAAGATCGGGTGGGTGAAGAGGTTGGTGGTGACCATCGGCACCACCAGGCCGGTCTCGTCGAGGGCCTTGCGGAACCGGGCGATGTGCTGGTCCCGGGTGGCCGCGTCGACGCCGAACGGGATCAGGTCGTCGTCGTGGAAGGTGATGCCGTACGCGCCCAGCTCGGCGAGCCGGTGCACTGCCTCGACCGCGTCGAGCTCGGGACGGGTGGCGTCACCGAACGGGTCGCGGGCCTGCCAGCCCACGGTCCAGAGCCCGAAGGAGAACTTGTCGGCGGGGGTGGGACGGGGTGCCATGAGCAACCTCCGGGGTGGTGTTGTCCGCTATTTGTTCAGCGATTGAATTATTTGCCCACCCTATGGCACTGTCAAGGGGTGAGCCTCACCCACGCCCCTGCCGGCGCTGTCCGTCAGGGCAGCCTGCGCGAGCTCAACCTCGCCCTGGTCCTCGGCCGGATCGCCACGGCCGACCGACCTCCCTCCCGGGCCGACCTGGCGACCGCGACCGGCCTGACCAGAGCCACCGTGTCCGCGGTGGTCGAGGACCTGCTCGCCGGCCGGCTGGTCAGTGAGTCCGACCCCGCGCCCCGCTCGGGCGCCGGCCGCCCGGCGCGCGGACTGGTCCTGGCCGATCAGGGGCCGGCCGGGCTCGGGCTGGAGGTCAACGTGGACTACCTGGCGGTCTGCGTGGTGGACCTCGCCGGCCAGGTCCGGCACCGCACCGTGCACCGGGCCGACCTGCGCCCGGTGGCCCCCGCCGACGCCCTGGCCCGCCTTGTCGAGATGGCCGGGGCAGCCCGCGAGGACGCCGCCCAGCGCGGCCTCACCCTGGTCGGGGCCGCCCTGGCGGTGCCCGGCCTGGTGGACGACGCCGGGCTGGTCCGGCTCGCGCCGAACCTCGGCTGGCATGACGTGCCGGTGCCGGCGCTGCTCGCCGAGCACCCTCCGCTGATCGAGCAGGTGCCCGGCATCCCCGCACTGGTGGTGGACAACGAGGCCAACCTCGCGGCGCTCGGCGAGCTGCACTCGCAGCCCACCGGCAGGTCAAGCTTCCTGCACATCTCCGGCGAGGTGGGCATCGGTGCCGGCATCGTGCTGGACGGCGCGCTGTTTCGCGGCGTACGCGGGTGGAGCGGCGAGATCGGGCACCTTCCCGTGCACCCCGAGGGCCGTCCGTGCCGCTGCGGCGGGCAGGGCTGCCTGGAGCAGTACGCCGGCCAGGAGGCGATCGTGGCCGCCGCCGGGCTGGCCCGGGCGGAGCTTCCCGCAGACACCGCGACGGCCCGGTTGGCCGAGTTGGCCGAGGCCGGCGACGCCGACGCGCTGCGGGCGCTGCGCGACGCCGGAACGGCACTCGGCGTCGCGGTGGCCGGCGTCGTCAATCTGCTCGACCTGGACACCGTGGTGCTCGGTGGCGGCTACGCGGCGCTCGCGCCCTGGCTGTGCCCCCCGGTCCTCGCCGAGATCGGTGCCCGGGTGCTCACCGCGGCCTGGTCACCGGTCACGGTCCGTCCGTCGACGCTCGGCGCGGAGGCCGCCGCGGTAGGCGCCGCCGGCTCGGTGGCCCGCCGGATCGTCGCCCAGCCCGCAGGCTGGCTGGCCCGCGCCGGCTGATCGCCCCGCGCTGACCGGCTCCGTGCCCGGGCTGGCCGAAGCACTGGCCGGCGCTTCGCCGAGAGCCTGGTTCACCTCGATCCGGGCGATCTGCTGCTCGCGTACACCGATGGGGTGACCGAGGCGCGCGACCCGCGCGACGCGGCGATGTTCGGCGAGGCCCGGCTGCGGGCCGCGCTCGTGGCGGCGGCCGGGCGACCGCCCGGCCGGCTCGATCAGGCGGTACGCGCCACCGGCGGGCCGCCGCCCGGCCACTCCCTGGTGGTGCCGACCGATCGTTCCGGACCGCCCGACGAACCCGTCCACCCCGTTCGGGTCTGCCGACCCGAATCGCCCGACCAGTCCCCCGACCGCCCACCGGGCCGGTCCGGGCCGTCCGGCCAGTCCCCCTGGTCCGTCGGCTCATCCGACGCCGGCGCGTGCTTCGCCTGCTGGCGGCGGGCGGTCTCGTCGAACTCCCGCATCCCGCGCAGCAGCGCGTCGCGGCCCTCCCGGCTCATCCCGGCCAGCACGGCGGCGAGTTGGCCCTGGCGGTCGGCCCGCAGCTCGGCGACGAGCCGGCGAGCCTCCGGGGTGAGGTGCAGCGAGATCTCCCGCCGGTCGAAGCGGCCCGGCTCACGCTCCAGCATGCCGGCGGCGACCAGCCGGTCGCAGAGACGGCTGGCGGAGCTGAGCAGCATGTCGAGTCGGGTGGCGAGCCGACGCAGGTTGATTCCGTCGTACTGCTCCACCACCATCACCGCCCGCAACTGGGCTCCGGACACGCGGTTGGCGGTCCCCTCCCGAGCAGACTCCCAGATGCCCAGCAGGGCAGCGGCTGTCACATCCAGTGCGGCAGCCATACTCGTCTCAGGGTCCGTCGGACGGTTCAGTTCGGCCATGGTGGCCCGAGAGTACTCCGAACCTCCTGGTGGTCGAGCTTTCAGTGAAGGACTGACGATGAGCGAACCGGTCAATCGGGCACGACGTGCCTTGAACGAGACACCAGCTGACCGGCTCGTCGGTGGCATCGGGGACGTGCTCGCCCAGTCGTACGGGATCACCGACGTCGAGCTCTACCAGGTCGACTACCGGATCGCGGAGCTGCTGCCACTCGGCGAGGACGACTCGATCACCAGCCCCGGGCACCCGGCCTGGCGCGCCTTCGACCACCAGTCGCCGATACTGGCCGACGGCACTGCCTGGATCCCGGTCACCATGCGTGGCGAACGTCGAGGGGTGCTGCGCCTGTCACCCGTTCCGGACGACCGGGACGTCGTCGCCGCGCTGGCCGAGATCGCCACCGCGCTCGCCCACGAGGTGGCGGCGGTCTCCGCCGGCACCGACGTCTATCTGGCGGCCAAGCGCACCCAACGCCTCACCCTGGCCGCCGAGATGCAGTGGGACCTGCTCCCCGGCCGCAGCCGGATCCGACCCTCGTTCAGCCTGGCCGGGCAGTTGGAGCCGGCGTACGCGGTGCGCGGCGACAGCTTCGACTGGTCCGACGACGGGGAACGGGTCTGGTTGTCCACCATCAACGGCACCGGTGAGGGGGTGGCCGCGTCCCTGCTCACCTCGCTGGCCACCCACGCGCTGCGCAACGCGCGTCGGGCCGGGCTGAGCCTGGCCGACCAGGCCGCCCTCGCCGACCAGGCCATCTACGACCTGTACCGGGGCGAGCAGCACCTCTCCGCGTTGCTGATGGAGTTGGACCTTCGCTCCGGGATGATGACGGTGGTGGATGCCGGCTCACCCCGGCTGGTCCTGCTCCGCGACGGGGACGTCACCGAGCAGCCACTGGAGGCGCAGTTCCCGCTGGGCATGTTCGAGGCGACCGACTACCACGAGCAGAAGTTCCCGCTGCAGCGCGGCGACCGGGTCTTCGTGGTCAGCGACGGGGTGGTGGAGGCCACCGGTCAGCACATGCGCTACGGCGAGACGGCACTGGACCGGTTCCTGCGCCGGACCGGGCCGATGGCCCCCCTGGACGCCGTCCGGTCGCTGATCGGTGATCTGCGCGCGTTCGTGTCGGGTGACCTGGTCGACGACGCGGTGGTCGTCTGCCTGGACTGGACCGGCCCGCAGCCGTGACCGGTGGTCAGTACGCGCCGCGGCCGTTCAGCACCGCGCCGAAGGTCTTCCAGAGGATGGTGAGGTCGGCGGCGAGGGACCAGTTCTCCACGTAGTAGAGGTCCAGCCGGATGCCGTCCTCCCAGCTCAGATCGGAGCGGCCACTGACCTGCCACAGGCCGGTCATTCCGGGCTTGACCAGCAGCCGTCGGGCCACGTCACCGTCGTAACGGGCCACCTCCGAGGGCAGCGGCGGGCGGGGCCCGACCAGGCTCATCTGCCCGAGCAGCACGTTGACCAACTGCGGCAGCTCGTCCAGTGACCATTTGCGCAGCAGCCGGCCGACGCGGGTCACCCGGGGGTCCTGGCGCATCTTGAACATCAGGCCGTCGGTCTCGTTGCGCGCGGTCAGCTCGGCGAGCAGCGCGTCCGCGTTCACCACCATGGTGCGGAACTTGAACACGCCGAACTCCTGCCCGCCCCGGCCGACCCGGACCTGCCGGAACAGCACCGGGCCCCGGCTGTCCAGTTTGATGGCCAGCGCGATGAACGCGATCAGCGGCAGCAGCACCGCCAGCGCCAACGACGAGACGGACCGGTCGACGAAACCCTTCACCAGCTTGCGCACCCCGCGGAACTCGGGCGCCTCGACGTGGATCAGCGGCAGGCCGGCGACCGGGCGGGTGTGGATGCGCGGGCCGGCGACGTCGGTCAGCGCGGGTGCCACGACCAGGTCGATGCCGGTCCCCTCCAACTGCCAGCCGAGTCGGCGCAGCCGGGCCGCGGTCAGCTCACCGGAGGCGGTCACCGCGACCGTGTCCGCGCCGATGGCGGTGGCGGCCTCCGGGATGCCCCGGAAGGACCCCACCACCGGCACGTCACCCAGCCGCTGCGCCACCGGCGCGAGCAGCGCGTCCGGGATGCAGGCGCCCACCACCTGGTAGCCGGCGTACGGCTCGCGGCGCAGCGTGTGGACCAACTCCAACACGTGAGCGGTGTCGCCGACCACCAGCACCTTGCGGGACCAGCCGGCACCCAGCGAGCGGGCCCGGTGCAGCCGCTTACGGGCGGCGAACCGCGCCACCTCCAGCCCGACGGTGCCCACCGCGAAGGAGATGCCCAGGAAACCCCGGGAGACGCCGACATCGGCGATGTAGCCGATGATGGCGATCGCCCCGGCCAGGCGCAGGCTGGCTGAGCTGACCCGCCGGTACTCGTCCGCACCGTAGCCGATCACCCGGTCGTCGTAGCAGCCGAGCGCCTTGAGCGAGATCAGCCAGGCCAGCACCAACCCGGGGGCGACCAGCACGTACGGGATTTCCGAGCCGGTCGGCTCGTCGTCACCGAAACGGGCGACGTACCCGATCAGCAACGCGATGATGAGGATGGTGGTGTCCAGCACCACCAGAACGCGGACGTAGGACCGTTCGTCGGCGCGCGCCACCAGCCCGGCGCGTCGATCGTCCGGCTCCGCCGACGTGGCGGGGGTCAACAGTGTCGCCACGCTCACCGGCCCTCCCACTCTGTACAGGATGGCCCCGGCCGACGGGTCGGTCCGGAGGCGGACCGACTATGCCGGAACAGTCGACATCCTGCCTTGACAACTATGACTGCCGATTGCTTCCGACGTATTGCCGTCACTTTTCTTCAACAACCTGGTGGCCGAAAAGGGGCCTGCCACACCGAATCGACGGTACGGCAGGCCCCTGGACGTCTGAGCGTCGGATCAGCGCGGCGCTGGCGGACGCCGTGCGATGGCGCTGAGGAAGATGCTGCCGATCTCGCTCGGGTCCTTCGTGACGAAGACGTCGCCACCGGTCACCTTGGTGATCGACTCCAGCTCTGCCTTGCTGACGCCCTCGCCGATACCGATCATGATGACCTGGACCGGCCGCTCCGGGTCGGCGATCTGCTTGAGCTTGCTGAGCAACTGCTGCTGGTTGAGGCCGTTGTCGTCCTCGTTCTTGCCGTCGGTGAACAGCACGATCGAGTTGACCCGGCCCGGCTGCCAGTTTTCCTGCACCGCCTGGTACGCGGCCAGCATGGTGTCGTAGAGGCCGGTGTCACCGCTGGAAGGCTTGACGGTGGCGAGCGCGCCCTCCAACTGGGCCCGCTGACCGGAGAGCGGCCCGATCGGGACCAGCTCCCGGTAGTCCCGGTTGCCGACGAGCCTGGTGGAGAAGGTCCACAGGCCGATCGACCAGGAGTCGTCGAAGAGGCCGAGGCCGCGACGGGCCGCGTCGACGGTCACCTCTTCCCGGCTGCGGTTGTTGGCGCTGGGCACCGGGTCCTTCATCGAGCCGGAGACGTCGATGACGGCGAGCATCCGACCGGACTGGGTGGCGATCGACCAGCTGGAGACGACCCGCTGGATGGCGGCCGGGTCGAGGCCACCCGCCGCGGTGCCGCCGTTCGCCGGTGCGGTCGGCGCGCCGCCGGACGGGCTCGGAGCACCCTGTGGCGCCTTGAAACCATCGCCCCAGTTGCCGTCCGGCGCGCGCAGCGACTGCGCGGCGAGCCGGTTACGGAAGGTCGGGCTGGTGAGCAGCTCGTAGAGCACCTTGGCCGCCGACGCCTTGCTCGGCTCGATGCCGGGCAGGACCGCGTACGGGTAGTCCAGCGGCATCGGCGCCGGCTCCATGTAGAGCGCGGCCAGCGGCACCGGCGGCTTCTTGCTGTTGTACGCGATCACGTCTTCTTCGGACAGAGCCGCCGCGCCGAGACCGCTCGCGATGGACGTCGAGTCGTTGGCCGTGGGGAAGCGGGCCAGCAGGTCGTTGCGGAGCGAGGAACGCCCGGTGGCCAGTGCGCGGAGCGCCCCGACGGTGTTGCGCTGGGCGTCGCCGCCGGCGCCGTTCGCCGCGGCGGTCAGCGAGAGAAGACCGGACAGACCCGCAGCGTCGCGGGTCGGCTCGACGATTCCGGTCCGCAGCGGAGAGCTGGTGTTGTTGACCTGCTTGAGCAGGTCGGTCCAGTTGAACTTCTTGTCCGGCCAGCCCAGTCGGGTGGCGATCGGCTCGGGCATCGCGACGACGATCGGGCTGCGCGCGATGGACTGGCCGTTGGTCGGAGCGAACGCCGTCGCGTCCTTCTTCAGCCGCAGCAGCCAGGTCGAGGAGTCGGGCACCCAGACGTCCGGGCTGACGGCGGTGCCACTGGCCTGCCCCACACCGGCCAGCAGGGCCCCATGCTTGGCCGCCACCACGGCCGCCACGTCGACCGGGTCGGACGCGGACACGTCGACGCGGATGCAGGTCGGGCCCACCGCCGCGCCGTCCTTCACCCACTGGGACGCGGCAGCGTCCACCGCTGGCGCGAGTTCGGAGGCGACCGCCACGGCTAGTCGGATCTCTCCCGAGCAGCTGGGCTGGATCAACTCCTGGTAACCGAACCACGCGCCCGTCGTCACGACGAGCACACCCGCCGTTGCGGCGGCGGCGGCTAGGTGGAGTTTCGAACGCATGCGATGGCGGCCTGCTGACACGGTGACCATCTTGCGTACTAGGTGCCGTCTCTGCCACATCCGTTCGGACTAAAGTTACGGAGGAGAAACAGTTGACCACTTTTTTGCAACACAGAGTGACGGGGCAGCCTCGCGGCGTTGCCAAACCAGTGCCACCCTCACGTCTTCTTAGCGAGCGTTCAGGGCAGGACGCACGTCGGGCTCGGCACCGGCACCGGCTCGCCGGCCGCCTCCAGGACGCCGGTGTCGGCGTCGCGACGGAACACCCGCACCATGTCCGCCCGCTCGTCGGCGACGTAGAGGTGCTCCCCGATGAGGGCGAAGTGTCGGGGCCACTCCCCTCCGGTGTCCACTTCGGCCACCAGCTCGGGCAACTCCCCGGCCACCGCGAAGACCGCCAGCGTCCCCACCCCACGGTTGGCGACGTAGAGGAACCGCCCGTCCGGGGCGACCGCGACCTCCGACGGCTGGACGTGACCCGCGCGCTCGCTCGCCTCGACCCGCCCGCGCTGGTGCAACGCGCCGTCGTCGGTCAGCTCGTAGGCGGTGACCGACGCGTCCAGCTCACCGACGACGTAGCAGCGCCGTCCGTCCGGGTGCCGGGCCAGGTGCCGGGGGCCGGTGCCGGGCTTCGTCCGCATCCGGGGCGCGCGCGGCACCAGTCGTCCGGTCGCCTCGTCCAGGTCGTACCGGTAGACCGAGTCGGTGCCGAGATCCACGCCGAAGATCGGCCCCTGGCCCGCACCGGGCGAGACCATGTGGGCGTGAGCGTGGTCCTGGCGCTCCGGGTCGGGGCCGTGCCCCTCGTGCACCACCAGGTCGGTGCGCTCGCCGGGCACGCCCTGCGGGTCGAGCGGGAAGACCGCGATGCTGCCGCTGCCGTAGTTGGCCGCCAGCAGGTGACCGCCACCGGGCAGCACAGCCAGGTGGCAGGGCTCCGCGCCGCCGGTCGACCGACTGCCGAGCGGGTCCAGCGCGCCGTCCGCACCGACCTGCCAGGCGCTGATCTCGCCGTCCGTCAGCTCGTTGACCGCGTAGAGCACCGGCTGGGTGGGGTGCCGCACCAGGAAGGAGGGGGACGGGGTGACCGCCACCGTGCCGAGCGGGGTCAGCGCCCCGGTCCTCGGGTCGTGACGCGCGGCGACGATGCCGCTGCCCCGCCCGCCGCTCTGCGCGGTGTAACCCCCGATGTGGACGACCTCACCCTGACCGCTCACGCCCAACTCCTCCGCCGGCAACCTTCGTTGATCCAACCAGAGGCTGCCCGCGTTGCCCGCCCGTTAACCGGGTTTCCGGCCCGGATCTCAGGCCGCCGGCACCGGCTCGCCGCGCTGTCGGGCGACGTGCTCCACCAGAGAGATCAGAACCATCTTCCCGGACTGCCGGTCCCGGGCGTCGCAGAGCACCATCGGTACGTCCGGGTCCAGGTCGAGCGCTCGGCGTACGGTCTCCAGGTTGAACCGGCGGGAGTCGTCGAAACAGTTCACGCCCACCACGAACGGGATTCCCCGCTGCTCGAAGTAGTCGATGGAAGGAAAGCAGTCGGCCAACCGCCGGGTGTCGGCGAGCACCACGGCGCCGAGCGCGCCGAAGGCCAGCTCGTCCCAGAGGAACCAGAACCGGTCCTGACCCGGCGTGCCGAACAGGTAGACCTGAAGGTCCTCGTTGATGGTGATGCGGCCGAAGTCCATCGCCACAGTGGTGGTGGACTTGCCCTCCACGCCGGAGAGGTCGTCGGTGCCGATCCCGGCACCGGTGAGCACCTCCTCGGTCTGCAACGGACGGACCTCGCTCAGGGCGCTCACCAAGGTCGTCTTGCCAGCTCCGAAGCCTCCCGCGATGAGGATCTTCAGTGCCAGCGGGATGGTGGTGCTGGTGCCCACCTGGTCATAGCGCACGGAGTCCACTGACCACCGCCTTGAGGATGTCGTCGTCGGGAAGGATGCCGGCGGCCGGCGGCTCGTGCACCGCGACCAGGCCCTCGGCGAGGAGATCACCGAGCAGTACCCGGACCACGCCGACCGCGAGGTCCAGCTCGGCTGCCAGTTCGGCCACCGACACCGGCCGGTGGGCCAACGTGACCAGCCGTCGATGCTCCGGCAGCAGATGCGAGTGGCTTGTCGCGTCGACGTCCGAACCGGCCAACACGAACGCGACCAGGTTGAATCCGTCGACGGCGGGGCGTACTCGGCCTCCGGTGAGGGTGTACGGGCGCATCACCGGGCCGGCTTCACCGTCCAGCCACTCGTGCTGCGGCCCGGGCGGTTCAGTCCGCATCTCCGGCACCCGCCGCCGATCGGGCTGGCGCGGCGAGGCTCTCCCCCACGCGGATCACCAGCATCGCCATCTCGTACGCGACCAGCCCGATGTCCGCGTCGGCGTCGCTCACCACGGCCAGGCAGGCACCCTGCCCGGCGGCGGTGACGAAGAGGTACGCCTCCTCCATCTCCACCACTGTCTGCCGGACCGGGCCGCCGTCCACGTGCCGGCTGGCGCCTCGGGCGAGGCTGGAGAAGCCGGCGGCGAGCGCACAGAGGTGCTCGGCGTCGGAGCGCTCCAGCTCGGCCGAGCAGCCGAGCAGCAGGCCGTCGGCGGAGAGCACCACCGCCTCGCGGGCGGCGGGTACCCGTTGCACCAGTTCGTCGAGCAACCAGTCCAGGCCGGCGCTCTGCTTCGTCGAATGCCGCACTAGGCGTCCCTCTCAGTCGCGGTCGGGGGTTCGGGGGTCGTCGGCGGGTCGGTGGAGGCCGCCTGGACCGCCGTGCCGGTCGACACAGCCGGGCCGGTCGATGCAGCCGGGCCGGTCGATGCAGCCGGGCCGGTCGATGCAGCCGGGCCGGTCGGCGCTGGGCCGGTCGATGCAGCCGGGCCGGTCGGCGCTGGCGGGCCGGTCGGCGCTGGCGGGCCGGTCGGCGCTGGCGGGCCGGTCGGCGCTGGCGGGGTGATGGCGGTGGCGCGTCCGCGCGCCGTGCCGGCCTGGAGCGCCGCCATCACCTGGCGGACCTCCTCCGGCGAGCGGGGCGACGGCATGTCGGTGACGGTCGAGCGGGGCTGGGCGGCGGGGGTACGACGTCGCACCCGGCGGGGCAGACCATCCAGCTCGTCGTCCGGCTCGTCGGGGGTGGCCGACCCCTCGGCGGGTGCGACGGTAGAGGTCGGCGCTCCGGCGGGCGGGGCCGTGCTGGCGGACGGGGCCGTCGGCGGGCGGGTACGGGGACGGGTCACGGCGCCCCGGCGCGCCGTCCGGGCCAGCCGCCGGCTCGGGTCGGCCGACGCGGTGTCGAGCGTGGCGGGGTCGGGGCCGGCCGGCGGCTCGGTGGTGACCAGGTCGCCGGGGACCAGCACGACGGCAGTCACGCCCCCCTCCCCGGATGGGCGCAACAGCACCCGTACGCCGTGCCGGGCCGCCAGCCGGGCGACCACGAACAGGCCGAGTCGGGCGCTCTGCGCCGGGTCGAACTCGGGCGAGCTGGCCAGTCGGGTGTTGGCGGTCTCCAGTGCCGCGACGGACATGCCCAGCCCCTGGTCGGTGATCTCCAGGGCGTACCCGTCGGCCACCTGCGCCCCGGTGACGGTGACCCGGGTGTCCGGCGGGGAGAAGGCGGTGGCGTTCTCGAACAGCTCGGCGAGCAGGTGGATGACGTCGCCGACCGCCCGCCCGAGCACGCCGGCCGGCTGCACGGCCTTGACGTCCACCCGTTCGTACGCCTCGACCTCGGAAATCGCGCCACGGATCACGTCGACCATCGCGACCGGGTTCCGCCAACCCCGACCGGGCGCGGAGCCGGCGAGGATGACCAGATCCTCGGCGTGCCGGCGCAGCCGGGTGGCCAGGTGGTCGACCTGGAACAGCTCGGCCAGTTCGTCCGGGTCCTCGCTACGCCGCTCCATCCGGTCCAGCAGGTGCAACTGACGGTGCACCAGGCTCTGGCTGCGTCGGGCGATGTTGAGGAAGACCTCGTTGAGCCCGCGACGCAGGGTGACCTCGTCCACCGCGGCCTGGACGGCGGTGCGCTGCACCTCGGTGAAGGCGCGCCCGACCTCCCCGATCTCGTCGTGGCCGTACTCCAGTGGCGGTGCCTCCCGGGCGACGTCGACCTGCTCGCCACGGCGCAGCCGGGCCACCACGTCGGGCAGCCGGTGCTCGGCCAGCTCCAGCGCCGCGGTGCGGACGCCGCTGAGCCGGCGGACCAGGGTGCGGCCGACCCGCAACGCCACCAGCACCGAGACGACGACTGCGACGAGCCCGAGTACGCCGGCGGCGGCCAGCCGCACCAGGATGCGGACCGCCATCGGCACCGAACGGTCGGCGAGAGCGTCGGCCTCGGACAGTTCGAAGTCCCGCAACTGCTGCTGTACCGCGTCCTGGCTGGCCTGCCAGGCCGCGGCGTCGACAGTCGGCCGGCCGGACCGGTTGGGCACGACCAGGGCGTCCTGCATGCTGCGCAGCCGGGTGAACGCCTCGCTCTCGGTCAACCGCTGGTACGCGACCCGGCTGCTCTCGGGCAGGTCTGCCACGGCGCTCTCGGTGAGCCACCGTTGGTTGCCGATGGCCTGGACGAGCTGCGTGTGCTCCCCCTCGGCGAACCGTCCGGCGGTCAGCGCGCCGGCCAGCAGCGCGTCGCTCTGGCCGAGCAGTTCCCGGGAGCGACCCAGCGCGGTGAGCGCCAACGCCTGCCGGTTGATGTCCGGGTCGGTGAGGGTCGCCATGCCGGCGAACGCCTGGAAGGCCGCGGCGACCATGCCGCTGTAGAGGCCGATCGCACCGGCCCGGTCCACCTTGCGCTCGTCGATGAACCTCCGCCCGTCGGGTAGCGCCGCCAGGGAGTTGACCAGCTGGTCGACCCGGGTTTCCAGCAGGTCGTCGGCGGCGTCGCGCAGCGGTTCCCCGTCCACCCGGCGGCGCAGCTCGGCGACCGCCCGGTCGGTGCGCCCGCGCTGCTCGGCGAGGGCGGGCAACTCGGTGTCGCCGGCGAGCTGCACCACCGAGAGTCGGCGTTCCCGTTGCAGCTCGGTGACCACCGTCTCGCCGGGGCGACCCAGGTCGTACAACAGGGTGCGGGCGGAGAGAAGGTTCAGGGCGGGACCGAAGGTCAGCGTGGTCGCGAAGATCCACAGCGCCAGGAGCGCGGTCACCGGCGCGACGACCAACGCGGTCAGCTTCGAGCGGATCGGCCAGTCGCGGGTTTTCATCAGACCTCGCCCGTACAGGGTGGCAGGAGGGGTGCCGGCACCGCCGGGCACCGCGCCTGCCGGCTGCGCGCCCGGCCGCGTCGCCGGGCACCGGCGCGGGCGCCTTGGGCAGGATACGTAATCGGAGGCTGTTTCACTACCGCCCGTGTCGTCACCGCCCAAGCGCCGCTTCCGGGATGAATCAGGCCTCGGCTGGTGAGTGGTTGCGCCCCTCGTCAGGAAAGTGTCTCGGATCGGGATTGGCGATCACTGCGCGGAGGGAATAGCAGAGGGCGAAGGAGGAGCCCATGTCGCCCACGCAGATAGTCGTCATCGTGCTCGTCGTGCTGGTGATCGTCGCGGTGCTGGCCGTGGCCGCCCGCTCGCTCAACAACCGCCGGGCCCTGCGCAACCGGTTCGGGCCGGAGTACGACCGGGTGGTGGCGGAACAGGACAGCCGGTCCGCCGCGGAGCGCGAACTGCGCGACCGGGAACGCCGGCATGCCGAGCTCACGCTCACCCCACTCACCCCGGAGTCCCGGGCTCGCTACGCCGCGGCCTGGGAGGAACTCCAGGTCCGCTTCATCGACTCCCCCGGCGAGACGGTGGGCGACGCAGACGTTCTGGTCACCCGGCTCATCGAGGAGCAGGGCTACCCGACCGGTGACTTCTCCGACCAGATCGCCCACCTCTCCGTCGAACACGCCCGCACTCTGACCAACTACCGGGACGCGCACGAGATCCACCTGCGCAACTCCCGGGGCGAGGCCAGCACCGAGGAGCTGCGGCAGGCGGTCGTGCACTACCGCGCACTCTTCGCCGACCTGCTGGGCGAGGAGCCGGTCGGCCACCGCACGCCCGAACAGCGCCACCACCCGGACCACGACGCCACGAGCCGCTGAGGAGGCCACCGATGCGCCAGGAAGAGCAGCAGCAGGTGAGCAACGATCACCCGGAGGCCGTCCGCTCCGCGCCCGTGCCGGTACCCCCGGCCGGCGACCGGGCCGACCGCTCCGACGTCCCGGAGGACGCCCTCGACGACCGGGGCACCTTCGACGACCAGACCGCCGCCCACGAGCGGGCCGACGACACCGACCGGGACGCCGCGTACGACCCGGCCGAGGACGAGCTGACCGACGACTCCGACCCGCGCCACCGGCGCGACGGCCTGTCCACCGACGAGGGCGGTTTCCACGAGCCGGGGCCGCTGCCGACGACGTTCGGCGCCACCACGGTGGCCGACGCGGTGGCCGCCTCCGCGCTGGCCAGCCCGCACCCGCAGGATCAGCCGGACCCGAGGGCCGAGCGGACCGCCCAGCCGGGCGACGGCGCCGAGGACGGTGAGCGGGAGGGCCTGCGCGCCGACCCCACCGCCGAGTTGCACCGCCGCGACGCGTACGTCGACGACAGCACGGACGTCGACGACCGCACCAACCTGGACGACAGCACGGACGTCGACGACCGCGCCAACCTGGACGACCGCACGGACCTGGACGACCGGGACGACTCGGACACGTCCGCGCGCACCGTCGTCGCGCCGGGGAGCACCGACGGCGACCCTGAGCGGCGCGGCGACCTGACCGGCGACCGGGACGCCGCCACGGCGGGCGCGGCCGGCTACGGCAGCGCGACACCCGAGATGGTCGACCCGGACGCGGACGGCGAACCGGTTCCCGGCGACGACACCAGCCCCACGCTGGAGTCCGCCGGAACGTCCCGATCCGCCGGGTCGACAGTCGCCACCGAGGCGGCCACGCTCCTCGACACGGACACCGCGCAGGGCTTCCGGGACCGCTGGCGGGACGTGCAACTGCGTTTCGTCGACGACCCGCAGGCTGCTGCCGGTGAGGCGCAGTCACTGGTGGAGGAGGCCATCCAGGCCCTCTCCTCAGCGCTGGCCGCCCAGAAGAGCACGCTGGGCGGGTGGCAGGACGCCGGCTCGGCTGACACCGAGCAACTGCGGATGGCGGTCCGCAACTACCGGGACTTCCTGGACCGCGTACTCGGCCGCTGAGTCCACCCGAGCGACACTGGCGCCCCGGCCGAAACGGCCGGGGCGCCCTTCTGCGTACCGATCCAGCCAGACCGACCGAACGGCCCAGACACGCCCGGGCGCGACCTCGGGGAGTGAAACCGCGCGGACGGGGTAATAGGGCGCGCGCGAACTAGGCAGCGCGGACGTCCGACGAGGGGTGACGGGATGGACGGCGACGGTCTCCGGCTCAACATGAACGGCCTGGACTACCTGATCCTGGCGCTGTACTTCGTCACCGTCCTCGGGGTCGGTTTCGCCGCGCGCCGGGCCATCCGGACCAGCGTCGACTTCTTCCTCTCCGGCCGCTCCCTGCCGGCCTGGGTGACCGGTCTCGCCTTCGTCTCGGCGAACCTGGGCGCGTTGGAGATCATCGGAATGGCCGCCAACGGGGCCCAGTACGGCGTCATGACGGTCCACTACTACTGGATCGGCGCGGTCCCGGCGATGGTGTTCCTGGGCATCGTGATGATGCCCTTCTACTACGGCTCCAAGGTCCGCAGCGTGCCGGAGTACCTGCGGCTGCGCTTCAACCGCCCCACCCACCTGCTCAACGCGATCAGCTTCGCCGTCGCCCAGGTGCTGATCGCCGGCGTGAACCTGTACGCGCTGGCGCTCGTCATGCAGGCGCTGCTCGGCTGGCCGCTCTGGACGGCGATCGTGGTCGGCGCGGCGATCGTGCTGGCGTACATCACCATCGGCGGCCTGTCCGGGGCGATCTACAACGAGGTGCTCCAGTTCTTCGTCATCCTGGCCGGCCTCATCCCGGTCACCGTGATCGGCCTGGTCAAGGTCGGCGGGTGGAACGGCCTGATGGACGCGGTCGGCGACACCAAGCTCGGCGAGGCCGGCCTGCACGCGTGGCAGGACACCGGCAGCACGGCCAACCCGCTGGGCGCGCACTGGATCGGCATCGTCTTCGGCCTCGGCTTCGTGCTGTCGTTCGGCTACTGGACGACGAACTTCGCCGAGGTGCAGCGGGCCCTCTCGGCCAAGAACATGAGCGCCGCCCGGCGTACGCCGATCATCGCCGCGTACCCGAAGCTGTTCATCCCCCTGGTCACGATCATCCCCGGCCTGGTGGCCCTGGTCACGGTGAAGGGCCTCGGCGCGGAGAGCGGCGACCTGCAGTACAACAACGCCATCCCGCTGCTGATGCGCGACCTGCTCCCCAACGGCGTGCTCGGGGTCGCGGTCACCGGCCTGCTCGCCTCGTTCATGGCCGGCATGGCGGCCAACGTGAGCGGCTTCAACACCGTCTTCACCTACGACATCTGGCAGGCGTACATCCGCCGTGACCGGTCGGACGAGTACTACCTGCGCGTCGGCCGGTGGGCGACGGTCGCCGCCGTGGTGATCGGGATCGGCACCGCGTTCATCGCGGCCGGGTTCAGCAACATCATGAACTACATCCAGGCGCTCTTCTCCGTCTTCAACGCGCCGCTGTTCGCCACCTTCATCATCGGCATGTTCTGGAAGCGGATGAGCGCGCTGGCCGGCTTCTGGTCGCTGCTGCTGGGCACCCTGGTGTCGCTGAGCCTCTACCTGCTCTACAAGGGCGGGGTGATCGATTTCAACTCCGACCTGGAGGAAAGCTTCTGGGGCGCCGGTCTGGCGTTCGTCACGGCGGTGGTGGTCGCCGCGATCGTCACCCCGCTCACCGCACCCAAGCGGGACGAGGAGTTGCGCGGGTTGGTGTACGGAATGGGCGGCGTCGACCTGAAGGGCGACGTGCTCGCCGGGGACGCCGCCTGGTACCGCTCCCCGGTGCTGCTCGGTCTGATCGCGGTCGCGCTGGCCGCCCTCTTCTACATCCCGGTCTTCTGAGGAAAGGGGTCGGCAGATGAGCAACGACGGCCAGCCGGCACAGGACCCACTGATCGACGAGGCACAGGCGGAGCAGCGGCGCTCGGCCGCGGCCCGGTTGTTCGACATCCGCCGGGTGATCGGTGGCCTCTTCGTCGCGTACGGGGTCATCGTCACGCTGATCGGCATCTTCGACAGCCGAGCCGAGATCGACAAGGCCGAAGGCGTACGGATCAACCTGTGGGCCGGGCTGGCGATGCTCGTGTTCGGTCTGCTCATGCTGCTCTGGCAGTGGTGGCGCCCAGCGGAGGCGCCGGAGCCGAACGAGCAGCAGCCCGACGCCTGACCGGACTGCGCTGGCACGGCCCGCCCCGACCACCGGGCGGTGCGGCATGAGGGCGGCACGAAGGGGTACGCGGGGGAATCAGGCACCGTGTCGGACCCAGGAGGCAGCACCATGACCGATCGCGATGGCCAACCGCCGCTGGAGGACAGCCCCGAGGTGGCCTCGGCGGTGGACGATGACGCCACCGTGCCGCAACTGCGGACCGGAGGTGGCCCGGACCGGGACACGCCGGGCTTCGCCGAACCCCGCAGTCGACCGGGCGACCTCGCACCCGACACCGACGAGCTGATCGGCGACCCGTACGCCGCCGGCACCGGGGCGACCGGGACGGGCACCGGTGCCGGCGGGGACAACATCCGCACCGGGGGCGAGCAGCCCTGGGAGCCGGAGGACCTGGTGATGGCCCGCGGGCAGGATCTGACACCGGAGAACCTGGAAAAGGCCCGCCGTGACCTGGCCGAGCAGGGCCAGGCGGCGATCGAACGCACAGTGCCCTGATCGGGCCGACAAAAAGGGGGGGTCCCCGGCCCGACCTGTGACGGTCGAGCCGGGGACCCGGGGGGAACCTGCTGCCAGCAGTGCCTCACCAACCACTGGCAGCGGGTTGGTGCGTGAGCTACCCGATCAGAGCGCCGGGTAGGCGTTGCGCATGAGCTCCTGGAACTGGGCGGAGAACCAGGCACCGGAGATCGGCGCGTTGCCCAGAGCCCCCGACGGGTTGTTGCCGTTGCGGGCGTTGCCGCCGTACGTCGGGTCACACATCCGGTCGAAGCCCTTGCCCTCGTTGTTCGGGATCTCGCTGCTGGAGCCGTCCGACTCGCCCGGCGGCTTCACCCAGACGTAGGCGTCGATGCCCGTCGCCGGGTTCGCCCGGGGCCGCTCACCGAGACCGGCACCGGCCTGGTTGCACCAGTTGCCGAGGTGCGCCCGGCGGTCGATGCGGCCACCGTTGACGTACGTGTCGACGCTGGTCATGGCACCCGGACCGGTGGGCCGGGCGGAACCGCCCCAACCGTTGCGGGAGGTGTCGATGAGCATGCCGATGTTCGAGTTGAAGCCCAACGAGACCAGCTTGGTCCGGAACGCCTGGGCGAACGACAGCTCGTCGACGTAGTAGTTCCAGTCGACCCACTTGGACTGCCGCACCGTCTGGCCGTTCACGTTGTCGGTGACCTTGAAGTACGGCTCCTGGAGCGCCGAGTAGTTCGCGGTGTTGGTGATGAATCCGTGCACGTTGTTGACCGTGCTGCCGGAGGCGACCGCGGCGGTCTTCAGGATTTCGGCGCTCGGGTTGAAGTTGCTGTCCCAACCGAGCCAGCCGTGGTGGCCGGAGTCGATGTAGTTGTAGACGTTGCCGATCGCGCCAAGCTTGGCCAGGGCGTAGCCGACGCCGTTGACGTAGGCGCCGTTTGCCTTGACCGTGTCGCACATGACCGTGCCGCCAGGCTGGCCGGAGGTGTTGGTCACCAGGTTCGGCAGCGAGTCGATCTCGATGATGTTGATGATCCGCAGGCTGCTGTACTTCGACTGACTCTGGATCGCGGCGATCGGGTCGATGTACTGGGCCTTGTACTTCGGCAGCTCGTCCGGACCCAGCTCACCGTTGGAGGCGAGCGCCGAGCAGTCCCGGCCGGGCAGGTTGTAGATCACGAACTGGATGTAGCCGGCACCCTGGCGCAGCGCCTCGTCCAGGTGCTCCTTCACCCCGAAGGCGCCGTTGGAGCTGCTGTTCGGCGTGCCGTTGATCGCGGCGATCCGGTCCAGCCAGACGGCGGTGGGGTTGTTGGAAACCCGGCTTCCGCCGGCCTCGGCGTCCGCCTTGGCCTTCCACTCCGGGTTCACGTAACCGCGGACCCCGACGTACGGGTTGTCGACCTTCGTGCCGGGCGGCGGCGTGGTCGGCGGATCGGTCGGCGGGTCCGTCGGCGGGTCGGTGGGCGGGTCGGTCGGCGGGGACGTCGTCGGCGGGGTGGTGCCACCGTTGCAGGCCACGCCGTTGAGGGTGAACGAGGTCGGCTTCGGGTTGCTGCCGCTCCACGCGCCGTTGAAGCCGATGCTCGTCGACGCGCCGGTGGCCAGGGTGCCGTTGTAGGACATGCTCCGGGCGGTGACCTGGCTGCCGGACTGGGTGTACGTGGCCGACCAGCCCTGCTGCACCCGCTGGCTGGAGTTGGGGAAGGTCCAGCCGAGCGTCCAGCCGTTCAGCGGGTCGCCGACGTTCTTGATGGTGATGTTCGCGGTGAAGCCGCCCTGCCAGTCGTTACTCGTGTACGCGATGTCGCACTGCGTCGCGGCCTGCGCCGCGGTACCCGGAATCGTTACGAGCCCACCGGCGACCAGGGCACCCGCGCCGGCGAGCGCGAGGGCCCGGCGTGGGCCGGTTAACCTTCTCCACACATTCATGCCACTGATCTCCTTGGGCGAGACCGGGCCCACGTACGGCCCGGCGGGACGGCCCGATGGGCGTCCTGCACGGACGGCCGTCGGCGCCACGGGATTCTTTGGGGGGCGCCCGACCCGGACGGGCGATAGTGGTGGTGGTGCCCGACCGAGGCGTCGGCCGGTCGATCGGCGGCGGGTGCGTCGCCCGGTGAAACCGGGTGCCCTCGACTCCCTGCCTGCACGGTGTGGCTCTCAGAACCGCGTTCGCCGATTCTTGCATGGGAGCGCTTCCATGGCAATGGCTCGATGCGTTGCCGGAGCCGCTTCGGACGATACCTCCGAGCACGCCGGACCGGCACGCGCCGCCCGGAGCCGCAGCTATCGGATGCCGGGGCAGGCCAGGCACGGGGAGCGCGGAACACCGTGGCACACGCAGAGACCCCCGGCACACCTGACACGACACTCAGCGCGGCGAAAGCCGCGTACTACCCCTTCACCTCTTACTTGGATCAAAGGTAAAACGCGAATCTTTCACTTCATAAGTCATGAAACGGTCTAACGTCGGTCTTAGCTCGGTTGTCGCCGAGCTCAGGACAACAGGGATGGAGTGACGCAGGTCATGGCTAAGAAGATGCTCGGGAAAGTCGTTGCGGGCGCCGCGCTCGGCGGCGCGTCGCTGCTGGTGTTCGCACCGGGGATCGCGTTCGCCGACGGCCACGACGACGGCAAGGTCTACGCCAAGCCGCACGTCGTCAAGGCTGGCGACGAGGTCAAGCTCCTCGAGATCTGCCCGGATCGGCAGGAGCACGCGTACGTGTGGTCCAAGGTCACCGGCAAGGTCAAGCTCAAGCCGGCGGATGAAGACCGGGGCGAGGACCGCGAGTGGCGTGAGGAGGAGGACTCCTCCGACCACGACAAGGGCAAGGACGAACACGGCAAGGACGAGAACGGCAAGGACGACAAGGGCAAGGACGACAAGGGCAAGGACCACGAAGGCAAGGACGAGAGCGGCAAGGACGACAACGGCAAGGACGAGCACGGCAAGGACGACAAGGGCAAGGACGAGAACGGCAAGGGCGGCCAGGGTGGCGGCGCTGCCGCCGACGCCTACGGCGACGAGGGCAGCAAGGACTGGAAGGGCGAGGAGCACGGCCAGGACGCCGAAGAAGGCCGTGACAAGAAGGACTCGGACTCCAAGGACGAAGACAAGAAGGACTGGGAGTCCAAGGACGAGCACGGCTCGGACTACGGGTCGGACAAGGGCTGGGAGAACAAGGACGAGCACGGCTCCGAGTACGGCTCCGACAAGGGCTGGGAGAACAAGGACGAGCACGGCTCCGAGTACGGCTCCGACAAGGGCTGGGAGTCCAAGGACGAGCACGGCTCGGACTACGGGTCGGACAAGGGCTGGGAGAACAAGGACGAGCACGGCTCCGAGTACGGCTCGGACAAGGGCTGGGAGAACAAGGACGAGCACGGCTCCGAGTACGGCTCCGACAAGGGCTGGGAGAACAAGGACGAGCGCGGCTCGGACGAGCGTGACTGGGACAACGAGCGCGAGTTCGTCTACTACGGCGAAGCCAAGGTGGACAAGGACGCCAAGCCGGGTCGCTACGAGCTCAAGGGCTCCTGCGGCGAGGGCGAGCTCGTCGTGCTGCCGCACGGCGGCGTCGACGGTGGTGACGGTGGCGCCAGCACCGGCACCGACCGCGGCCTGGCCACCGGCGGGGCGGGCGTGCTCGGCGCTGCCGCGCTGGGCGGGATCGTGTTGATGCGTCGTCGGCGGACCGATGGTTCGCTCGTCTGACGTGACGACGACACCGGCCGGCGGCCGCCGCGGGAGACCGTGGCGTGCCGCCGGCACGGCCGTCGTCGTCACCATGGCCATGATCGGCGCCGGCATGATCGGCGCCTCCCTGAAGACCACGCCCACTCCCCGGCCGCCACAGCCGCTGGCCCAGGCCGGCCCCGAGCCGACCGCCCCGGCGAGCACCGCCGACGATGCCCCTCCGGTCGACGGACAGCCGGTCGACGGGCAGCCGGTCGACGGGCAGCCGGTCGGTCAGTCGGCCGTCGGGTTGGCCCGGTCGGCACCGACGAGCATCGAGATCCCCCGGATCGGCGTCAACGCGACGATCATGTCGTTGGGCACCAACCCGGACGGCACCGTCCAGGTCCCTCCGCTGGACAAGGCCGACCAGGCCGGGTGGTACGAGCCCGGTGCGAGCCCGGGCGAGACGGGTAACGCGGTCATCGTCGGGCACGTGGACTCGGCGGTGCTGGGCCCGGCCGTCTTCTTCGACCTCGGCGCTCTGACCCCCGGCGACACCGTCACAGTGCGCCGCGCCGACGGGGTGCCGGCCACCTTCACTGTCGACTCGGTGAAGTCGTACCCGAAGACGGCCTTCCCCACCGAGTTGGTCTACGGACCGAGTGACCGGCCCGGCCTGCGGGTGGTCACCTGCGGCGGCCAGTTCGATCAGGCCGCGAAGAGCTACCCGGACAACATCGTCGTCTTCGCCACCCTGGCGGCCTGACCGACGACGAACGAACGCGGTCCGGCCGGTCGGGGTGACCCGACCGGCCGGACCGCGTCCGGCGTACCTGACTCAGGCTGCCGCGGAGGTCCGCACCAGGGTGCGGATCTGGCGCAGCAGCACCGACAGGGCGGCGAGATCCGCCCGCGACTCGTCGAACTCACCCATGGCCCGTCGGGCGCGGTGGATGGAGGTAGCGTTCGACTGCTCCCACTGCTGCACCCGCTCGTGCGGCGGCAGGTCGCCCGGGGTGGAGTCGAGCACCTCCGCGGTGAGCGCGGCGAGCGCGGCGTACAGGTCGTACCGCAGCGCCATTCGCGCAAGGGTCTGCCAGCGGTCCTCCCGCGGCAACAAGGAGATCTTCGACAGCAGCGAGTCCACCCGGAACAGGTCGGACAGCACGAAGTAGACCGAGGCCACCTCGCTGACGTCCCGCCCACTGGCGTTCGCGGTCTCCACCACGTCCATCAGACCGAAGCTGTACATCAACCGGGTGGCCCGCTCCGCCAGCTCGCGGGGTAGCCCACGCTCGGTCATCGAGTCCATGTGCGCGGCGATGCCCTGGCGCTCGTTGCCGTAGAACAGCTCCTCCAGCCCTGGCAGCAGCCGGGTGACCCCGTCGCGCAGCCGGGCGATCTCGGCCGGTACGTCGATCGGCGAGCGCCGGTTGGAGACCAACCACCGCACCGCGCGGTCGAGCAGTCGACGGGTGTCCAGGTAGACGCTGGTCTGCAGCTCCGGCGCCACCTTGTTGTCCAGCGCCTCGACCTCGTCCCACAGGTCGCGCAGGCCGAACACCTCGCTGACCACCACGTACGCCCGGATCACGTCGGCTGCGCTGGCCGCCGTCTCCTCGACCACCCGGAAGATGAACGAGATGCCACCCCGGTTGATCGCCTCGTTGACCAGCACCGTGGTGACGATGTCCCGGCGCAGCCGGTGCCGGCCCATCCGGTCGGCGAACCGCTCGCGCATCGGCGTCGGGAAGTAGTTGACCAGAACGTCGGTCGTCCACTCCTCGTCGGCCAGCCCGTCGGTGAGGATCTCCCGCTCAAGGACGATCTTCACGTACGCGAGCAGCACGGCGAACTCCGGCGCGGTCAGCCCGGACTCGCTGCGGACCGCCAGTTCCTCGTCCGGCGGCAGCGCCTCCAACGCGCGGTCCAATCCGCCCGAACGCTCCAGCTCGTTGATCATCCGACGGTGCACCGGGAGCAGCGAGGCGGCCTGGGCCTGGGCGTTGTTGATCGCCCGAGCCTGGTCGTAGTTGTCGCGCAGCACCAGCTCCGCGACCTCGTCGGTCATCCCGGCCAGCAACTCGTCCCGGTCGGCCATGGTCAGCTCACCATCGGCCACCGCCGTGTTGAGCAGGATCTTGATGTTCACCTCGTGGTCGGAGGTGTCCACCCCGGCCGCGTTGTCGATGAAGTCCGTGTAGATCCGGCCACCGGTCAACGCGTACTCGATCCGGCCGAGCTGGGTCCAGCCCAGGTTGCCGCCCTCGCCCGCCACCCGGCAGCGCAGGCTGCGCCCGTCCACCCGGATCGCGTCGTTGGACTTGTCGCCCACCTCGGCGTTGGTCTGCGTGGAGGCCTTGACGTAGGTGCCGATGCCGCCGTTCCAGAACAGGTCCACCGGAGCGGTGACGATCGCCTTCATCAGGTCCTGCGGCGACAACTGCGTGACGTCGTCGTCCAGGCCGATCGCCGCCCGGACCTGCGGCGTGATCGGGATGGACTTCGCGGTACGCGGGAAGATGCCGCCACCTGCCGAGATCAGCTCCGGGTTGTAGTCCTCCCAGGAGGAGCGGGGCAGGTCGAACAGCCGTCGACGCTCCGTGTACGAGGTGGCGGCGTCCGGCTCCGGGTCGAGGAAGATGTGCCGGTGGTCGAAGGCGGCCACCAGCCGGATGTGCTCGGAGAGCAGCATCCCGTTTCCGAACACGTCGCCGGACATGTCGCCGACGCCGACCACAGTGAAGTCCTGGGCCTGGGTGTCCAGACCCAGCTCACGGAAGTGCCGCTTGACCGACTCCCAGGCGCCCCGGGCGGTGATGCCCATCTTCTTGTGGTCGTAGCCGGCGGATCCGCCGGACGCGAACGCGTCGCCCATCCAGAAGTTGTGGGCCTTGGAGATCTCGTTGGCGATGTCGGAGAACGTCGCGGTGCCCTTGTCGGCCGCCACGACCAGGTACGGATCGTCGCTGTCGTGCCGGACCACGTCCTCGGGCGGCACGATCTGCCCGCTGACGATGTTGTCGGTGACGTCCAGCATCGCGCCGACGAACTCCTGGTAGCAGGCGACCGCCTCGTCGCGGTCGCCCGGCTTCTGCTTCAACACGAAGCCGCCCTTGGCGCCGACCGGCACGATCACGGTGTTCTTCACCATCTGCGCCTTGACCAGGCCCAGCACCTCGGTCCGGAAGTCCTCCCGACGGTCGGACCACCGCAACCCGCCCCGGGCCACCGGCCCGAACCGCAGGTGCACACCCTCGAACCGCGGCGAGTAGACGAAGATCTCGAACTTCGGTCGCGGCGCGGGCAGGTCCGGAATGGCCTGCGGGTCGAGCTTGAACGCCACGTACGCCTTCGGCCGCCCGCCGGCGCGCTTCTGGTAGAAGCTGGTCCGCAGGGTCGCCTCGATCAGCGTCAGGTACGAGCGCAGGATCCGGTCCTGGTCCAGGCTCGCCACGTCGTCCAGCGCGCCCCGGATCGTCTCCACCAGCTCACCGCTGCGCTGCTGGCGCTGCTCGGCGCTCAACTCGCCCGGCGCGAACCGGGTCTCGAAGAGCTCCACCAGCAACGCGGCGAGCTTCGGGTACGCGATGAAGGTCTGCTCCATGTAGTCCTGCGAGAAGACCGTGCCGGCCTGCCGCAGGTACTTCGCGTACGCCCGCAGCACCACCACCTGCCGCCAGGTCAGCCCGCCGCGCAGCACCAGCTCGTTGAACCGGTCCACCTCGGCCTCGCCGCGCCAGGCGGCCGCGAAGGCGTTCTCCACGTGCGGGCGCACCTCGGCCAGCTCGTGATGCCCCTCGGGCAGCATGAGGCCGAAGTCGTACAGATAGACCCGACCGTCGATCCGGTCCACCTCGTACGGGTGCTCGTCGACCACCCGTACGCCGAGCGAGTGCAGGACCGGCAGCACTGCGGAGAGCATCATCGGCTCGCCGTACCGGTAGACCTTGAACCGGACGTCCATCGCCTCGGCCAGGTCGGCTCCCGGCACCCGGGTGCCCGGCCGCGGCGCCAACTGCTTGCGGAACAGGTGCATCTCCAGCTGGCCGGGCTCCTCCAGCAGCTCCAGCTTCGCCAGGTCCTTCATCGCCTCGTACGGCGTGTGCCCGTCCTTGTAGCCCTCCGGGAACGCGTCGGCGTACCGGGTGAACAGGTGCTTGGCCTGCTCGTCGCCGAGCTTGCGCTCCAGCACCAACCGGTAGTCGTCGTCCCACAGTCGGGTGGCGTCGGCCAACTCCTCGGCGAGCAGGTCGGCGTCGATGTCGCCGGGTGGCCGCGTCGGGTCGGTACGGACGATGAAGTGCACCCGAGCCAGCATCGACTCGGTGACCCGGGTGGTGTAGTCCACCCCGACACCGTTCAGCTCACGCAGCAGGATGTCCTGCATGCGCAGCCGGTTCTGGGTGGTGAACCGGTCCCGGGGAAGGTAGATCAGGCAGGAGATGAACCGCCCGTACGCGTCCCGGCGCAGGAACACGCGCAGCTGCCGGCGGCCGGCCATCCGCAGCACGCCGACCACCGCGTGGTACAGGTCGTCGGTCTTGATCTGGAACAGCTCGTCGCGCGGGTAGGTCTCCAGGATCTGGATCAGATCCTTGCCCGAGTGGCTGCGCTGGCTCAGACCGGAGCGGTCCAGCACCTCGGCCACCTTGCGGCGGACCACAGGCAGCTCGCGGACGCTGGTCCGGTAGGCGGCCGTCGAGAACAGCCCGAGGAAGCGCCGCTCACCGATCACGTCGCCGTCGGAGTTGAAGATCTTGAAGCCGATGTAGTCCAGGTACGCCGAGCGGTGCACGGTGGCCCGGGAGTTCGCCTTTGTGATGATCAACAGGCGCTTCTCCAGCACCTTCTCGTGCGCCTCGGGCGTCATCGAGGACAGCGACCGCGCATCCGGCGAATCGGAGCGCAGGATGCCCAGACCGGTGCCGAGCACCGCCTCCAACGCCTTGCCGTCGACCGGGTCGGCGGCGTCGCCGCCGTCGGCGTCCACCAACCGGTACTCGCGGTAGCCGAGGAAGGTGAAGTGGTCCTGGGCGAGCCACCGCAGCAGCTCCACCGAGTCGGTGATGTCCTTCTCCGGCACCGGTGGGCGGTTGTCGGAGGTACGGGCGGACGCCAGCTCGTCGGCGAGTGCGAGGGCACGCTGACGCATCTTCGGCCAGTCCTCGACCGCCTCCCGCACGTCGGTGAGCACCCGCTGCAACTCGCGGCGCAACCGGTCCCGTTCGGCCGCGTCCCGGACCGGGTCGATCTCGATCCGCATCCAGCTCTCGATGATGTCGCCGGCGATCGCGTCGTCCGGTTCCACATCCGCGGAGACCTCGGTGAGCCGGCCCAGCGGCTCCCGCCGCACCACCACCAACGGGTGCACCAGCAGGTGCACGTCGAGGTGGTACGAGTTGAGCAACGCCGTCACCGAGTCGACCAGGAACGGCATGTCGTCGGTGACGATCTCGACGACCGTGTGGTGCTGGTCGGCGTGCGGTTCGTGGATCCGCAGCTTCAACTCGCCCGGCACCCGCTGCTGGGCGAGATCCCGGTGTGCCCGGGCCGCGTCGAGCATCTCTTCCGCCGTGAAGCCGACCAGCTCCTCGTCCGGGGCGAACCGCCAGAAACGGCCGACAAGTGTCGCCGCGTCGTGGTCGTCCCCGGCGAGCGCGACGGCCTGGGCCACCAGGCGCTCCGCGTTGGGAACGGGTTCGTCGAGCTCGGCGTCCTCCACGTCGTCGGCCAGCGCCTCGGCTGGCAGACCCAGATCGTAGATGGTGTCGATGCTCGACCCGGTCAGCCCGGTGACTCCCGTGTCGAGTCGGCCGTAGCCGTCCCCGTCGGTCGCCGAATCGAAGCTGTCATCGTCCCGGCCGGAGTCATCCTGCCGGAGGTCGGGTTCCGGTTTGATCGCCGGACGCCGGTCCATCGGTGCCACTCCCCTCGACCCACCGCGTTGTGGGTCACTCTGCCGCCCAGCCTAGGCCCTGCCGTTGTGCGCCTTCGTCGGCGGACCACTGGCCAGACGTCCGGATCGGGACTTTGTCCTTTCACCCGTTGCGGGTCCGAGGTTGGCCGGCTGCGGGATACCCCGCCACGCGATGTTCATCACACGGGTACGGCTCGTCTTTGAGCGCGGCCGAGCACCTGCGGGACGTTGGGGACGGCGTTCCCGTACTACCGTGCGAGGGCAGTCCGAGATCGGAAGGACCAGCTTCATGCCCTTGTCGTACCCCCGGCCCCACCGGCCGAACCCCGCCCGCCGGCTCGCCGCCGGCGTCACCACGGCGCTGCTCGCGGCGGGTGTCCTCGTCGGTTGTTCCGGTGACGACGGGCCGCAACGCACCGTCGACGCCTTCCTCGCGGGCTGGCGCAGCGGCGACCTCCAGGCCGTCGGTCTGATCGACCCGCTCGGCTCGAAACTGCCGTCGGCGGACGTCGCACGTGAGATCAAGGAGCTCTCCGGTGAGCTGGCGGCCACCCCGCCCACGCTGACGCGTCGCGGCGAGCCGAAGATCACGAAGGACATCGCGACCACCACCGTCCAGGTGGAGTGGGCCCTGCCCGGTCAGACCCGCTGGGCGTACGACCGGGAGGTCCGGCTCGCCCACGGCGACGACGACCAGTGGCAGGTGATCTGGGAGCCGACGGTGGTGCACGAGCAGCTCACCAAGGGTGACCGGTTGGCGCTGCGTCGCGATGCCGGTGCCCGCGCCGCCGTGCTGGACAACGCCGGGAAGCCCCTCGTGACCCCGCGCACCGTGATCCGGGTGGGTGTGCAGCCCAACGGGGTCGCCGACCTGAAGAAGCTCGTCAAGGACCTCGACGCGGCGTTCAAGGCCATTCGCCCGGCTCTGGTCCCCGGCGTCGACCTGGCCGATCTGCCCGAGCGGGTGGCCAAGGCCGAGCCGGGTGCCTTCGTCGAGGTGGTGTCGCTGCGCGAGGAGGCGTACCTGCAGATCAAGCCCCGGATTTACGACCTGCCCGGCACCAAGTTCGTCACTGACAAGCTCGACCTGGCACCCACCCGCGAGTTCGCCCGTGCGCTGCTCGGCACCGTCGACCCGGCGCAGGCCGACGACCTCGCCGCGCATCCCGACCGGTACGTCGTCGGCGACCTGGTCGGGCACGGCGGTCTCCAGGGCCGCTACGACGAGCGACTGCGCGGCGGTCCCGGGCTGACCGTGGTGGTCGAGCGTCCGGCCGAGGGCGGCAAACTCGAACCCACCGGCGCCGAGCTGTTCCGCCGGGAGCCGCAACCCGGGCAGGCGCTGAAGACCACGCTGGACGTCGCCGTCCAGAACGCGGCCGACGGGGCACTGCGCGCCGAGCCGCGCCGCTCCGCCCTGGTGGCGCTCCGGATCAGCGACGGCGCCGTGCTCGCCGCCGCGAACGGCCCCGGTCCGGCCGGGCAGAACCTGGCCTTCGACGCCCAGGTGCCTCCCGGCTCCACCTTCAAGATGGTCAGCACGCTGGGCCTGCTGGACCGGGGAGCGGTCACGCTGGACGGGCCGGTGGACTGCAAGAAGACCTTCACCGTGGACGGCAGGTCCTTCAAGAACTCGGACAACTTCGAGCTCGGCTCGGTGCCGTTCCGTACCGACTTTGCCAAGTCCTGCAACACGGCGTTCGCCGCGCTGGCCCCGAAGCTCGGCGGCGACGGGCTGGCCGCCGCCGGTCGCTCGCTGGGCCTGGAGGGTCAGTGGGACCTCGGCACGGACGCCTTCACCGGCAAGGTCTCGACGGGCGGCAGCCTCGCCGAGCAGGCCGCCGCGTCGTTCGGGCAGGGCACCACGTTGGTCAGCCCGCTCGCCATGGCCGGTGCCACCGCCGCCGTCGCCCGCGGCCGCTTCGAGCAACCGAAGCTGCTGACCGACCCGGCACCGGCCAAGCCGGCCCCGGCGGGCGAGCAGCTCAAGCCGGAGTCGGTCGCGGCGCTGCGCACGATGATGCGCGAGGTGGTCACCGCCGGCACCGGCAGCGCGCTCAAGGACGTGCCGGGCGAGGTGTACGGCAAGACCGGCACCGCCGAGTACGACGACAACCCGGCGCACACCCACGCCTGGTTCGTCGGCTGGCGGGGCGACGTGGCGTTCGCCGTCTTCGTGGAGAAGGGCGGGGCCAGCACCGCCTCGGCCGTCCCCATGGCCGAGCGTTTCCTCCGCGCTCTCCCCACCACCTGACCCCACCCTCTGGAGGCCCCGCCGGGCGCCGGGCCATCGTCCGGCGCCTGGCCTTGATCCACTCGGTTTCGCTGAAACTGCGGTGTCCGAGCCACTCGGACGCCCCGGATTCCCTGAAACCGAGTCGATCAAGGCCCCGCGGCCGAGGGCCGGGTCAGGCGGTGTCGGCCTCGTGCCGTTCGGGCGTGTTCTGGGTCGACGGGGTGGTCCGTCGGAGAAGACCTGGGCCGGCCGACGCCGGCGGGCCGACCGGTTCGCGCTCGACCAGGGGCGCGACACTGGCCGCGACGCCCGATGGCTCGGGGTGAGCCCGTCCGCCGGTGCCTGGTGACTCCCCCTCGGCCGGGACGTCGTACGGCACCGTGCTCACCGACGGACCGACGCCGGGGGCACCGACACCGGCAGGCCCGAGAGCAGCAGGCCCGACATCGGCGAGGTCGATGTCCGCGGGGTCGATGTCCGCAGGGTCGATGTCAGCGGGGAATTCAAGCCTCGCAACCCGCTCAACGCCGTCGTGCCCGTCAAGCCGAACCAGCCCGTCGAGCCGCTCGGCCCGGTTGGGACGCTCGGCACGGTCGAGCCGCTCGGCACGGTCGGAGCGATCGGTGGTGGTCGCGGTCCGGCCGTTGCCGCGTCGCGGGGAGGGCGTGGGCCGAGCCGACAGCAGTCGGGGCGGCACGGCTTCCGGGGCGGTCACCGGCGCCAGACCGGCGACCACTGTGTTGACGATCTCGGCCGCGTACGAGCCGTCCGGGTCGTAGTCGGGGTCGAAGACGGTCAGCTCCACGCCGAGGCAGTGCGGGGTGTCGACCAGGCCGGCGAGCAGAATCTCCAACTCGGCGAAGGCGATTCCACCCGGGTCGGGGGCGTCCACGGCGGGCATCACCGCCGGGTCGAGCACGTCCACGTCGATGTGCACCCAGTAGCCCGCGCAGTCGGCGAGTTGCTCGTGCGCCCACTGGGCCGTCCGGGCGGCGCCTTCGGCGCGCAGCGCCGGCACCGGTCGGGTGGTGATCCCGGCGGCCTGGAGGTCGAGCCGGTATTCGTCCTGGGCCCGGATGCCGAGCACCACCACGTCGATGTCGCGGAAGTAGGGCCGGCGGCCCTCCAGCGCGGCCAGGTCGGCCTGCCCTCGCCCGGTGACCAGAGCCAGGTCCTCACCTGCGGCGGCGCCGACGTAGGAGGCGTTGCCGGGGTGCCGGAAGTCGGAGTGCCCGTCGACGAAGACCAGCCCGATCCGCCCGCCGACGGCCTCGCCGAGGCGGTGCATGGCCAGGGCCGAGCCGAGGAGCACGGAACAGTCGCCGCCGAGCACCACCGGGAACTCGCCCCTGTCGATGATCGAGCCGATGCGTTCGGCGAGGGCCAACGAGTAGTCGGCGATCTCCCGGGCG
The DNA here is from genome assembly GCF_040608275.1 of Micromonospora sp. NPDC005205. Lineage (NCBI taxonomy): Bacteria > Bacillati > Actinomycetota > Actinomycetes > Micromonosporales > Micromonosporaceae > Micromonospora > Micromonospora sp. NPDC005205. The sequence continues at coordinate 127,427 of NZ_JBEXHV010000016.1, forward strand.
TGGCACACCCCGTCGCCGGGCCGCCAGTCGCCCGGGTCGTACCGGGCGGGGGTGACGCAGCCGGCGTCGCGGGCGCGGAGCCGGGCCAGCAGGTCGTGGTCGCGCAGCGCCCCGGGCGCCTTGGCGCAACCCGGGACCGACGTGGGCGTCGGCGGCCGTAGACCGAGATTTGTCGGCGCGTCGAGGACGGCGATCCGGCGCATCGTGAGCTCCCGTCCTCGGTGGTCGGGCGGGCCGGCCGGAACGCCGGCCCGCGCTGGCGTGCTTCGAACTCAGAACAGGGCGCTGGCCAGAGCCCGACGCGCCGAGGCGACCGCCGGATCGTCCGGGCCGGCAATGGAGAAGAGCGAGACCAGGTGCTGGCGAACCGTCTCACGGTCCTCACCGGCGGTGCGCCGGACCAGACCGACGAGCCGGGCGTACGCCTGCTCGGCCAGGCCGCTGAGCACCTCGATGTCGGCGGCCAGCAGCTGAGCGGCGACGTCGTCGGGGGCGCTCTCGGCGGCGGCCAGCGCGGTGGCGGGGTCTGCGCCGGCCACCCGGCGGGCCACCCCGACCTGGGCCAGCCCCGCGGTGGCTGCGGCGTCCGCGGGCGCGTCGGCCAGGATCTTCTTGTACGCCTGCTCGGCGGCGTCCAGATCGCCGCTCATCAGCGCGTCGTCCGCCTCGTCGAGGCGGGGGTCCTCCGGCTCGGCGACTGCCACGCCACCGGCCTTGAGCACTGCCTGGATCCACTGCCGCAGCTGGGCCTCGGGCACCACTCCGGAGAAGGCGTCGACCGGCTGGCCGCCGACGACCGCGTAGACCATGGGGATGCCCTGCACCCGGAACATCTGGGCGATTCGGGGATTTTCCTGCACGTCGACCCGGGCCAGCACCCAGGTGCCGCCGCCCTCGGCGTTCAGCCGCTCCAGGACCGGGGCGAACTCGTCGCTCTCCGGGAAGCCGGCCGCGCCGAAGAACACGACGACGGGCGTGGCCATCGAGCGTTCGAGCACGTCGGACTGGATGGTCGCCTCGGTGACGTCCACGATGGCGGTGTCACCGCCGGCGGTGGGCGCGCCTGGGGCGCCGTTGGACGGGCCGCCCTGCGGGGGCGTGCCGGGGCGGGTACTTGCTGGTGCGGGGCCACGCAGCGTGCTGAGGTCGACCGCGCCGCGGGTGAAGATCGACGAGGTGATCCGTGGGTCGCTCATGGTTACCTAGTCTCGCACGTGAGCCCGGATTCTCAGGTCACCCACAACCCCGACGTTGCAACTCTCACGCCCCACGCCCCACCCCCGCGATCTTGCACTTTCTGTCGCCGCTATGCCGCATTCATGCCTTATGGCACCGCAGAAAATGCAAGATCGACGCGGGTGGGGGTTCGGGACTGGGGTTAGAAGCGGGCTGGCTCCCGGTAGGTGCCCCACTCGGCTCGCAGGGCGTCGCAGATCTCGCCCAACGTGGCCTCGGCGCGCACCGCGTCGAGCATGGCGGGGACCATGTTCTCGTCGGTACGGCTCGCCTCGATCATCCGGGTGACCGCGGCGCGCACCGCCTCCTCGTCCCGCCCGCTCTTGCGCTCGGCGAGCACCCGGCGCTGCTCCAGCTCCACCTCGTGCGAGATGCGCAGGATCTCCAGCTCCTTGGCGACCGTCCCGGTGTGGCAGTTGACCCCGACGATCTTCTTGTCGCCCTTTTCGAGGGCCTGCTGGTAGACGAAGGCCGACTCGGCGATGTGCCCGGTGAACCAGCCGTCCTCGATGCCGCGCAGGATGCCCGAGGTCATCGGGCCGATCTGGTGTGGCCCGTCTCCGCCGAGCTGCCGGATCCGGGCGAAGATCTCCTCCGCCTCGGCCTCGATCTTGTCGGTCAGCGCCTCGACGTACCAGGAGCCGCCGAGCGGGTCGGCAACGTTGACCACACCGGTCTCCTCCATCAACACCTGCTGGGTACGCAGGGCGATCTCGGCCGACTCGTCGGTGGGCAGCGCCAGGGTCTCGTCGAGCGCGTTGGTGTGCAGCGAGTTCGTGCCGCCGAGCACCGCCGCGAGAGCCTCGACGGCTGTCCGTACGACGTTGTTGACCGGCTGCTGCGCGGTCAGCGACACCCCGGCGGTCTGCGTGTGGAACCGCAGCCACAGCGCCTTCTCGCTGGTCGCGCCGTAGACGTCACGCAGCCAGCGGGCCCAGATCCGGCGGGCGGCGCGGAACTTGGCGATCTCCTCGAAGAAGTCGAGGTGCGAGTCGAAGAAGAAGCTCAGCCCCGGCGCGAAGACGTTCACGTCCAGCCCACGCGAGAGACCCAACTCGACGTAGCCGAAGCCGTCCGCCAGGGTGTACGCCAGCTCCTGCGCCGCAGTCGAGCCGGCCTCGCGGATGTGGTAGCCGGAGACCGACAGCGGCTTGTAGCGCGGAATCTCGGCGGCGCAGTATTCCATCAGGTCGCCGATCAGGCGCAGGTGCGGCTCCGGGTCGAAGAGCCACTCCTTCTGCGCGATGTACTCCTTGAAGATGTCGGTCTGCAGGGTGCCGTCCAGCTTGGACAGGTCGGCGCCCTGCCGCTCGGCGGCGACCAGGTACATGCAGAACACCGGCACGGCCGGGCCGGAGATGGTCATCGAGGTGGTGACGCCGGCCAGGTCGATGCCGTCGAAGAGCGCCTGCATGTCGGTGGCGGTGTCGATGGCGACGCCGCAGTGGCCGACCTCGCCGAGCGCCTGCGGGTCGTCCGAGTCGCGGCCCATCAGCGTCGGCATGTCGAACGCCACCGAGAGCCCGCCGCCACCGGCGCCGAGGATCATCTTGTAGCGCTCGTTCGTCTGCTGCGCGTTGCCGAAGCCGGCGAACTGGCGAATGGTCCAGGTCCGACCGCGGTAGCCGGTCGGATACAAACCCCGGGTGTACGGATACTCGCCCGGCCATCCGATCCGTTCGAAGCCCGGATAGGTGGCGCCCTCGGGCGGGCCGTACACCGGCTCCACCGGCATGCCGGAGAGCGTGGTGAAGTCCGCATCCCGCTTGCGCGCGGCGTCATACCGGGCCTGCCAGCGCGCCCGTCCGGCGTCGATCTCGTCGGCGTCCATGAGCAGGGCTCCTCCTCGGGTCCTCGACTGCACGTCGAGTGTAAGGCCCCTACCTGAACGATCGCTAAGTCAGGCCGTACCCACGGGTAACGGCGGCGCCTGCGTCGATCATGGAGTTGTGGTGGTGCGCAAATCCCCCAGCCAGCGCCAAAACGGCCACCACGACTGCGTGATCGGCGGAGGGAGGGGCGGGGAGACTCGGAGCGGTCAGACTGGGGGTGTGGTGGGGATTTCGCTGATCGCCAGGTCATCGACCCGGATGTTGACCTCGTCGACCCGCAGCCCGAATGTCTCGACCGCTTCGGTCACCCGAGCGCGCACCTGACCGCTGACCTCTGCCACCTGTCGACCGGCCTGGATCACCAACACCAGGTTGACCACTGCGGCCTCCCCGGTCACGTGGGCCGAGCAACCCCGTCGGGCGTCACCCACCTGGTCCAGCCCGACCCGGTCGAGAACCGCGTTGAAGAACCGGGCGACGTCCCCACCGAGGTCGGCCACCCCGGGCACCGCGCGGGCCGCCGCGACGGCGATCTTCTCGATCACCTCGTCGGCGACCTGCGTCGTCCCGCCGGCCGGCACTGACGCCCTGGTCAGCTCCTGCGTTGCATCCAGGTCCACAGTCGCCCCTGCTCCTCGCACACCACGTCTGGACACGTCCGGCGCCCAGTGAAGACGGGCGCGGAGCGAGCTTACTGGGACGATGCGTCCCCGGTTTTTTCAGGCGGACAGCCAATGGGCGGTCCGGCAGCCGTCAGGCCGTTGGGCACCTACGCCTCAGGCTCCGGCAGCCGCGCCCGGCTGGTTCAGCTCGATGTCGTCCACCGTGACGTTCACCTGCGTGACGGTCAGGCCGTACTTCTCCACGGCCTCGATCACCGCGGCCCGCACCGCCTCGGTCACGTCGGCCACCACGTGCCCGGCGTCGATCACCAGAACCACGTTGATGACGGCGGAGCTGCCCTTCACGTCGGCCGAGACGCCCCGGCGAGCGTCGCCCACCTCGTCGAGGCCGACCTTGTCGAGCACGCTGTTGAAGAACCGGGCCACGTCACCGCCGAGGTCGGCCACACCCGGGACCGCGCGAGCGGCCACGCCGGCGATCTTCTCCACGACCTCGTCGGAAACCGTTGTGACACCCCGGGCCGCCCCCGTCGCGGGCTGCGACGCTCCGGCGTTCTGCACCGCGTCCGTCATGATCACATCTCCCCTGGTCCGACGCATTGTGGACCGACCGTCTCGTCAGCCCGCCGCGTAGCGCCTCACTCGCGGCCACGCGCGGCGAGCCTACTAAAACCGGAGCGACCTTCGCTTGTGGGCGTGAAGCCCGGCCACCCGAGCGACGACGTCGGTCCGCACCGGACAGTGCGGGTCGGGTTCGTCCAGGCTGGACGCACCGGCCGGCGCGACGTCGGGTCAGCGCGCGAGCTGGGCGAGCAACTCGTCCGCCGCCGTGTACGGGTCGGTCGCGCCCTCGGCGACCCTGGTGGCGAGCGTGGCCAACTCCGTACCGTCGCGAAGTGAGCCGATCCGGGCGCGGAGGGTGCCGAGCGCGATCGCCTCGATCTCGGCGGCGGCCCGCGTCTCCTGGCGGCGGCGCAGCTCGCCGTGCTCGACCAGCCAGCCCCGGTGCTTGTCGATGGCGGCGGCGATGTCGTCGATGCCCTCGCCCCGCGCGGCGACAGAGCGGACCACCTGGGGCCGCCACTGCCCCGGCCCGCGCTCGCCGAGGGCGATCATGCCCTGGATGTCACGGACGGTGGCGTCGACGCCGTCCCGGTCCGCCTTGTTGACCACGAACACGTCGGCGATCTCCAGGATGCCGGCCTTGACCGCCTGGATCGCGTCGCCCATCCCGGGCGCGAGCAGCACCAGCGTCGTGTCGGCGAGCGAGGCGACCTCCACCTCGGCCTGCCCGACGCCGACGGTCTCCACCAGCACCACGTCGCAGCCGGCGCCCTCCAGCACGCGGACCGCCTGCGGTGTGGCCGCGGCCAGCCCGCCGAGGTGCCCTCGGCTGGACATCGACCGGATGTAGACGCCCGGATCCGTGGCGTGGTCCTGCATCCGCACCCGGTCACCGAGGATCGCTCCGCCGGTGAACGGGCTGGACGGGTCGACCGCCAGCACGCCCACCCGGTGCCCGCGCGCCCGCAGCGCGCGGACCAGCTCGTTCGTGGTGGTCGACTTGCCCACCCCGGGCGAACCGGTCAGCCCGACCACCTGGGCCTGCCCGGCGTACGGTGCCAGCGCCGCGGCGATCTCCGGCAACAGCGCGTCACCGTTCTCCACCAACGTGATCAGGCGAGCCACCGCCCGGGGGTCGCCCGTGCGGGCCCGTTCGACCAGCAGCGGTACGTCCCGGCTGCGGCGCACCGACGTGGTGCCCGCCGCCGGGACGTGCTCAGTCTCGCTCACTGGTCCGTCTCGGCCTTGCCCGGCACGTGGATGATCAGCGCGTCGCCCTGGCCACCGCCGCCACACAGCGCGGCCGCGCCGGTGCCACCGCCCCGCCGCTTCAGCTCCAGGGCGAGGGTGAGGACGAGACGCGCTCCGGACATGCCGATCGGGTGTCCCAGCGCGATCGCGCCGCCGTTGACGTTGACCTTGTCCGGGCTGATCCCGAGGTCACGGGTGGACTGGACACCGACCTGCGCGAAAGCCTCGTTGATCTCGATGAGGTCCAGGTCCGCAACGCTCAGGCCGCCCTTCTTCAGGGCGTGGTTGATCGCGTTGGACGGCTGCGAGTGCAGGGAGTTGTCCGGGCCCGCCACGTTGCCGTGCGCACCGATCTCGGCCAGCCAGGTCAGCCCCAGCTCCTTCGCCTTGGCCTTGCTCATCACGAGCACCGCGGCCGCGCCGTCGGAGATCGGCGACGAGCTGCCGGCGGTGATGGTGCCGTCCTTGGCGAAGGCGGGGCGCAGCTTGGCCAGCGACTCGACCGTGGTGTCCGGACGGATGCCCTCGTCCTCGGTGATCACCAGTGGGTCACCCTTGCGCTGCGGAATGACCACCGGGGCGATCTCGTCGGCGAAGTGACCGTTCTTCTGGGCGGCGGCGGCCCGTTGGTGGCTGGCGGCGGCGAAGGCGTCCTGCTCCGCGCGGGAGATGCCGGGCCTGGCACCGAGCCGCTCGGTCGACTCGCCCATCGAGCAGCAGTCCCAGGCGTCGCTGAGCCCGTCGTGTGCCATGTGGTCCTTGACCACCACGTCGCCGTACTTGTAGCCGGTGCGCTGGCCCATCAGCAGGTGCGGGGCGTTGGTCATCGACTCCATGCCGCCGGCCACCACGATGTCGAACTCGCCGGCGCGGATCAGCTGGTCGGCCAGGGCGATCGCGTCCAGGCCGGAGAGGCAGACCTTGTTGATCGTCAGCGCCGGCACGGACATCGGCACACCGGCCTCGACCGCCGCCTGCCGAGCCGGGATCTGACCGGTGCCGGCCTGCAACACCTGCCCCATGATCACGTACTGGACCTGGTCCGGGCTGACGCCGGCACGCTCCAGCGCGGCCTTGATGGCGATCCCGCCGAGCTTCGTGGCCGGGAGGTCCTTGAGGTTGCCCAGCAGCCGGCCCATCGGGGTCCGCGCGCCGCTGACGATCACCGAAGCCATGCCTGCCTCCGAAGGGGTGCCGAGCTGTACGCCTTAACGATTGTTCGGCCAGACTAGCGCCATGGCAGAGAACTCCCCCGTCGAGCCCGGTGCGGACTACGTCACAGACATCGGGCTTCGCAAGATTGACCACGTCGGGATCGCCGTGGCCGACCTGGACGCCGCGATCGACTTCTACCAGCGGACGTTCGGGATGCGCTGCGTGCACGTGGAGACCAACACCGAGCAGGGCGTCCGGGAAGCGATGCTGGCCGTGGGACCGACCACCGAGGGCGGCTGCGTGCAGTTGCTCGCCCCGCTCACCCCGGAGTCGACGATCGCGAAGTTCCTGGATCGCAACGGGCCGGGCGTGCAGCAGGTCGCGTACACAGTCGTGGACATCGACGCGGCCTGCGCGGCGCTACGCGAGCGCGGCATGCGCCTGCTCTACGCGACTCCGAGGCGTGGCACCGCCGACAGCCGGATCAACTTCGTGCACCCCAAGGACGCCGGCGGCGTCCTCGTCGAACTGGTCCAACCCGCCCCCACCCCCCACTGACCCACCCCACCCCTGTTGATCAAGAGGTTTGCGTCATACCGCCCCGCGCAGATGACCGCAAGCTCTTGATCAACGAGGGGTGGCGAGCGTTGGAGGCCGAGGTGCGCGCACGTCAGTGCGCGGTTGGCGGGTTGGTTGGACACCTTCACGCATCGGCGGATGCAGTTTTTCACAGAGGACTTCCCGGCCTAGCTACCGTTCAGTAACGTCCGGCCCCACAGGAGCGCGACCGGTGCCGGATGTGTCGAATGCCGACATGGCGGTCGTGCCCACCGGCGCCGACGATGGCAGCACCCGGGCCCGTGCGGGTGCGGAAGAACCGGAGGTCACCGTGCAGGACATCCTCGAAGCGATCATGGCGGCGGAGGAATCGAACGATCCGGACCGCGAACTCGCCGGCGTCGCCGGGCTGCCCGTACCGGAGAGCTACCGGGGCGTGGTGGTCCGCGCCGAGGAGTCCCGGATGTTCGACGGCATGGCCACCCGGGACAAGGACCCGCGCAAGGCGCTGCACGTGCAGGAGGTGCCGACGCCGGAGCTGGCCCCGGGCGAGGCGCTGATAGCGGTGATGGCCAGCGCGATCAACTACAACACGGTGTGGACCAGCATCTTCGAGCCGGTGAGCACCTTCAAGTTCCTGGAGCGCTACGGCCGGGTCTCCGAGCTGACCCGCCGGCACGACCTGCCGTACCACGTGGTCGGCTCGGACGCGGCGGGCGTGGTGCTGCGCACCGGCCCCGGGGTGACCCGCTGGGCCCCCGGCGACGAGGTGGTCGCTCACTGCCTCTCCGTCGAGCTGGAGGACGCGGCCGGGCACGACGACACGATGCTCGACCCGCAACAGCGGATCTGGGGGTTCGAGACCAACTTCGGCGGGCTGGCCGAGCTGGCGGTGGTCAAGGCCAACCAGCTGATGCCCAAGCCGCGACACCTGAGCTGGGAGGAGGCGGCCAGTCCCGGGCTGGTCAACTCCACCGCGTACCGGCAGCTCGTCTCGCATCACGGCGCCAACATGAAGCAGGGTGACGTGGTGCTGATCTGGGGCGCCTCCGGCGGCCTCGGTGGGTACGCCACCCAGATGGCGCTCAACGGCGGCGCGATTCCGATCTGCGTGGTGTCCTCGCCGGAGAAGGCCGAGCTGTGCCGCCGGATGGGCGCGGATCTGGTCATCGACCGGGCCGCGGAGGGCTTCCGCTTCTGGAAGGACGAGGAGACCCAGGACCCGGACGAGTGGCGGCGCTTCGGCGAACGGATTCGCGAGCTGACCGGCGGCGAGGACCCGGACATCGTGTTCGAGCACCCGGGCCGGGAGACGTTCGGCGCCAGCGTCTACGTGGCCCGACGCGGTGGAACCATCGTCACCTGCGCCTCCACGAGCGGCTTCCTGCACCAGTACGACAACCGCTACCTGTGGATGCACCTCAAGCGGATCGTGGGCAGCCACTTCGCCAACTACCACGAGGCGTGGCAGGCCAACCGCCTGGTCGCCCTCGGCAAGGTGCACCCGACGGTGTCCCGCACCTATCCGCTGGAGCAGACCGGCCAGGCCGCGTACGAGGTGCACCGCAACGCCCACCAGGGCAAGGTGGGCGTGCGCTGCCTCGCACCCACTGACGGGCTGGGCGTTCGTGACGGAGAGTTGCGGGCCCGGCACGAGGACGCGATCAACCGGTTCCGGGGTCACTGACCTCCCGACATCCGGAGCGCCGGGGCGGCCCCGGCCGGACGGTGGAACGCCGGATGACCATTGCGCTGATCGCTCATTGTTCTTCCGCCCCCATTAGCGGATAAGTCACCCGGATCGACAAAGGGCCTCGGGGTAACCCCGGGGCCCTTTTCCGCGTCACGCTGCGTGGCGTCCGACAGGCCGGGACCTGCCAAGATCGCCGATTGGTCCAACCTCGCCGGTCGCGAGTGTTGACCATGTAAAGAGGGCACGAAAGCTTCGCACCGCTCTTGCGAAGCACCCTGGGGCGTCTGCCAGTATGTCCCAATGCCCCAGCAGCAGTCCTCCCCTCTCGCGTTCTTCGATAACGCGAACTCGCAGCCAGATTTCACCGTTGGCCTGCGCGGATACAACACCCATCAGGTCGACGACTTCCTCGGCCGGATGACCGCCGCGCTGACCCAGTCCGAGCAGGCCCGTGCCGAGGCCGAGCAGCGGATGAACGACGCCCAGCGTCGGCTCCGCCAGGCCGAGCAGCGCATGAGTGCGCTGGAGCAGAAGCTCACCGACACGAACAAGCAGCTCGAAGAGAACAGCCGACCCACCCTCTCCGGGCTCGGCACGCGCGTCGAGCAGATCCTGCGGCTCGCCGAGGAGCAGGCGAACGACCACCGCAACGAGGCCAAGCGCGAGTCGGAGGGCATCCTCTCCGCCGCCCGCCTCGAGGCCCGCGAGATCACCGACAAGGCCCGCGCCGAGGCCGCCGCCATGAAGGCGAGCGCCGAGCGCGAGGCGGGCAACCTGCGCACGGCCGCCGAGCGCGAGGCCGCCGAGGTTCGGGTGCAGGCTCGCCGCGAGGCCGACACGCTGCGCGCCGACGCAGACCGGGAGACCAAGCAGCTGCGTACGGTCACCGCGCACGAGGTGGCCGAGCTGAAGTCGACAGTCGAGCGGGAGGTCGCCACCCTGCGCGCCACCGCCGAGCGGGAGATCACCCAGCAGCGGGCGAAGGCCGCCCGCGAGGCTGAGGAGAAGCGCGCCGAGGCAACCAAGCTGCTCACCGACGCGCGGGACAAGCGCGACAAGGACCTGCAGGCCCTGGAGCTCCAGCTGGCCGAGCGGCGGGAGAAGGCCGAGCGCGAGGAGTCCGAGCGGCACGCCGCCCAGGTCGCGCAGACCCAGAAGATGGTCAGCGAGGCCGAGCAGCGTGCCCGGGCCGCGCAGGAGCGGGCCAAGGAGATCGAGCAGCGCGCCGAGGCTCGGCGGGTCGAGTCGGAGCGCAACGCGGCCGAGACCGTCGACAAGGCCAAGGCCCACTCGGAGAAGACCCTCAACGATGCGAAGGCCGAGTCGCAGCGCCTGCTCACCGAGGCACGCACCGAGGCGGAGCTGACCACGCAGGCCGCCCGCCGCGAGGTCGATGACCTCACCCGGCAGAAGGACGCTGTCACGTCGCAGCTGGGTCAGATGCTCTCCGGTCTCGCCGGCATCGTTCCGGGAATGCCGGCGCAGGCCGCTCCGGCTGCCAAGCCGGAAGCAGCAAAGAAGACCGATGGTGGTCAGGAGCGGGTGCCCGCGGAGACCGCCGGCTGACGCGAGGCGTCAGGTAGGGGCATCGACGGCGCGAGGTGACACCGGGTAACCGGTGCCACCTCGCGCCGTATGCGTTTCCTCACCCCTGGTGTGCGTTGGCCGCAACGGAGTGAAGTAGCTCCCACATGGCCCGTCCGTATCGCCCCAGCAGGGCCCGTTGCGTGTGAGGATGGGGGCATGTCGCACGGCGAGGAACTGTTCGCTCTCGGCGGGGACGTGACGACGGAGCCCAGCTTCGAGTCCGCTCTGCGGGGGTACGAAAAGAAACAGGTCGACCGTTATGTCGCACGTGCTGAGCACGAGATCGCGACCCTCGCCTCCGAACGGGAACAGGCGTACACACAGATCCACAAGCTCGCCGGCCAGGTCGAGGTTCTCCAGCGCGACCTGACCCAGGTGCGCAAGCAGATGAACGTGGTCGACAGGGCGTCGTTCCGGCACCTCGGCCCGCGGGTCGAGTCGATCCTCGCTCTCGCCGAGGAGCAGGCGGAGGAGATCCTCGGCGACGCGAACGGCGAGATCGAGGCCCGGCGGGCCGCTGCCGAGCACATCATCGAGGAGGCCCGCGAGCAGGCCGACCGGGCACTGAAGGACTTCGAGCTCGCCCTCGCCGCCCGACGGGCGGAGGAGGAGCGGCACAGCGCCGCGCAGCGGGCCGAGGCGGACGCCGCCCTGCGGTCGGCGAAGGACGAGTCGGCGCAGTTGCGCAAGGCCGCGCAGGACGCCATGGCGAAGGCCCAGCAGGAGGCCACCCAACTGCGGGACTCCGCCAAGGAGATCCACACTCGGGCCCAGCAGGAGGCCACCAAGCTGCGCGAGACGGCCCGCGAGACGCTGGCCAACGCCCGGCAGGAGGCCAGCGATCTGCGCGACGCCGCCAAGGAGGTGCACGCCAAGGCGCTCCAGGAGGCCAAGCGGCTCACCGACACCGCGACCGAAGCGGGGCGAGCCACCCACGCCAAGGCGCAGCACGAGGCCAAGCAGATCATCGACGACGCGTCGATGGCCGGTCGGGCCACCCGCGCCAAGGCGCAGCAGGAGGCCGAGCGGCTGACGACGCAGGCCACCGAATCGGCGAAGCGTAGCCGCGCCGAGACCGAGGCGTACGTACAGCGAATGCGCACCGAGACCGAGGCGTACGTGCAGCACACCCGCGCGCAGACCCAGCAGGAGCTGGGCGCGTGGCGGGCCGGGGTGGAGCAGGAGGTCAACTCCCGTCGGGAGGCGGCCGATCGGGAGTTGGCGCAGCGACGGTCCGCGGCCGAGCAGGAGTTCGCCAAGCGCCGCGACGAGTTGGACAAGCACCACGCGTCGCGCCAGCAGGAGCTGGAGGCCGGGCTCGCCAGCCGTCAGCAGGAGCTGGAGACCGGGTTCACCACCCGACGGGACGAGCTGGAAACCGAATACTCCACCCGGAAGAACGAGCTGGAGACCGAGTACACGGCCCGCAAGAACGAGATCGAGCAGGGCGCGGCCGGCATCCGTCAGGCGGCCGAGCAGGACGCGGCGGGGCTGCGCCAGCGCTCCGAGGCGGAGGCCGCCGAGCTGCTGAGCCGGGCCGAGGCCGAGGCCAGCGACAAGCGCCGCAAGGCCGACGAGCATGTCGCGGCGTCCCGCCGGCAGTTCGAGGAGTACGCGGCCACCACGCAGCAGCACCTGGCCACCACCCAGCAGCACCTGGCGGCGACCCAGCAGGAGTCTGCGGCGGGTCGTCAGCAGTTGGCCCAGGTGATGTTGGAGATCGCCCAGGCCCAGCAGCAGTTGGCGGATCTGCGGCAGGAGACGTGGAAGGCCCGGCAGGAGTCCGACGAGCTCCAGCGTCAGATGTCCGAGCTGCGGTTGCAGAGTGTCGCCGGTCCGATCGACGGCCCGACCGCGCCGGCCGGAGACGCCAGCGCGAGCGAAGGCGTAGCCGGTGGTGGGGACGACGGCGCGAGCGTTACCGCCGGCGCGGCCTCCGGGTCGGGCGCGGGCACCGGGTCGGGCGCGGGCACCGGGTCGGGCGCGGGCACCGGGCTGAAGACGGAGCCCGCCGACACCCGGCAGCCGGTGAACGCCGCCGCGGACGAGTCCGGGCAGTCCACGACGCGGCCGGTGGCCGAGCCGGTGACCACTGTGGATGGTGGCACGGCGAGCGCCGGGGTGGACGGGGAGCCGACAGTGGCCGCCGTACCGGGCGAGGGTGGCCGGGGCGCCAAACCCACCAAGATCACTAGCACCGGTGAGAACGGCAAGCGACCCACCAAGCCGACCACCGACGAGCGCAGCGCGAAGCCCAGCAAGGTCACCATCGAGAAGGAGTGACGGGCACCCGCCCGTCGAAGCTTCGAAATCTTGGACACTTTCCGTCAGCCGCTGACTATTCAGTCCCATGACATCTGTCAGTGGTGAAGTCCCGATACATGTGTCAGTTGGTAGGGATCTTGGGTCTGCCGGTGGATGGTGCCTGG
>NZ_JBEXHV010000017.1:0-132291 GCF_040608275.1 Micromonospora sp. NPDC005205
GTCGCCCACACCGCGATGACGTTGCGCGACCACCTGGACATCCCGCTGGTCAGCACCATCCACGCCACCGAGGCCGGCCGGCACCAGGGCTGGCTCCCGGAGGAGATGAACCGCACCATCCACGGCGTCGAGCAGTGGCTCAGCAGCGAGTCCAACCGGGTGATCGTCTGCTCCGGGTACATGCGTGACGAGGTCAACGCCCTGTTCGGCGTACCGGCCGGACGGGTCGACGTTGTCGCCAACGGCGTGGAGCCGCACCGCTGGCAGGTGCCCGCCCGTGCCGTGGCCGCCGCCCGCGCCCGCTTCGCCGGGGACGGCCCGCTCGTCACGTTCGCCGGCCGCCTCGTGTACGAGAAGGGCGTCCAGCACCTGATCGCGGCGCTCCCCCGACTGCGCGAGCGGCACCCCGGCCTGCGTGCCGTGATCGCCGGCGACGGCCCGTACCGCGCCGAGTTGGAGGCCGAGGTGCACCGCCGCGGCCTGGGCGGCATGGTCACGATGCCGGGCTTCCTGGGCGGCACCGACCTGCCGGCGCTGATGGCCGCGTCCGACTGCTTCGCCGTTCCGAGCATCTACGAGCCGTTCGGCATGGTGGCCCTGGAAGGCGCCGCGGCCGGCGCTCCCCTGGCCGTCGCCGCCACCGGTGGCCTCGGCGATATCGTCGAGCCGGGCGTCACCGGGATGACCTTCCGCCCGCACGATCCGGACAGCCTCACCGACGCCGTGGACGCGCTCCTGTCGGACCCCGACCGCGCCCGCGTCATGGCCCGCAACGCCCGCCGGACGGTCCGCGACCAGTACGGCTGGGCCGCGATCGCCCAGCGCACCGCCGCCAGCTACGCCGCCGCCATCCACCACGACGCCGCGTTCACCGCCGAGCGCGCCGAGCAGCGGATGTCGCAGGGTCGCGCCCTCCCGGCACTCCCCGAGGGCAACCTGCTGGCCGCCGCCGGCCTGCGCTGACCCTGCTGGCCCGGTTCGGTCTGGGCCCGGCCCGGCCCGTTGATCGACTCGGCTTTCTTGAAGTCGGGGTGTCCCAGTGCCGGGGACACCCCGACTTCCTGTAACGCGAGTGGTCCACTCCGACGACCTGGCGGTGAGTATCGGCGTACCCACGCCGGAGTTCCCGGCGGACGTCTTCGAGCCCGTGCGCGACCTGCTGGTCCGCCTGGCCGTCCGCCGCGTGGCCAGGCCGCGCTGATCAGCGCACTCAGCCGCACCGAGCGGGCCCAGGACATCTCCGCCTTCTGACGGGACGGGACGGGACAGCGCAGCGCGGAAACGCGGCAGGCCGCCGACCCGGTGGGGTCGACGGCCTGCTGGTGAAGCGAGGAGCGGGTCAGCGCTCGTTGAAGGGGACGTAGTCCCGCTCGGCGGAGCCGACGTAGACCTGCCGCGGACGGCCGATCTTGGTCTCCGGGTCGTTGATCATCTCGCGCCACTGGGCGATCCAGCCGGGGAGCCGGCCGAGCGCGAAGAGCACGGTGAACATCTTGGTCGGGAACCCCATGGCCTTGTAGATCAGGCCGGTGTAGAAGTCCACGTTCGGGTAGAGCCGACGGGAGACGAAGAAGTCGTCGGCGAGGGCGATCTCCTCCAGCTCCATGGCGATGTCCAGCAGCGGGTCCGGCTTGGCCATCCGGCCCAGCACGTCCTGCGCGGCCTTCTTGACGATCGCCGCCCGCGGGTCGTAGTTCTTGTAGACCCGGTGGCCGAAGCCCATCAGCTTGACGCCGTCCTGCTTGTCCTTGACCTTGCGGACGAAGGACCGGACGTCGCCGTCACCGGCGTGGATCTGCTGGAGCATCTCCAGCACCGCCTGGTTCGCTCCACCGTGCAGGGGGCCGAACAGCGCGTTCACGCCGGCCGAGACCGAGGCGAACAGGTTGGCGTTGCTGGAACCGACCAGGCGGACGGTCGACGTGGAGCAGTTCTGCTCGTGGTCGGCGTGCAGGACGAAGAGCATGTCCAGCACCTTCGACATCACCGGGTCGACCTCGTACGGCTCCGCCGGCACGCCGAACGTCATCCGCAGCAGGTTGTCCACGTACCCCAGCGAGTTGTCCGGGTACAGCAGCGGCTGACCGATGGACTTCTTGTACGCGTACGAGGCGATGGTGGGGACCTTCGCCATCAGCCGGACCGTGGAGATCTCCACGTGCTCGGAGTCGAACGGGTCCAGGCTGTCCTGGTAGAAGGTGGACAGGGCGCTCACCGCGGACGAGAGCACCGCCATCGGGTGGGCGTCCCGGGGGAAGCCGTCGAAGAAGCGGCGCATCTCCTCGTGCAGCAGCGAGTGCCGCCGAATCCACTCGGTGAACTCGGTCAGCTGCTGCTCGGTCGGCAGCTCACCGTAGATGAGCAGGTAGGAGACCTCCAGGAAGGAGGACTTCTCGGCCAACTGCTCGATCGGGTATCCCCGGTAACGCAGGATGCCCGCGTCGCCGTCGATGTAGGTGATCGCGGATGAGGCAGCGGCGGTGTTGACGAAACCGGGGTCGTACGTCGTCATCCCGGTTTCCTTCAGCAGCTTGCTCACCCCGACACCGGCGGGGCCCTCGACCGCAGGATGCACCGGCATCGACAGCTGCCCACCGGGGTGATCGAGCTTGACTTCCGTCATGTGGTTCCTCGCTTCGCCGGCAGATCTACGTTGAATTGCCTTCGCTTCTACCGTAATTGCGGCTCGGGGGACAACGCCCGCCGTGGTTCGGCGGTGAGGTATGCGTCACCCGATTCCCGACCGGGCGGCCGGGAAACCCGGTATCCCGCCAGACGGGGCCGGACCGGCCCGAACCCGGAAGCACGGGCCGGACCAACCCCGGAGACCAGGCCGGACCGGGCCCGGAAGCCAGGTCAGGAGAGGGTGAGGCGTCGCAGCGTACCGTCCGTCGCGACCTGGAAGACGTCGAGCTGGTTGGTGCCGGCGCGGAACAGCTTGTCGTCGGCGAGCAGCGCGGCGAACCGGCGTCCGCCGGGGTCGGCCGGCACCACCGGGACGACGGCCCCGATGCGACCGTTGACGGCGACGGCGAGGAGGGTGCCGTCCGGGATCCGGTCCGGGACGTCGCCCCAGACCAGCGCCGGAAGGGTGCCGGTGTCCGGATCGGTGGCGGTGAACGCCGCCAGGTCGGCGACCCGGGCGCTGCCGGCGGCAGGGCCGGCGCGTACCTCGGTGCCGACCAGGGGGTGGGGTGTCGGCAGGGGCGGTGGGGCGGGCACGCCACCGGGGAAGGTGACCGGTTCGCCGGGGCGGTCGTAGAAGTGCTTCGTACCGTCGGTGCGGGGGGCCTGCCGGGCGGAGCGGCCGTCGACAGCCCAGGGCAGCCGGATGCCGGCCTCGTCGGCCACGGTCGGCAGCAGGTCGACGTGTTCCCAGTTGCGGTCGTCCACCCGGCCGGTCTGTTGCCGGGGTTCCTTGACGAACGTCGGCACCCAGGCGACCTCGCCGGCGGCGGCCTTGATGGCGTCCATGCCGCGGCCCTGCGCGCCGGGGCGGAAGCTGACCCCGTGGTCGGCGGTCACCACGACGAGGGCCTGGTCGTAGAGGCCGTTGGCGCGCAGCGTCCGCAGCGTCTCGCCGATCAGCCGGTCGGTGTAGCCGAGCTGGGCGAGGTGCCGCGCCCGGGCCAGGTCGACCCAACCGGCGCCGTCGTTGGGCAGGTCCTCGGGGGCGTCGTAGCGCGCCCCGGACGGCAGGTACGCCCATGGTGAGTGGGGCATCAGCAGGTGCAGGAAGTGCAGGGTGGGCCGGGTTGTCGGCTTCAGCCCGGCCAGGAAGCTGGTGAACCGGGCCGGTTGGTTGTCGTCCAGGCTGTCCCAGCGGAACTTCGGGTCGGCCGGCACCGGTTCGGCGGCGTCCAGGCCGGCTTCGGCGCGGGTCTGCTCGCGGTAGGAGTCCTCCGGGTCGACAGCGCTCTCCGTCGGCCCGGCGACCCGGCCGAGCAGTTTGCCGGTCTCCCGGACCAGGACGCCGAGCCCCTGTTCCGGGGTGACCGGCTGCTCGCAGCGGCTGGGTGGGCAGAGCCTGGTGATGCTCTCCTCGGCGCGGATGTCGTACAGGCCGCCGAAGGCGGTGAAGATGTTGTCCGGGTACTGCGAGTAGTGCGGGGCGACCGGCTTGGCCGGGTAGCGGCCGGTGAGCATCGCCGGGAGCGCGTTGGGCGTCCACCCGCTGACCCCTGTCGAGTTGCGGTACCAGGTGGAACCGCCGGCCAGCTCGGCGAAGTGCGGATACCGTCCGGCGTCGATCTTCCCGTCCGCGCCGAGCAGGCTGACCAGGGGCAGCTCGTCGAGGATCAGCATGACCACCGGCGGGTGCACGGCCGAGCCCTGCGCGGTGCCGGCCGCACCGCCGTCGCCGCGCGGCAGGACCACCGCCGAGGTCGGCGAGGCGAGCAGGAAGAGCGCCACGAAGGCCACCGGGCCGGCGGCGGCCAGTCGCAGCACCCGGCCCGGCGCCCGCCATCGCCGGTGAGCGGCGGCGCCGGCGGCTCCGGCCAGCACGGCCACCACCAGCAGGGGTACGCCCCGAAGTGGCGTGACGTGTCGGCCCACCTGCACGGCGAGGGCGGCGACCAGCAGCCCGACCAGCCCGGTGTGGGTGACGGCGCGGGTGGTTCGGCCGGCCAGTCGGCTGAGCGCGCCGAGCAGCGCCACAGCGGCCGTGGGCAGCACCGTCACCAGGGCGAGCAGCAGCAGGATCTGGGCCGGGTCGGCGCGGTGGAAGAGGAAGAAGTCGGGGCTGCGGCCGAGCACGTCCAGCAGCGGTTGGGTGACCACGAGACCGACCAGCGCGACGATCTCCAGCAGCCGGCCCAGTTCAGCGCGCCAGCCCCGGTCCCACCGCACGGCGGCCGGCGGCGGGTCGTCCGCTGTCGACGGGGCGGCGGCGACCGGTTCAGCCACCGATCACCGTTCGGTAGAGCGTGCGGGTGCCCGAGGGCAGTTCCAGCCGGTCGGTGATCCGCCCTCGGGCGGCGAGCAACGTCTCGAAGGTGTCGCGTCGGTAGTCCGGGAAGAGACCGGCGGGCTTGTTGGCCAGCAGCCGGGTCGCCATCGGGTCCTCCGGGTGGACGAACTCCACCACCACCGCGCCACCCGGCGCGGTCAGCCCGGCCAGCCAGTCGATGACCTCCGGCAGCGGCACGTTGCGCCCGATCGCCAGGTGGTGCACCACGGCCAGGGCGAGCACCACGTCGGCGGACGCCCGCTCGGCGAAGCCGGCCCGCTCGACGCCCCGCCAGCCGCCACCCGGCGAGGGATCGGCCAGATCCAGCACCAGCGGCAGGATGCGGCGCTGCCCCTCGGAGCGCAGCTGTCGGTACAACTCGTCGACGACGGTGGGGTCCTGCTCGACGGCGACCACGTAGTCGGCGTGCCCGGCCGCCAGCCGGGAGTACCGCCCGTCGTTGGCGCCGAGGTCGAGCACCAGCCGGGGGCGGGTGCCGGTGGCCACCGCGACGGCCACGAACTGCTCCTTCGCCACCCGGTCGCGGGCCGAGTAGCCGCAGGTGCGTTGGTAGTCCGACCAGTGGCTCTCGGGCGGGCGGCGGTCCAGTTTGCGGACCAGCTTCTCGATGCCGCGGACGGTGGCGAGCAGCAGCTCCCGGGAGAAGCCGGCGGCCCGCAGTTGGTCGCGTACCTCGGTGGTGCTGGCGGCGGCGTTGCGTTGCTGCATGGCCCCGTGCAGGTGCAGGTGGGTCAGCACACCGGGGCGCAGCCGGCGGGTCCCGTTGAACAGCGGCCGTAGCTCGTCGGCCTCGATGCCGTCGACCCGGGCGCGCAGCCACGGTTGGAAGTCGACGCCCAGGTGGGCGGTGAGCAGCAGCGGGTAGAGCACTGTCTGGCAGAACTGCCGGTAGCCGGCCCACGGTTCGCCGTCGCGGACCGGCTCGAAGGAGCCGATGTCGATGAAGACGGGTTCGGCGCCGCGCCACTGGAGGTTGTACGCCGAGCCGTCCTTCGTGGTGAAACCCTCGCCGAGCGCGGCGGTCAGGATCTCCAGATGCAGCAGGGCCGCGTCGCGCAGCATGCTGAACGACCACTCGTACGGGTGGGAGACGAACGGGATGCGCTCGTGGCGCAGCACAGCCGCCCACGGCGTTCCGGTCGCGGCCGGCACCAGGGTGGGCGGGGCATCCTCGGTGGCGCAGACCTTGCGCGCGGCGACGAGCGCCGGGAAGAACGTGCTGCCGGTCAGTGCCCGCCAGTGCTCGGCGGCCTGGGGATCCAGCCCGCGCAGCACCTCGTCGCCGACGTGGAAGACCCGGTTGGCGGGGTCGCGGAAGGAGGCCGGCTCGGGCCGCACCTCGGTGGGTGAGATCGCCATCGTCGGAGCAGGCCCGCTCAGCGCTGGTCGGTGGGTTGCCGGCGGAACCGGTCGACCAGCCGTCGCCAGTAGAGTTTTGCGGCGACCGCGGCGCCAGCCACCCCACCGACGACCGCCTGCACGATCAGGCTGCCGGACCCCGCGTCCAGGTAGGCCAGATGTTCCACCGATCGCTCCTTGCCTCGCCGCCTCGACACCGGCGTCGCAGGGCGTACACCGATGAGGCTTTTGACCCAGAAAGCCGGACTTGTCCCTCACCGTACGCCGGTCCCTGTCGCTGTCGCGGGCACATCGGCGTACTCCCAGCCTCGCCACAGAATGTGGCCGGGACCGGCCGATCCCGCCGGTACGCTGCGGACGTGCGCTGGATGATCGTGGACGCGCCGCTGGACTCCTCCGGAGCCGGGCGCGGCGAGGAGCGGGCCCCGGCCGCGCTGCGCCGCGCCGGCCTGCGCGAGGCCCTCGCCGCCGACGACGACGGACAGATCGACGAGGCGCGGTTGCGCGACCCGAACCGCGACCCGGCGAGCGGGGTGATCGGCGCGGCGGGCCTGGTCCGGGCCGGCGGCGCCATCGCCGCGCGCATCGGCGCGCTGATCGCGGACGGCCACCGACCACTTGTGCTCGGCGGCGACTGCGCGATCCTGCCCGGCATCTGCCGGGCCCTACCCCCGGCGACCGACCTGTGGTTCGTCGACGCCCACCCGGACTTCCTCGACGGCACGACCTCACCGACCGGTGAAGCCGCCGACATGGACCTCTCGGTGGTCACCGGTCACGGACCGGTCGCCGTCGGCCCCGGCGGCACGCTGATCGAGCCCGGCCGCGTCCACCTGCTCGGGCACCGCCCGGCCACCGACGAGAGCAGCCGGGTCGAGGCGGCCCGGATCGACCCGGCGATCGACCAGATCAACGCCGCCGAGTTGCGGCGCCGGGGCGCGGCGACGGTCGGCGCGGGTCTGGCCGCCGACGGGGACGGACCAGCCTGGCTGCACCTCGACCTGGACGTGGTGGACCCGCGCGACCTGCCCGCGGTGACCTACCCCGAACCGGACGGCCCGCGCTGGGCGGATCTGATCGCGCTGGTCACACCGCTGGCCCGCACCGACCGGCTGCTCGGGATGAGCGTGACCGACCTGAACACCGATGAGGACCCCGACGGGCGGCACACCCGACGCGTCGTCGAGGTCCTCACCGAGATGCTGGTCGACTGACCGGCCGGTGACTCAGGTACGGCGGTGGTGCATGCCGAGGCGCAGCAGCACGAAGCGCAAGACGGTGGCGGCCAGGTTCGCGGCCACCAGCACGGCCAGTTCGACCGGCCGGGCCGGTACGGCAGAGACGAGGTGCAGCACCGCCAGAGCGCCGCTTGTCAACGCCAGACCGAGCGCGAAGGCCAGCAACCCCTGCGCGTGATGCCGGGCTGCGTGTCGGCGTCCGCTGATGCCGAACGTCAGCCGCCGGTTCGCCGCCGTGTTCGCCACCGCGGTCAGCAACAACGCCAGGAGGTTCGCCGGTTGCGCGCCGAGCACGCTCCGGGTAGCCAGGAACAGCAGCAGGTACGCGAGCGTGCTCGCCGCCCCGACCGCCGCGAACCGGACCACCTGCCGGGGCAGCCCGACCGGCACCTGTCCTGGCAGCGCCGTTCCTGGCCGGGCACCCGGCCCGGCCAGCGGCGTCCCACCCGGCCCGGCCAGCGGCTGGGCACGTGGCGCGGTCAGCGGTGCCCGGCCGAGCTGCGCGCGCAGGTCGGCCAGAGGCAGCGTCCCGGTCAGCAGCGCCCGGCCCAGCCGACCCACGCCGCGCAGGTCGGCCAGGGCGGTGGCGACGATGTCCACGCGGCTGTCCGGGTCGTCGACCCAGTCCACCGGCACCTCGTGGATGCGCAGCCCCGCCCGCTGGGCCAGCACCAGCAGCTCCGTGTCGAAGAACCAGCCGGTGTCGCGCACCACCGGCAGCAGTTCCGTGGCCACGTCGGCCCGGATCGCCTTGAACCCGCACTGCGCGTCGGAGAACCGCGCCGCCAACGCACCGCGCAGCAGCAGGTTGTAAGCCCGGGAGATCACCTCCCGCTTGGTGCCACGCACCACCCGGGAGGTACGTGCCAGCCGGGTGCCGATCGCCAGGTCGGAGTGGCCGGAGATGAGCGGCGCGACAAGTGGCAACAGCGCCGCCAGGTCGGTCGAGAGGTCCACGTCCATGTACGCCAGCACCGGTGCTGACGACGCCGACCAGGCGGCCGACAGCGCCCGCCCCCGCCCCTTGGCGTCCAGGTGCAGCACCTCGACGCCGGGCAGTTCACCGGCCAGTCCGTCGGCCACCTTCAGGGTGTCGTCGACGCTTGCGTTGTCGGCGACAGTGATCTGGAACGGGTACGGGAAGTGTGCGCTCAGGTGGGCGTGCAGTCGTCGTACGCACGGCCCGAGGTCGACCTCCTCGTTGTGGACCGGGATGACCACGTCCAGCACGGCGGCGGTGGGTCGAGCCTGGATGGCGGGCCGTGGTCCGCCAAGCATGGTCACGACGCCCCCGCAGCGGCGGTGAGGTCGTAGAGGGTGACCCCGTCGACGGTCTGCGCGGTGAACGTCTCCGCGACCCAGGCGGCGATCTCCTGGGAGGCCGCGCTGCCGCCGTTGGCTCGGAAGCCACCGCCTCCGACGAAGTAGTGGACCTTCCCGTCGGCCACGTAGCGCTGAAACTGCGCCAGCGTCGGTGACGGGTCACTGCCGTTGAACCCGCCGATCGCCATCACCGGTTCACCGGTGGCGAGCTGGTAACCGGACGCGTTGTTCGAGCCGATGGTCGCGGCCACCCACGTGTAGTCCGCGCTGTCGCGCTCCAGCAGCTCGCGCAGTGCGGCGCTCGGCTCACGGGCGTCGAGCAGCCCGCCCATGCCCCCACCGGCCGAGCGCCCCTGCCCGCCGGTGGCGCCGGGGCCCTGACCGCCCGGGAAACCGGGTGCGCCGTTACGACCACCGCCCGGGAAGTCGGGCCCCTGACCGCCATTGCGGCCGCCGTTCTGGCCGCCGCCGGGGAGTTGGCCGCCGGCCGGCAGTTCCATGCCACCGGGCGGTCGCCCGCCGGGGAAGCCGCCCCGGCCGAACCCGCCCGCCACGAACGGGCCGGCGCTCGGGATCGACCCGGTGTGGGGGGTCGCGGCGGTCTGCACCGCGTACGCCACCGGGCCGGCGAGGGCCGCCGCCACGCCCAGGCCCAGCACCACCGGCACCAGGCGGCGGGGCAGTCGGGTGACCAGCAGGAGCAGCACCGCGCCGACCAGGCCGGCGACGAGCAACGCGGTCCGCAGCCACGGGTACCACTCGGGGCTGCGTCCGAGCAGCACCCACGCCCACCACACGGTTACCGCGAGCGTGCCGGCGAGCGTCGCCGCGGCGGCCAGCGGACTCCACCGCTGCCAGCGCGTGCCGCCAGCGTCGCCGGGCGCAGGCTGCAGTCGGCGGTGCCGCCAGAGCAGCGTCACACCGATGCCGACGAGCCCGCCGATCGCCGGTGCGAGGGCCACCGTGTAGTAGGCGTGGAAGATCCCGGACATGAAGCTGAAGATCAGGCCGGTGACCAGCAGCCAGCCGCCCCAGAGCAGGAGCCCGGCCCGGGTGCGGTCGGTGCGGGCCGCCCGCCCGGCCATCAGCAGACCGGCGACCAGCAGGATCAGCGCGGCCGGCAACAGCCAGGAGACCTGACCGCCGATCTCGCCACCGAACATCCGCAGCACACCGTTCTGCCCGGAGAACGGGCCACCCCCGCCGCCCAGGCGGGGGCCACCGCCGCCGACGCTGCCGACCTCCTCGCCGGTGATCCGGCCGAGGCCGTTGTAGCCGAGGGTCAACTCCAGGATGCTGTTGCCCTGCGAACCGCCGATGTACGGGCGGGCGCTCGGCGGCACCAACTCGACGAGCGCCACCCACCAGCCGGCGGCGACCACCACCGCCAGCCCCGCCAGCAGCAACTGCCGGACCCGCCGCCACAGCCCGGTCGGCGCGGCCAGCAGGTAGACACCGGCGAAGACCGGCACCACAAGGAACGCCTGCAACATCTTGGTGAGGAAGCCGAAGCCGACGAGCACACCGACGAGCACGATCCACCGGGTGCTCGCCGTCTCCAGCGCGCGCACTGTGGCGTACGCCCCGGCGACCAGCAGCAGGACCAACAGCGCGTCGGGGTTGTTGAACCGGAACATCAGCGTCGCCACCGGGGTGACCGCGAGGACCGCGCCCGCGATCAGACCGGCGGCCGGCCCGTACCAACGCTTCACTGCCGCGTGGAGCAGGCCCACCGAGGCGACCCCGCAGAGCGCCTGCGGTACGAGCATCGCCCAGCTGTTCAGCCCGAAGATCCGTACGGACAGGGCCATCAGCCACAGCGACGCGGGTGTCTTGTCGACGGTGATGGAGTTGGCGGCGTCCGACGAGCCGTAGAGCAACGCCTTCCAGCTCACCGAGCCGGCCTGCACGGCCGCCGCGTAGAACGAGTTCGCCCAGCCCGACGCGCCCAGCCCCCACAGGTAGAGCAGGCCGGTGGCCAGCAGCAGGATCACCAACGCGGGCCTGGCCCAGGCCGGCGGGCGGCGCGTCGGCGGCGAGTGCTCGTCGGGGTGGGCGGCCGTCGACGGCTCGGATGCGGCGGGTGCCGTCGGCAGGGTCTCGGTTCTGTCCATGCGGCCAGCCTCGGCGGCCAGGCTGGCGCGACCCCGTGCGCAGACTATGCGTCAGCTGTGGGATTCGGCAGCCGGACGGTGAACACTGTCCGACCTGGACGGCTCTGCACCCCGACCGTGCCGTGGTGGGCCTCCACCACCGCCGCGACGATGGCCAGGCCGAGGCCGGTGCTGCCGTGCGCGCGGGACCGGGAGCTGTCGCCCCGGGCGAACCGCTCGAACATCTCCGGTTGCAGCTCCACCGGCACCCCCGGCCCGTCGTCGGCGACGGTGAGCACGGCGCTGGCGGCGTCGACGGCCAGGGTGGTGGTGACAGTGCTGCCGGGCGGGGTGTGCACCCGGGCGTTGGTGAGCAGGTTCGTCACCACCTGGTGCAGCCGGGCGGCGTCGCCGGGCACCCGGATCGCCACGTCGGGCAGTTCGAGCTGCCAGCGGTGTTCGGGGCCGGCGACGTGCGCGTCACTGACAGCGTCCACCACCAGAGCGGTCAGGTCCACCGGTTCGACAGCGAGCGGCCGGCCGGTGTCGAGGCGGGCCAGCAGCAGCAGGTCGTCGACGAGGCTGGTCATTCGGGTGCTCTCCGACTCCACCCGGCGCAGCGCGTGCGCCACGTCGGGGGGAACCTCGTCGCGGCCACGGCGGGCCACCTCGGCGTAGCCGCGGATCGCCGCGAGAGGCGTCCGCAGTTCGTGGCTGGCGTCGGCGACGAACTGGCGTACCCGGGTCTCGCTGGCCTGCCGGGCGGAGAGCGCGTCGGCGACGTGGCCCAGCATCCGGTTCAGCGCCGCGCCGACCTGACCGACCTCGGTGCGTGGGTCGGTGTCGGCGGCCGGGACCCGGACGGCGAGCGCCACCTCGCCCCGGTCCAGGGGCAGCTCGGTGACGCGGGTGGCGGTGGCGGCCACCCGGTTGAGCGGTCGCAGGGTCGCCCGCACGATCAGCGCGCCCGCCACACCGGCGAGCAGCAGCCCGACCGCAGCCACCCCGGCCTGCGCGGCGACCAGCGCCCAGATGGTCTCCTGGACGCCGGAGAGGGGGATCGCGACGACGAGTACCCGGCCGTCCCAGTACTGGCGGGCCACGGCCCGGTAGTCACCGCGATCGCCGAGGTCGACGGTGCGCGGTCTGGCGTCGACCGGTAGGTCCGCCAGCACGGCGACCTCCCCCACCTGGACGGGCTGCGGGTCGGGGAACGCGTTGGAGACGCTGTTGGTCAGGATCCGGGCGCTGGTCACGCGGCCATCGCTGATCTCGGCGACCACAGCGCCGGACGGCAGCCCGAATGGGATGCCCGGTCCGTCACCGGGAAAGGCCGGACGTCCCGGACGGTCGCCCCGCATGGCCGTCGCGGGGGCCAACTGGGCGTCCAGCCGGTCGATCAGGAAGTGCCGCAGCGCCACAGTGGTCAGGCCCCCGATCGCGACGCTCACCAACGCGAGAAGCGCGAGCAGGGCAAACACCAGTCGGGTACGCAGGGAGCGCCCGGCCAGCCACCCACGGGCGGCGCGCAGTGGGCGGCGCCTACTCGGCGGGTTTGAGGACATAACCCGCACCGCGCAGCGTGTGGATCATTGGTGCCCGGCCGGCGTCGATCTTCTTGCGCAGGTACGAGATGTACAGCTCCACCACGTTGGCCTGGCCCCCGAAGTCGTAGTTCCACACCCGGTCGAGGATCTGCGCCTTGCTGAGCACCCGGCGCGGGTTGCGCATCAGGTAACGCAGCAGCTCGAACTCGGTAGCGGTGAGAGTGACCAGCTGGCCGGCCCGGCGGACCTCGTGGCTGTCCTCGTCGAGGCTGAGGTCACCCACGGTCAGCACCGCCTCCTCCTGAGCGGCGATCGCCAGCCCGGAGCGACGCAGCAGTGCTCGCAGCCGGGCGATGACCTCCTCCAGGCTGAACGGTTTGGTGACGTAGTCGTCGCCGCCGACTGTCAACCCCGCGATGCGTTCCTCGACCGCGTCGCGGGCGGTCAGGAAGAGCACCGGCACGGTGGGGGCGTGCTCGCGCAGCCTGCGCAGCACCTGGAAGCCGTCCAGGTCGGGCAGCATCACATCGAGCACCACGGCATCCGGCTGGAACTGTCGGGCGGTGCTCAACGCCGCCATGCCGTTGCCGGCGGTGCGGACCTGCCAGCCCTCGTAGCGCAGGGCCATCGACAGCAGGTCGGTGAGCGTGGGTTCGTCGTCGACCACCAGCACCCGGACGGGTTCCCCGTCGGGGCGACGCAGCTCGATCCGGCTGGGCGCGGCCTGCCCGTTCATGACCATGGGCCCCATGGTGGCCGCCACGCCTGTGCCGCGCCCCTGCGGAAGCTGTGCGCGGGCTGTGCGGGCGGGCCGACGCGACGCCGGCGACACCATCGGTCAGCCCCGCCTCGTGGTCACTCGGACACCCCGTACGCGTCGGTGCGCACGAAGCGCATGCTCCAGCCGCCGGCCTCGTCGGGCCGGTCGCGTTCGTAGAGGTGGTCGGGGCCGGGCTGCACCGACCCCGTGCCGTCCGGGTGCCGCATGATCCAACGCTGGGGTGGGGCGCCGTCCGAGCCGGCTGGCAGCAGCCGAACCAGGCCGTCCGCGGGCCCGCCGACGAAGCGTACGGTGACCTCGCTCATCGCGGCGCCCCCTCGGGTGACCGTGCCGGCACAATCGGTGACACCGGCTCTGGCTCGCAAGCTACCGCACCCACCGCCCTCGCGCAGCGAGGTGCGCGGGGCCCGTCCGCCCCGAGTCGGGCTCCGGTTTGCCCAGCTCGGCGCTCGGGTACCGGCACCTGAGCATCCGCCGTCGGCGGGGCGAGGACGAGGAGTGGTCGATGCGGATGCTGGACGGGCGGTACCGGCTCGAACAGCGCATCGGTGTGGGCGGGATGTCCGAGGTGTGGCGGGCCTACGACCAGGTGCTGGACCGGCCGGTCGCGGTGAAGCTCATCTCGCCCGGTCGCGACGATCGGAACGGTACTGTGGACCGGATCCGGGCGGAGGCCCGGTCGGCGGCCCGCCTGGAACACCCCAACGTGGCGAGCGTGCACGACTTCGGCATTTCCTCGACGTGGCCCGGCCGCACCGTTCCGTACATCGTCATGGAGCTGGCCGAGGGTGAGACGCTCGCCGTGCACCTGCGCGCCGGCCCGCTGGACTGGCAGATCGCGGTGCGGGTCTGCGCGGAGGTCGCCGCCGCGCTGGCCGCCGCGCATGCCGAGGGCATCGTGCACCGGGACGTCAAGCCCGCCAACGTCATCCTCACCCCGGCCGGGGTGAAGGTGCTCGACTTCGGCATCGCCATCGCCGCCGGAGAACCCGACCCGATGCCGACCGGCATGGTGCTCGGCACCCCGGCGTACCTGGCGCCCGAACAGCTGGACGAGGCGCCCGCCACCCCCGCCGCCGACATGTACGCCCTCGGCGTGCTGCTCTACTACAGCCTGACGGCCCGCCTGCCCTACCGTGCGACGACCTCCAGCGAGTTGCTCCTCGCACGCCGCCGTCAGCCACCGGAGCCGCTGCCCGACATCGCCGGGCTCCCACCGGAGGTCGCCGAGCTGTGCCACTCCTGCCTCGCGGAGGACCCCGGGCAGCGTCCGACGAGCCTGGTCGCAGCGCTGCTGCTGGCCGAGGCAGTGGACGCCCGGGTGTACGTGCCGATGACGATGCCGACGACCCGCCGGCCGGCCCCGACGTCGCCGTGGACCGAACGAGCCGCCGCGGAGGCCACCGAGGCGGTGGTGCTGGTGGACGAGCCGAACCTGCCCGCCGGGCGCTGACGGCGCGACCCCGTGGCGTTCGACGGCGCGACCCCGTGGCGTTTCGCCGGGCTGCGAAGGGGTAGCCGGCCTGGTGAGCGACGGGAGAAACGCGATGCCGGATCAGAGTTCCTGGCTGCGTGAGGCCACAGCGACCGCCGAGGGCGGTCACGTACGCACCGACGATGGCGGGCTCTCCACCGCGCTGGCCTCACCGCTGGCGCCGCACTGCACCGGGCTGACCCCGGAACAGTTGCTGGCCGCGGCCTTCGCCTCCTGCCTGCATCACGCGGCGGTGGAGGTGGCCGGGGAGATCACCGACGAGGCGCACACCGTGCAGGTCCGGGCGGAGGCGAAGCTGGGGCGGGACAACGACGGCCGGTACCGGGCCGACGTCCACGCGGAGATCTCCTCAGCCGGGCTGAGCCGGGATCAACTGGCCGACCTGGTCGAGTACGCCGACCGCCTCTGGCCGTTCTCCAGCAGCGACGCCAGTCGTCACCGCCTGACCGTCACCCCAGCCGAGAACGGCCGCCACTGACCCAGGCCCCAGGCTGCCCGCCCACCGCGCCGACCTCGCACCTTCAGTCGCCCCACCGCGCCGATCTAGCGCACGCGCGCCTCATCGCGCCGATCTTGCACTTTCGGTCGTCGAAATGAGGGACGTGCCCCTTATGCCGCGACAGCAAGTGCAAGATCGGCGAGCTGGGTGGGGATCCTGGGGCGGTGCGGGCGGCGGGTCGGTGGGGGGCCGGTTGGTGGAGGTGCGCCTCGGCTGTTCGGCTTACCCCTGACGGCGGCCGGAGATGCGGCCGGCGCAGGGGCGGGGCGAGCGGATTCACCCGGCAAGTCGGGAATAACCGTCTGGCGTGAGTCGCGAGGTTGGTCAGGTCTGCTCCCGCTTTGCCCATTGAAGTCGGCATGATCAGGGCAAATTGTGGCGCATGCCACCGTACGGGCTGGTGGCATCGGGCATTCAGCTCTTTAGCCTCGTCAGGTGCACCCCGACGACCCCTCCGCCCAGAAGCTGACCGACGCGCGCCTGACCACCCCGTCGGACGACGCCGCCTCAACCGAACGGACGATCGGCCGTCACCGCGCTGCCGAAGCGCCGCGGCGGGCCCTGCTGGGCTCGACCCCGGTGCGGGTGGCGCTGGCCACCGGCGTCACCTGCTGCCTCAGCCTCGTCGCGGTCGCCACCGCGCGAGGCAACGACGACACCCCCCGTACGGTCGAGCCGCTCGCCGAGGCGGTGGCCGACCGCGCCGCCATCGCCGACGAACGCGCCTCCCGGTCGCTGGACCGCGACGCCGCCCCCGCCCGGATCCTGCCGCCCAGCCCGACGGCGAAGCCCACGCCCACCCCCACCGTCGTCCGCAAGGCGCCCAAGAAGCCTGTCAAACCCCGCCGCCCCCGGCCGGTCGCCGGCCTCGACCAGGCGCAGATGGACAACGCGAAGATCATCGTGGACGTCGGCCTGGAGATGAAGATGCCGCGCCGCGCCCTGGTGGTGGCACTGTCCACCGCCATGCAGGAGAGCAACCTCTACAACCTGGCCAGCGACGTCCTGCCGGAGTCGGCGGAGTACCCGAACCAGGGCAGCGGCTCCGACCACGACTCGGTCGGGCTGTTCCAGCAGCGGCCCAGCAGCGGTTGGGGCACGGTGGCCCAGCTGATGCGCCCGTCGTACGCCGCGCGGGCCTTCTACAGCGCGCTCAACGAGATCCCCGGCTGGCAGGACATGAGCGTCACGGCAGCCGCCCAGTCCGTGCAGATCTCCGCCTACCCGGACGCGTACGCCCAGCACGAGGATCGGGCGACCACCATCGCGGCGGCGCTCACCGCCTGAGCCGGGCTCCCACGCCGCGCGTCTCAGCGACGGCCCGGCGGAGGCTGCGCACCCTCGTCCACGCCGCCGACCCCGACCCGGCTGCCCGGCACCCCGGCGGCTGCGGTGGGGGTGTCGGCGGGCACCTGCTCGACGGTCACCTGGCTGAGGATCTCGTCCACCCGAACCTCGCGCCGTCGGCGAGCGTCCAGCGCCGCCTCGAAGTCGCGTCGGGCCTGCACGGCCTCCGCGTACGCCCGCTCCCGCACCCGCCGTGCCTCGTCGCGGGCCTCGTCCAGCTCGGCGCGGGCCTGGGCCAGCAACTCGGCCGCCTCGTGGCGCACCGCGTCACCGGCGGGCCGGGTGGCGGTGGCGTCGCCCAGGTCGAGTCGTCGCAGGAGGCCGCCGAGCGCGGCTGCCTCCTGACGAATCTCGTCCCATTCCCCGGCCGCCCCGGCTGCGCCCTCGGCGCGCGCCGCGAGCCGGGACAACCGAACCCCCAACTCGTCCAGGCAGTAATCCACCTGTCGCTGGTCGTAACCGGTCTCAACGACGGAGAACCTCATACTGTCGCCCCCCAGGCAGCTGCTGTTACTTCCCCACCTGGATCCTCGGCCGCGACCGCTCGCGCCGAGGAGGTTCGAGGAAAATGTTCAGCATGCGCGCAGGTGGCGCGAGGCTCAGACCCGCTTGGGCAGCACGACGACCCGGCCGAAGAACTCATCGATGCGGCGCACCACGTCGTTGAAGTCGTCCAGGTCGATCGGCTTGGTGACGTACGCGTTGGCCTGCAACGTGTAGCTGCCGACGATGTCGGTGTCGGCGTTGGAGGTGGTCAGCACGACGATCGGGATGGTCCGCAGATCCTCGTCCTGCTTGACCGCCCCGAGCACCTGGCGACCGTCCATGCGCGGCATGTTCAGATCCAGCAGGATCACGTCGGGTCGGCGGGCGTCTTCGTGGCGGCCCTCGGCGCGGAGAAACTCCATCGCCTCCTCGCCGTCACTCACCACGTCGATGATCTTGTCGACGTCGGAGTCCGCCAGCGCCTCCTCGATCATCAGCACATCACCCGGGTCGTCGTCGACCACCAGGATGCGTACCGGCTGCGGGCTGTCTGCGCCCATCACTACCTGCCTCGGAGTCGACGGGGACGGGACCCTGACGGTCACCGCGTTGGCGGGGAAAATGCTGGCGGGGAAATCTAGCCCATCAGGAAGCACTGCGGGACGCGGGGTCGACCGACTCCGGTTCGTACCGCAACACGTCGGCGAGGCCGGTCACCCGCAGCACCCGCTCGACCCGCCCGTGGGCACCGGTGAGCCGCAGCCACCCCCCGTCGGCCGCCGCCTGGTTGTCGCCCCGGACGAACACGGCCATCCCGGTGGAGTCGCAGAACGTGAGGTCGGTCAGGTCGAGCAGCACCCGGGTCTCGCCCGCCGCCGTGAGCCGCTCGATCGCGGCGGTCAGCTCGGGGGCGGTGCTCAGGTCCAGCTCGCCCACGAGCCGCAGGCAGGCGCCACCCCCGTCGCGCTCGACGTAGTTGACGCTGAACGTCACCGTTCTCCCCCTCGCTCCACCACGAGGGTGGGACGTTTGCAGTCCGGCAAGTATACGCAGAGCTGACCCGTCCGCCGCCGAGCGCGGTGATCGATCCGGATGCCCCCGACGGGTCGGTCAGCGGGCGGTGCCGGGCAGCGCCGCGCATCCCAGCGCCAGCGCCCGCGCCGCCCGGGGAAAGTCCCGCAAAGCGACGGCGTAGTGCTCCAGCGGCAGGACAACCGCCCCGGCGGGCACCCCACGACTTTCCAGAATCCCCGACAGCCACTCCACGAACTCCGTGAACAGGGAGGGGTCGTCGACGTAGACCGCCGCGGCCAGGAAATCCACCATGTGGCCCAGGTCGCTCACCGTCGAGTCGAGCTGCGCGGCCGTGTACGCCCGTGCCGCCGGCACCCGCTCCCGCAGTTCCGCCAACGCGCTGTCGATCAGCTCACCGCGACGGCGCACCAGGCTGGCGTACTCGTCGTCTGCCAGGTGGGCCAGCCGCGCCGGCGGCGCCGCGCGCAGCGCCCGCTCGTCGGCGATCAGCTCGGCCGCCGAGGGCGCGTCCGGTGCCCAGGCCACCCCGAGCCGGCGCGCCCACCGGCCGTCCGTGCCGAACCCACGCCCGCCCACCACCACCGGGACGTCCGAGCGGCGGCAGGCCTCGATCATGCGGTGGGCGTACGGCAGGCGCATCGGCAGCGCGCACGCCAACGCGACCGCGTGCGCGTCGTAGCGGTGCAGGTACGACACGAGGTGCGCCGCGGGGACGCTGGCGCCCAGGAAGGTCACCTGCCACCCGCGTAACCGCAGCACCTCGGTCACCAGCCGGGGCGGCAACGCGTGCCACTCGCCGTCCATGCAGGCGACCACGACCCGGCCGTTGATCGGCTGCGGTCTCGCGTGCGCGGAAACCGCCGCCACCACCTGCTCGCTGATGTGGGTGGCCGCGTGCTCCTGGGCGACGCTCCACTCGTTGCGGGCCCACCGCTCACCCACCTCGGCCTGCGCGGGCGCGACCAGGT
This sequence comes from Micromonospora sp. NPDC005205, assembly GCF_040608275.1. Taxonomy (NCBI): domain Bacteria; kingdom Bacillati; phylum Actinomycetota; class Actinomycetes; order Micromonosporales; family Micromonosporaceae; genus Micromonospora; species Micromonospora sp. NPDC005205. The sequence goes on from NZ_JBEXHV010000017.1 coordinate 19,144, forward strand.
CGAGCAGCACCCGCTCCGCTGGGACGCCCGCGTCGAGCAGACCGATCGCCAGGTCGGTCGCGGCGTACTCGTCAGCGTCCGCGAGATGCTCCAGATATCCGGAGTACGCCTCGCCGAGGTCATTGGCGGCCGTGGCGGCGGTCACGCGTCAGGTTCCCTCACGTGGTCGACGCCGGCGGGCACCGAGTGCAGGTGCCGTGTCCCGCGCCCGCCCAGGCCGGCCGCCCGCAGCGCCAGCACGGCGATGTCGTCGTGGTCGCCCTGTGCCAGCCAGTCGCAGGTGATCTGCTCGACCCGTTCGGCCAGGGCCGGCGCGGGCATCCGATGGCAGCCGGTCAGCGCGCTGATCAGCCGCTCCGGGCCGAACTGCTCGTCCCCGCGCCGGCCGCCCCGGGCCTCGGTCACCCCGTCGCTGTAGAGCAGGCAGGTCTCGCCCGGCGCCAGCCGCACCGTCACCTCGCCGACGCGGGGGTCGGGCACCACCCCGATCAGCATGCCGCGCAACGGCACCGTCTCCACCTCACCGGAGGCGCGCAGCACCAGTGGTGGCAGATGCCCGCCGCCGGCCATGGTGAGGGTGAGGCCGCCGTCGCGCTCCGGGCGGGCCACGCCGAGCACGATGGTGGCGAAGCGGCCCTCACCGTGCGCCTGGGTCGTCTCCAGCAACGCGTCGTTGAGCAGCCGCAGCAACCGCGCCGGGTGCGACTCCAACCGGTGCAGCGCCTGCAGACACTGGCGCAGCTGACCGGTGAAGACGGCGGCTTCGACGCCCTTGCCGGACACGTCGCCGAGGAAGAACAACGAACCCCCGTCGGGGAGCCGGTGCGAGCCGTAGAAGTCGCCGCCGATGCGCAGTCCCGACTGCGCGGGCCGGTACGCGGTGCCCCACTGCACACCGGTCGCCTCGACCGGCTCGACCGGCAGGAGGCTGGCCTGGAGGGTGTCGGCCACCTCGGCCTGGTCGCGGTAGAGCAGCGCGGTGGTCAACGCCGCGCCCGCGCGGGCCGCGAACGCGCGGACCAGCTCCACGTCGTCCTCGTCGTACCAGCGGGTGGCGCGACGGGCCACCAGCAGCACACCGACCGGCGCGTCGCGACCCGGCAGCGGAACGACCCGGGCGGCGCTGTCGGTGCCGGCCAGCCCCGGCAGCCAACCGGCGTCGACCGCCTGCTCGACCAACCAGTCCACCGCGTGCGGCTCGGCCCCGGTCAGCCCGTCGGCGATGGCGGTCGGCAGCTCGCCGCCAACCAGTACGCCGCTGTCCACAGTCGGCACCTCGTCGTCGGTGCGTGAGGCCCGCCACCAGCGGGCGCGCCCGGCCTGCGGAGCGAGCACCAGCACCGCCACCTCGGCCAGGGTCGGCACGGCGAGTCGGACGACAGCGGCGGCAGCCCGGTCCGGGTGCAGTGGGTTGCCCAGCTTGTCGCCGACCACGGCCAGGAACGCCGAGCGAGCCCGTTCGGCGAGCAGCGCGTCGGCGCGGCTGACGCTGTCGGTGACGTCCTCGACGTACCAGCAGCAGCGGTCACCGGAGAGCGGCACCTGGCGCGCGGTGAGCCGGCGCCCGCGATGGGTGAAGCTCCCGGGGACACCGTCGCTCAACCCGGGCACACCGGCCGCGCCGAGCAGCTCGCCGGGAGTCACCTCGGGCAGCAACCGCTCAGCCACCGGGCTGACGTGCCGCACGACGCCATCGGCGTCGCAGACCACCAGACCCTCCCGGAAGTGCTCGACGACTTCCAACCAGTCGGGCGTGGCCTGCCCCCGGTCGGGTGCCAGCGGCGGCAGGGCCGCGGTGGGGCGGCGAACGTCGGCGGACCACGCCGAGGGTCGTGTCGTGCTCGGCGTGGAGAGCCGTCCGTCGCCCGGGTCCCAGTCCCTGACGTCGGAAGCAGTCACCAGCTGAGCCTCACTCCTTTGTCGTTCACCGAACCCGTGCCGGAACCGGCTTCCATGGTCAAAACTCTCCCGTCACCCTACGCCGGAACCCGGAAAGCGGCATCTCACGGCAGGTGGCCGGCACCGCCACGGCGGGGCGTCGGACGAGGGACACGGGGGCGCGTCACCGCCCCCGCTTTGCGTTTTGTGACTCGACAAGCAGAATGGTGGGATGCCCGACCAGCTGTTGACCATCGAGACAATCCGGCTCGCCGCCGGAAACGTCCGACTCCGGCTGACCGGCGAACTCGACTACGACAGCGCACCGGAGCTGATCGCCGCGGCGGCCGGGCTGCGCGGCGACGACGCCCCGGTTCTGGTCGACCTGACCGGGGTGACCCTCTGCGACTCCTCAGGGCTCAGCGCGTTGCTGGTGGTGCACCGCGCCGCCGGGGCGATCCGACTGACCGGGGTCAGCCCTCAGCTTCAGCGGATACTGGACCGCACGGGCCTGACCGAATTGCTCGCCGAGGCGTACGCCGCCGACGACAGGCGCGCCACCGGCTGACCCACCGGCCACCCCGCACCAGACGGGGTGGCCCCCGACCCTGGGACCTGGGGTCGGGGGCCGGAGGAATGTCTAGGGTGCCGTCATCGGCTGGAGCCGGGGGCCGTCCTCACGCAGCTCGCCGATCGGGGCCGGGTGAACGTCCTCGGGCTCCCCCGAATCGGGCGTCTGGTACAGGTAGCGGACGAACTGCCCACCCGCCTCGTTGTCGTCCGCACCGGGCCACTGACCGATGCAGTCCATCCCGATCACCTCGCGGCCCGTTCCGTCGGCCTCCTCCACCAGCGCCCACAGGCTCACCGGGTAACACCTGGTGACCTCGGGTGTGAGTTGCCAGCGGGCGTACCAGCCGGGTCGAGCGGGGACGATCTCGACAACTTCCTTCATGACGACCTTCCTTCCGCGTACCTCGGAAGAACTCCGGTCCTGACCCGATCGTGCGGGCCGTGCGGGTGAGCACCCCTCACCCCCGCCGGATGAAGCGTGGCGCAGGTTGGTCCGACCCGGCCGGCGGCCTCCGTTTCCTTCTCCGGGACGGCGGGAAGGCGACTGGCGCAGCCACGATCCCCAGCGGAAGGGATGCCACCATGCGCAAGCAGATGGAGGGCGACAACCAGAGGCGCCGGGCCCTGGCCCGGCAGGCCCGGGAACAGAATCGCCAGCCCAGCGAGATCGGCGCCAGCCTGAGCGCGTCCAAGCAGCTCACGAGCCTCGACGCGGGTAAGCGGGCCGGCCCACCAGCGGCCGGACCGCACAAGTCGGACACCACGCGTGGGGGGCCGGCACCGCCGCCGGTCGGTAGCGCCGACAACCCGCGACCGCAGCCGTCCCCGCCGAGCGGCGCGGCCGGTGTGAACAGCATGGGCTACCACGACCTGGTCGACGAGGTTCGGCGTCGCGCCGGGGTCGACTTCAAGACCGCCAAGGTGGGCACCGAGGCGACAGTTCTGGTCCTCGCGTTCGCCCTGGAGGCCGCCGAGCGGCAGCGGCTGCTCGCCGCGGTGCCGGCGTCGCTGCACGACGTGCTGCCGGTCGACGGCATCGAGCGGCACCAGGACCTGCCCGGCTTCCTGGCCGAGGTGGGCCGGATCAGCGGCAACACCCCGGAGCAGGCCCGTTACCAGGCGGAGGCGACGATCGCCGCGCTCGTCGAGCAGGACGGCGACCTGGTCGAGTCGTTGCACGTACCCGACGGGTTGCGCGACCTGCTGAACCCGCCGGAGGCCGGCGGCGGCCTGGTGGGCGCCTCCACCACCACACCCACGCTGGACGCCGACGAGATCAGCGCGGCGCTGGACGACCTGCCCTACTGGTCCGGCGACAGCCAGGGCCTCTACCGGGTGGTCGCGCTGCCGCCCGACAACCTGGACCGGGTGCTCGCCCGGCTCGACCGGCTTCGCCAGGACAACGGCCGCGGCCCGAGCATCGGACGTCCGGGCGACACCGCCGCCGTGTTGACAGTGCGAACCAACCAGGCCAACGGGGTCACCGCGCTCGACGTGGACCTCGCCCGCCAGATCGACGACGCGATCGACGAGGTGGGGGCCGGGATGGCCGGCGGCTGACCGGCCACCACGACACCGTCGGGCCGGCGGAGCGGGGACGAACCCGCTCCGCCGGCCCGTCCGCCGTGCCGGGTGCACGGTGGGCTCGGCTAGCGTGCCGGGCATGAACCGCGCCGCCGACCGGCTGGAACTGGTCGCCGATCCGGTCCGCCGGACCGGGCGGACACTGCTGTCCGCCGGGGTCGAGCAGTCGTACGTGGATGTCGAGGATCCCCGGCACCTGCACTTCGAGTACGTCCGGCGGATCGCCTCGGCCGTTGAGGTGGCGGCCCCGGCCGGCGCGCCGTTGAACGTCCTGCACCTGGGCGGCGGCGCGTTGACGTTGCCCCGTTGGCTGGCCGCCACCCGGCCCGGCTCCCCGCAACGGGTCGTCGAGCGGGACGCGGCGGTGGTCGAGCTGGTGGCCCGGGAGTTGCCGCCGCTGCCGCCGGAGGTGCGGGTGGAGGTCGCCGACGCCCGGGACGCCCTGACCGGCACCCCGGACGGCCGCTATGACCTGGTCATCGCCGACATCTACCGCGCGGCCCGGATGCCCCGGCACGTGCGCACCGTCGAGTTCGCCGCCGAGGTCGCCCGCGCCCTGCGTCCCGACGGGTTGTACCTGGTCAACGTCACCGATCTGCCTCCGCTGGTCGGTACCCGGGTGCAGGTGGCCACCTTGCGGGCGGTCTTCGCCGACGTGTGCGTGGTCGGCGACCGGCGGATGTTACGCGGCCGCAGGTACGGCAACCTGGTGCTGGCCGCGACCTCCCGCCCCGGCGGGCTGCCGGTGGCCCGGCTGGCGGTGGCCGCCCTGCGCGACCCGGTGCCCGGTGGGCTGCTGCACGCCGGCGCGCTCGACACGTTCGCCGCCGGCGCCCACCCCGTCAGCGACGCGGACGACAACTCGCGCCACTAAGCGATGTTGTGCCCCGCATTGCCGGGTTTCCGACGGCGTGCGCGGGGAAGGCCCGCCGGATGAGCAACGTCGACGATCGGGTGACCGGCCGCCGAACTCTGATCGTGATCGGTCTGGTGCTGGCGACCGCGCTCGCGCTGGGGTTCGTGTACGCGACCCGGCGGGTGCTGGTCTGGGCGGTGGTCGCAGCGTTCTTCGCCGTCGCGCTCAAGCCCCTCGTCGACCGGCTGCAACGCCGTTTCGTCCGGCGTCGGGCGCTGGCCACACTGCTGGTGTTCCTCGCCGCGTTCGTCCTGCTGGCGATCCTGGCCGCGCTCATCCTGGTGCCGCTGTTCGGGGAGTTGGGCCGCTTCGCCGACCGGGCACCCGAGCTGCTGCGGGAGGCCCGCGCCGGGCGGGGCCCGGTGGGGCAGCTACTGGAGCGCACCGGGGCGCGGCGCTACGTCAGCGACCACTCGGGGCAGCTACACGACCTCGGCGGTCGCCTGCGCCAACCCGCTGTCGGTGTGCTGCGCGTCGTCGTCGAGTCGGTCGCCGGGCTGGTCACGGTCATCGTGCTGGCGTACCTCATGGTGTTGGAGGCGCCGCGGATCACCAGCGGCCTGCTCACGGCGGCCGGGGACGGTCGGGGCGAGCGGCTGCGCCGGGTGGGCCGGGAGGTGTCGCGCACCGTGACCGGCTATCTCACCGGGAATCTGCTGATCAGCGTGATCTGCGGGGCGTTGACCTACGCGGTGCTGGCTCTCACCGGGGTGCCCTTCGCGGCCGTGATCGCCCTCCTGGTGGCGGTGGCCGACCTGATACCGCTGGTCGGGGCGACCCTCGGCGCGGTGATCGCGGCCGGTGCCGGTTTCCTGCACTCCCCCACCGCCGGGGTGGTGGTGCTGGTCTTCTTCGTGGTCTACCAGCAGCTGGAGAACCACCTGCTCCAGCCACTCATCCTGTCCCGCGCGGTCCGGCTGAACCCGTTGACGGTGCTCGTCAGTCTGCTGCTCGCGGCGGAGCTGGCCGGTCTGCTCGGCGCGCTGCTGGCCATCCCCGCCGCCGGCATCGTCCAGACCCTGCTGCGCGAGTACGGCCCGCGCCGGCTGCGGCCCGCCCCGCCCGCCGGTCCGGCCGCGCGGTCCGCGCGACCGGCCGGCTCCACCGACTGACCATTCCGGGTACGGCCGGCGCCGCCGCCTGCCCGCTCAGCGGGACCGGGACGCCACCTCGGGAGACGTGCTCTCCAGCGGCACCGCGTTCGCCGGCACCAGCCCCAACTGGACCGCAGAGCGGGTCAACGCGGCGTCCAACGCCCAGTCCGCGCTGACCCGCGTGCGGTTTCCCGGCATCGCCATCAGGTGGTACGCCCGGGTGACCGCCTTGGCCGGCAGACCGGCCAGGTTGACCTGCAACGGGTTCGCCGCCGCGTCCTTGCCACCCAGGTCGACGACCCAGCCGAGGTCGTGGTGCTTGTACGGCTTGCGGCGGCCGAACCCGTACGACGCGGCGATGTTGTGCGCCGCGCGCTTGCCCTGCCGCTGCGCGTGCTGAGCGGTCATCCCGCAGACCTTGCCCGGGTTGACCAGGTCGGGCACCGCGGCGGCGTCGCCGATGGCGTACACCTCCGGATAGCCGGGGACGTTGAGGAACTCGTCGGTGACCAGCCGACCCCGGTCGGTCCGCAGGCCCAGCTCGTTGACGAACGGGTCGGGGCGCACCCCCACACACCACACCAGGGTGCAGGTCGGCACGTACTCACCGTCGGTGAGCTTCACCCCGTCGCAGGTCGCCTCGGCCACCGAGGTGCCCATCCGCACGTCCACCCCACGCCGGTTGAGCACCTTGTGCGAGGTGTCCGACATCCGCTTGTCCAACTCCGGCAGCACCCGGGACGCCACGTCGAGCAGCATCCAGCGGGGCCGGACGGTGAGCCGGGGCCGTTGCGCGTGCAACGCGTCGGTGAACAGCTGCCCGTGCGCCGCGACCTCGGTGCCGGTGTAACCCGCTCCGACCACCACGAACGTGGAGCGGGCCTGCTGCTCGGCAGGGTCCTCGGCCTGCTCGGCCAGTTCGACCTGCCGGACGATGTGATCATGCAGGTAGACGGCCTCGGGCAGGCCACGGAAACCGTGTGCGTACTCGGTCACCCCGGGGATGGGCAGCAGCTTGTTGACGCTGCCCACCGCGAGCACCAGCCGGTCGTACGCCAGCCGGTTCTGCTCCCCCTCGGCCTGGGTGAAGCCGACCCAGCGGTTCTGCAGGTCCACGTGGTCCGCCTCGCCGACCACCACCCGTACGCCCTTGAGCGTCCCGGTCAGCGGCACGGCGATCCGTCTGGGTTCGACCACCCCGGCCGCCACCTCGGGCAGCAGCGGCAGGTAGAGGAAGTAGTCGGTGGAGTTCAGCACCACGATCTCGGCCCGGTCCCGGGCGATCCGGCTCAACGTCTTCGCCGCGTGGTAACCGGCGAACCCGGCCCCCACGATCACCACACGAGGTTTCGTCATTGCGGGCCGTTTCCCGTCGAAGCCCGCGACAAACGTCCGGCCTGCCAGCCGCGCTCAGCCGTCCTCCTCGCCAGCCGCGCTCAGCCGTCCTCCTTGCCAGCCGCGCTCAGCTCGGCTGGAGCCGGATGTGGCCGCTGCGACCGATCGCCTCGACCTCCCACTGTTGGCCGAACGCCCGGACCCGCTCGGCGACGATCCGGCCCAGTTCCTCCGGGACGTCCGGATCGAGGACCAGCCGGCCCTCGACCGGATTGATGCCGAGCATGGCGCGGATCAGGGCCAGCGGCGTGCCGGCCGCCCACGCCTGCGGGCTGCACGCGGTCGGGTACGGCACGGCGAACAGCAGCCGCTCCCGGTCGAAACCGCTGAGCGCCTCCGGTAACCGGTAGCCGAACTGCTCGGCGGCCTCGATCATCGCCAGGCTGATCCGGTTCGACTCGGCCCGGTAGCCGTACCGGGCCAGGCCGAGCGCGGCGATCGAGTTGTCGTGCGGCCAGACCGTGCCGAGGTGATAGCCGAGGGCGTTGTAGGGCCGTTCCTCCCGGGACAGGGTGCGGATGCCCCAACCGGAGAACATGTCTGGTGACATGAGTTGTCGCACCACCGCGTCGGCCCGCTCCGGTGGCACGATCCCGCTCCACAGCAGGTGACCCATGTTCGAGGTCTTGGAGTCGACGCGGTTCTTGTCGCCGTCCAGGGCGACCGCGTAGAAGCCGCCCCGTTCCTCGATCCAGAAGTCCTGGTTGAACCGCTCGTGCAGGGTGTTGGCCTCGTCGCGCAGCCGGCGAGCCAACACGGGGTTGTCCAACGGCCCGTCGAACAACTCGGCCAGCCGCATCTTGGCGTCGTAGGTGTAGCCCTGGAGGTCGCTGGTGGCCAGCGGAAGTACGGGGATTCGGCCGTCGCCGAAGCACACCCCGTCCGGGGAGTCCCGCCAGCACTGGTTGCCCAGCCCTTCGGGCGAGCGGGTCGCGTACTCGACGTAGCCGTCGCCGTCCCGGTCGCCGTACTCGTCGATCCAGCGCAACGCGGCCATCGCGTTGTCCCGCAGGTGCCGGACAGTTTCGTCGTCGCCGGTCCAGCGCCAGTACTCAGAGAGCAGGATCAGCCAGAGTTGGGTGGCATCGGCGCTGCCGTAGTACGGCCCGAACGGCTTCTCGCCACTGCGGGTCAACTCGCCGCTGCGCACCTCGTGCAGGATCTTTCCGGGCTCTTCGTCGGTAAAGTCGTCGCACGTCTCACCCTGTAGCCGGGCCAGGGCGAGCAAGGCCCCCTTCGCCAGCGCGGGTCCGGCGACCAGCGTCTGATACGCGGTGATCAGGGTGTCCCGGCCGAAGACGGCGAGAAACCAGGGCAGGCCGGCACCGGGCAGCATGATCCGCTGGCCCTTGACCTCCAGGTCGAGCCGCAGTGCCGCCAGGTCGTTGCGGGACTGCCGCACGGTGCGCTCCAACGCCGCGTTGTCACTGCGCAGCTCCGCCCGGTCCTCAACCCACCGGCGCAGCGGGTCGTCGGCCCGACCGTGGATGACGTCGGCGATGTCGCCCCGGACCGGCTCGACCACCCCCATACCGGACGGCAGTGGCACGTCCAGGTCGACGTGCCACTCCTCGCGAGGGCCCAGCTCCAGCTCCCAGACCAGGTCATCACCCTCGATGCGGTCAGCGGGCTTCGCGCAGCACACCCGGGTCTGCGCGGAGAAGTCACCGCGCTGGTAGGAGAAGCACAGCTCGGACCCGTCGGCGGCGTGGTTCCGGCTGATCTCGGCGGAGCGGTCCCGGACCCTCGACTTGACCTCGAACAGGTCGGCGAAGTCGGCGGCGACGGCCAGCCGCAGCTCCACCCGGACCGGCTCCAGTCGGTAGGAGACTAGTTCCACGCGTTCGTGAAGCCCGTCGCCGACGTAGCGCAGGCGCCGCAGGCCCAGGGTGTTCGGCGGCAGCCCGGGCAGTTCCGGGTTGGTGAGCACGTACTGCGCCGAATAGTGTTCGATGGTCTTGGCGCGCAGCACCAGCAGCGCACTACCGTTGACGGTCAGGCTCCAGCCGCTGATCAGGCGGGTGTCCAGGTGGACGAGCCCACCGATGCTGCCCGTCGGTACGTCTCCGCACGCGTTGGAGTACAGGAACGTCGGTCCGCTGAGTACCGCGAGCGAGTCGGGGCCCAACTCGGGCGGGATGGCGCGCTGGTCGGCGCTGTCCGCGTCCGCGACGGACAGACCGGGCATGGGGTTGGTAGGGGTCGCGCGAACGGCAGCCATGAAACCCACCGTAGGAAGAAGGGTACGGATCGTCATCACCCGGTCCGGGTGAAAGGCCCGATGCTGACCCCCTGACTCGTCGGTCCGGCACGGCCGGGCCGACCACTCAGGTGGGGGTTGGTGCGGTGATCGCCCAACGCTCGTGGTCGCGCCAGGCGCCGTCGATGAACAGGTAGTCCGGCGAGAAACCCTCCAACCGGAAACCCAGCTTGCGGGCCACCCGCCGCGACGGCTCGTTGCCCGGTTGGATGTTCGCCTCCAGCCGGTGCAACCCGGCCGAGGTGAACGCGTGGTCGATCACCAGGGCGACGCCCGCCGAGGCGTGACCGGTCCCGCTGTACGGCAGGAACGCCGCGTACCCCAGGTAGCCACCGCGCAGCGCGCCGAGAACGATCCCGCTGATGTTCACGTAGCCGGCGATCTCGCCGCTGGCCCGGTCACAGATCAGGTAGCCGGCGCTGTCGCGGCGACGGATCCGGCGCAGATAGAGCTCGTACTCCTCCGGGCTGGCCGGCGCGGCCAACCAGGGATGGTGCAGGTCCCGACTGCGCAGCACGGCGGCGACGAACTCGTCCGAGTCGGTGGGCCGGGGTCGCCGGATCGCGGCGGCACCACCGGTACGCAGGTATCTCACGGCGGACCACTCTGACCGACCGGCGCCGCTGTTGTCCAACCGGCTGCCGCGTGACCGGGGCGTTTACGGGCTAACGGGACGTCCGCAGGCTGAACTCCTGACCATCGGGGTCAGCCAGCACCAGCCGGCCTGTCCCATCCTGGTCGGCGTCGACCCGGGTGGCCCCGAGCGACAGCAGACGGTCGACCTCGACCTGCCAGTCGACGCCAACACCCGGCGCGAGGTCGAAACGCACCCGGTCCCTGCCCCCGTTCGGCATGTACGGCGGACCACCCCAGGAGATCTTCGTGCCACCGTGCGGCGACTGGATCGCCGTCTCCTCGTCCTGGTCCCAGACGAGCGGCCAGCCCAGCGCGGCACTCCAGAAGTAGCCGACCTTCTGCGAACCGTCGCAGGCCAGCGCACCAACGAAGCCGCAGCCGTCGAGGAAGTTGTTGCCCGGCCCGATCACGTCGAACTCGTTGCCCTCGGGATCGGCGAGCACCACATGATCGATCTCCGGGCCCTGCCCGATGTCGGCGTGCCGCGCGCCCAGCTCCAACGCCCGGGCCACCGTCTGCCGCTGGTCCTCCAGCGAACTGCTGGTCAGATCGAAGTGCATCCGGTTCTGGACGACCTTCGGCTGGTCAGACGGCACGAAGCGCAGCCGGAGCTCGGGGTCGGCCCCCGGCAGGACCAGGACGCCGTCGCGCGGATCCTCCACCATGTCCCGACCAAGAAGCCCGGACCAGAACCGACCGAGGCGTACGGGCTGGGCTGCGTCATAGGTGATCGCGAACAGGTGAGCCGTCATCGCGCGGGTCATCTCCGATCCGACCGGATGCCATACGGTCCTTGGGGCGCAAAGCCTAGGGACGAGCCGGGCCAGCCGCATCCGAGTATTCGACGGCCACCGCCGGCACAGGCAGGCTCGTGATCCACTTGCCCGATGAACCGAACCCCCTCGCCCCCTTCAGCCGACGTCGAGGAACGACTGTCACGGGAGCTGAACATCTGGCTGTGCACGGTCCGACGCGACGGGTCCCCGCACCTCACGCCCGTCTGGTTCGTCTACCTCTCCGCGACGTTCTGGGTCGGTTGCGGGAGCCGCAGCGTCAAGGCCCGCAATGTCCTGGCCGACCCACGGGTGTCCCTGGCTCTGGAAAGCGGCAACGCTCCGGTGGTGGCGGAGGGCGCCGCCCACCTGCACCGAAGTGGATTCCCGGGCACGGTCGTCGAGGCGTTCGCGGGCAAGTACGACGGCTGGGCCGTCGGCCGGCAGGTCGGCCCGGACGGCGAGCGGGTACTGCTGGAGATTCCCGTCCGGCGGTGGCTGCTCGCGGGCACCGCCCAGTGAGTCGTCGATGAGAGAATCGGCCGGTGGAGAACGAGCTGACGACGGCCCTGGCCGGCGTACGGGAGGCGTTCGCCAGGTATCCGCGCCGCGCGGCGACCCGCGACCGTCTGCTCCGCGCGTGGGAACGTGACTACGACTCGCCGTGGGCCGACGACCTCGCCCGTGCCTACGACCTCCTCCGCTACTGAACGGTCGCTCGTCGCGCGAACCACGGCGCCAGCCAGGGACTGAGCGCGACGAGACCGACGGCGAGGGCGGTGATGACGGCCTGCCCGATCCGGCCCGGGGTGACACCGGTCGCCGGGTCCAGCACGTAGTTGGCGTACCCGTTCGCGGCCGCGTCGGTCACCAGCACCGCGCAGCCCAGCACGAGCCCCTGCACCCGGCGAGCGGCCAACAGCAGTGCCGCCAACGGATCCCACAGCGTCAGGGACGTGAAGTAGAACGTCAGCCACCCGGGCAGTGCGAGCTGCGGCCCGAACTGGGGCAGGACCAACTGCACCACGTGCACAGCGGTGCCGTAGGCGAAGACCAGCACGGCGACAGCCACCACGCACCGGACCGCGAGCGGCACACCACGCCATCGACCGGTGCTCATCCGGCCATCCTGCCTCAGCCGGGCGAGCGTTCCGTCAGAGCGGGCCGGGGAACGTCTGTTCCATCGGCATCGGCACCTGGAGGAAGGTGGTGCCGCGCATGTCCAGCCAGGCACGGTCCGGCCCGCGCACCAGGCGCACCATCACCTCCTCGCAGGAGGGGCAGCGGGCGACGAGGCCCGGGGCGTTCGAGTAGACGTGCAGGCTGGCCATCGAACCGGTCGTCCCGCAGTTCTCACAGCGGCCCATCGCGCTGCTCAGGTCGACGGTGAACAGCTCACGCATCGGGCCGTCGAGCATGTTGCCGTCCAGGTACGACATCTCGGTCATCGAATCTCCTCGACACTGCGTGAGTGAGCGGTGGTCAGCCGGTGGGGCCGAACCGTTCGGTCTTGACCCGACGCGACGGGTGACCCAGCCCCACCAGCAGGTCGGCCACGGTCTCCACGAACGCGGTCGGGCCACAGACGTAGGTGAGTGGTTCCAGGTCCGGTGGCCACCCGTGCGTGTTGACGTCGGCCAGCCCGATCCGGTGCGGCTCGCCGCGCCAACCCTCGGGCGCCTCCCGGGTGTAGACGTACGCGACGTCGAGGCCGAAGTCGTCGCGGACCCGGCGGCGCAGCTCGTCGGCGTAGATCACGTCACCCGGGGTGCGCACCGAGTAGATCAGCCGGAACGGCGCCTTGCTGCCCACCGCCCGCCGCGCCCGGATCATCGCCATCAGCGGCACGACGCCGGAGCCGCCGGCGACCAGTTGCACCGGCGCGGTCTCCTCGGGTCGCCAGATGAACCAGCCGCCGAGCGGTCCGCGGACCTCGATCGGGTCGCCGTTCCCAAAGACATCGATGAGGTACGGCGACACCTCGCCGTCGTGCACCCGCTGCACTGTCACCTCGATGCGCGGTCCTCCCGGCCCGTCCACGGCCGGCCCGGCGATCGAGTACGACCGTGCCGCCTGGTAACCGTCCGGAGCGGTGAGCCGCAGGTCGACGTGCTGCCCCGGCAGGTGCCCCGGCCAGTCCGGCACCTCCAGCACCAGGGTCTGCGCGGACGGTGTCTCCACCCGGCGCTCCACCAGCCGGCCCACCTGCCAACGGTTGGGGGTCCGGCGCTGGGTGCTCGTCGCCACCGCGCGCTCAGTCACCCTGGTACCGCTGTTCGCGCCACGGGTCGCCGTAGTCGTGGTACCCGGCGGTCTCCCAGAACCCTGGCTCGTCCATCGTCTTGAGTCGGAGGCCGCGCACCCACTTGGCGGACTTCCAGAAGTACAGGTGCGGCACCAGCAGTCGCGCCGGCCCGCCGTGCTCAGCGGGCAGCGGGGCGCCGTCGAAGGTGTGCACCACCCAGGCCTGACCGCCGCGCAGGTCGTCGAGCGGCAGGTTGGTGGTGTACCCGCCGTAGGAGTGCGCCAGCGCGAAGTGCGCCCCCGTGTCCACGCCGGCGAGCAGCGTGTCCAGTGAGACGCCCTTCCAGTTGGTGCCGAGCTTGGACCAGCGCGTGACGCAGTGGATGTCGACAGTCGGCGTCTCCTGCGGCAGGGCCATCAACTCCTGCCACGACCACCGGTGGTCGCTGCCGTTCTCGGCGGAGATGACGAACTCCCAGGTGTCCAGTGACACCCGGGGCGTCGGACCGGCCGAGAGCACCGGAAAGTCCTCGGTCAGATACTGACCGGGTGGCAGGGCCGGCTCCTGCGTTCGGGGCCGACCCTGAAAGCCCGGTGACACGATTCCCATTGCACAGTCGTACCACCCACGCCGGTGGGGCGGGAGCTTTCCCGCGTACCCCGTCGTGAGCCGGCGCGGCGCGGTCAGTGCCGCTCCGCGACGACCTCGCGGTCCTCGGGCAGGTCGCCACCCCGGGTGGCGCGCAGGCTGGTCATCGTGACCACCACCAGCACACCGATGATCACGCCGAGCGAGGCCAGGGTGGGGATCTGCGGCACGCTGTCCCAGATGCCGTGCGCCCAGTGCAGACCCAGCTTGAGGCCGATGAACGCCAGGATGATGGCCAGGCCGTAGCTGAGGTGCACCAGCCGGCTCAGCGCCGCGTGCAGGACGAAGTAGAGCGCCCGCAGACCGAGCAGGGCGAACGCGTTGGTGGCGAACACCAGGTACGGGTCCTCGGTGATGCCGTAGACGGCCGGCACCGAGTCGACAGCGAAGACGATGTCGGTGGCCAGGACCGCGACCACCACGAGGGCGAACGGCGTGAGTGCGCGCTTCGCGCCCTGCCGGACGGTCATCTTGGTGCCGTGGTAGTCGTCGACCACCGGCATGACCTTGCGCAGCAGCTTCACCGAACGCATCTTGTTGATGTCGACCTCCTGCTGATGCCCGGACATGGCATCGCGCAGCAGCTTCACCGCGGTGGCGATCAGGATGATCGCGAAGAGCAGGAAGGCGAAGTCGAGGGTCTGCAACGCCGCCGCGCCGAGGGCGATGAAGACGGCCCGCAGCACCAGCGCACCGGCGATGCCGTAGAGCAGCACCCGCTGGGCGAGCACCGCCGGCACCGCGAACGCCGCCAGCAGCAACATGAAGACGAAGAGGTTGTCGACCGAGAGCGACTTCTCCACCAGGTAACCGGTCAGGTATTCGACGCCCTGCTGGGAGCCGAAGCGGGCCCAGATCCAGGCGCCGAACGCCAGCGGCAGCGCTATGTAGAACGCCGACCAGCCGATGGCCTCCCGCATGGACACCTCGTGCGGGCGGCGGGTGACCAGGAAGTCCAGCACCAACAGCAGGAGGACCCCGATGATGGTGACCGCCCACAGCGTGGGAGTGCCCACCGACGACAGGTCACTGGCGGCGGACAGATACGACACATGATCCATGTTGGGTCTCCTCGAACACCGTCATGTTCGAGGTCTCCTTCACCCACCACCTGGTGGGCAACCACCCGAGGCGCGCCGGGCGCGCCGTACTGACCGGAATGGTTCGTAGGAAGTACTCCCCTCGCACGACAAGGTTAGGCCAGGTGGAATCGCGACGCCAAGCGGGACATCGATGGTTGCCCTGGTAAACCGCTGTGTACGCCCGGTACGAGCACTGTCAACCGCGGCGAAGCGTCGCCCCCGGGGCCATCGCCTGCTCGACCAGGCCCCGATAGTCACGCGGGAGTTGCGTCGCCACGTCGTCGAACTCACCGCCGGTGATCGCCTCCCGCAGTGTGGTGAAGACCGCCCGACTGGCGTCCCGGGCGGCCGGCTCGTCCACCCCGGCGCGCAGAGCGACCCGGGCGACGAACTCGGCCGCACCGAACCGGTCAGCCTGCTCGGTACTAGGGCTCGGCTTGAGCACCAGTTGCAACGGCTGCGGCAGCTGAGCGGCCAGGTCCAGATTCTCACCGCCGGTCAACCGCTCAGCGAACGTCTCCAACACGGCCCGGGTCAGCTCGACCGCCCGCTCGGACGACGTCGTGGTGCGCTGGGAAACCTGGTCGATGAAGGTGTCGTAGTTCATCGCGTACTCCCTTGGCTCGCGTCGGCGCCTGCGGGTACCCGCAGGCGCCGAGGAGAAACGGCACCGGGTTTCCTGCGCCGGGCGGGCGTGACCGGCCGGCGGGCGGGTAACCGCCGCCGGTCGTCACCACATCGATGCCCGAGGGAGCCCACGCCATGGCGAGCTACGCCGACGTCCTGCAGTACCTGTCGAGCCTGGACTACCCGGCCGAGAAGAACGACGTGGTCCGCGAGGCCGAGCGGGAGGGTGCCCCGCCGGACGTGCTGAAGGCGCTGCGCGCCCTGCCGCCGGTCGACTACGCCAACGGGACCGAGGTGGCCCGGTCGGCCGGGATCGAGGCCGCGCCCGAGGTCGGCCCCGCCCAGCGGGCCGAGCAGGCCCGGGACAAGAAGCACAACCGGGTCTCGCAGCACCTGCGCGGCATCTGACCCGGCGGTGACGCCCACCACCCCGACCCGGGAGCGTCCCGAATGACCCAGACCGGCCCCGACCGGCCAGCCGACGTGCGTTTCCCGGCTGCGAAGCAGCTCGCCGTCGTGGCGGTGGCCGGCGTCGTCGCCGGCTGCGTCTTCGCGCTGCTGCTTCCCCTGCCGCTCGCCGCGCTGGCCGGCTGGGACGTGGGCGCGCTGAGCTGGCTCGTGCTGGTCTGGCACAAAATCTGGCCGATGGACGCCCTGCGGACCGCCCAGCTGGCCGTCCACGAGGACCCGAACCGGGCGATCCGGGACGCCCTGTTGCTCGTCGCCTGCCTGGCCAGCCTGCTGGCCGTCGGGTTGGTCGTGGCCAGCGCGCAGAGCGCGCCCCCCGGGCCGACCCGGGAGCTGCACAGCGGCCTGGGCGTCCTCAGCGTGGTGCTCTCCTGGTTCGTGGTCCACACCGTGTTCGCCGCCCGGTACGCCCGGATCTACTACACCGGCCCGGACGGCGGGGTGAACTTCAACCAGCCCGAGCCGCCGTGCTACTCCGACTTCGCGTACGTCGCGTTCACCGTCGGGACGACGTTCCAGATCTCGGACACCAACCTGACCAGCAACGAGATGCGTCGTACGGTGCTGCGCCACTCGATGGTGTCGTACCTGTTCGGCGCGTTCATCATCGCCGTGACGGTGAACCTGCTGGCGGGTCTGGCGGGATGACGGCTGGTGACGCTCCGGGCCGCTCAGTCCCCCGGGAGCGCGACACGGGGCGGGGCCGACCGAAGAGCCCGGGACAGGCGGGCGCCCCTGGTCACGAACCGCGACCCAGGGCGCCACGCAAGCCTGCCCAGGCGGTGAACCGCATCCGAACCGGTCGCGGTCACCAGGCGGTGGAGGCTCGCTCGAACCGAGCGGCCAGCACTGCCGGGTCCAACCATACGGCAGAACATCCTCCGTTTGGTCAGAATTTGGGGAAGTGTGGGCCAGGGCACGTCACGGCCGACCGGTCACCTACGGCGCGCCCGGCCCGGCGCGGCCCGGCGCGGCCCGGCCCGGCGCGGCGCGGCCCGGCGATCTTGCAGTTTCTGTCGCGACAAAAGCCCGCAGATTCCGCATTCCGGGGACCAAAACTGCAAGATCGACGAGATGCGGGGGCGTCAGCCGTGCAGGCCACCCGTGCGGTCGCGGGCCTTCAGGCGGGTCGTGGGCAGGGCGGGCGCCGGCAGCGGCGGCGCCGAGTCGTCGGCGACCACACCGAAGCGCCCGTCACCGGCCATCCAGTCTTCCCGGGCGGCGGCGATCTCCTCGTGGGACCGACCCACGAAGTTCCACCACATCACCAACGGCTCCTCGAACGGCGTACCGCCCAGCAGCAGCAACCGGGCCCCGGCCCCGCCCCGCACCGTCAGCTCCCGGCGGCCCGAGCCCAGATACAGCAGCGCCCCCGGCTCGAACCCGACCCCGGCCGCCTCCGCGGACCCGGACATTGCCAGCACGGCGTACTCGAAATCGGGCCGCAACGCCATCGTCGCCGGCGCCTCACCGCTCAACTCCAGCTGCACCCCCACCAACGGGGTGTGCACCACCGCCGGTGACCGCTCCCCGGCGAACTCGCCGACCAGCACCGTGCCGTCCAGATCGCCGTCCCGCCAGCGCGGCAGGTCGGCGTGGTGCGCGAAGTCGGCCGCTCCGGCCCGCGCCGGATCCGGCAGAGCCACCCAGAGCTGCACACCGTGCATCACCGGCGGATGGGTGGCCGGCGAGCGCTCGGAGTGGGCGATACCGTTCCCGGAGGTCATCACATTCAGTTGGCCGGGCACGATCGGCTGCACGTTGCCGAGGCTGTCCCGGTGCAGAATCTCGCCGTCGAGCAGCCAGGTCACCGTCTGCAGCCCGGTGTGCGGGTGCGGCGGCACCTCCATACCGGGCCGCTGCGCCACATCGTCCGGGCCGAAATGATCCACGAAACACCACGCGCCGACCATCCGGCGCGCGCGCTGCGGAAGCAGCCGCCGCACTGTGGTGTACCGGCCCAACGGCACGTCGTGGCCGGGCAACAACACACTGCCGGGATCAACGTCGGCCACGCCAGGCGGTCGGGTCTGCGCCAGCATTGATTCAGTACGCTCCACCGCCCGACTGTACGCGCACGCCGGCTCGCGACCGCGGCGCTTCCAGCCAGGGCGAGCGCGGTTCACCAGCCCGTGGTTGGCTGGCCCGGCGTGCGCTGGCCCGGGCCTTGGTTCACCGGTTGCTGGAGGAGACCAGCACGCTGTTGGCACCGGCGACCAGGTCCAGGTACAGGCGCTCCGGCGACCGGTCCCAACCCGGCGTACCCAGCACCGAGCCCGCGGCCACCCCGTCCCAGCGGTCGTCGCGTACCACCACCGAGCCGGCTCCGGCTCCCGCCCGAACCGTACCGGAGTCTCCCCCGGGATCCGGACGTCGAGCTGGCTGGTCCCACCGGTGAGCCGTACGGTCAGGATGCTGGCGGGCTGGTCGGAACGCGGGCCGGTCGGGTTACCGGGACCGCCGGCGGTGATCGGCGGCAGGAGAATCTCGGTACGGCTGGAGCCTCCGGCGATTTCCACGCCCAGCAGACGGGCCCGGGTCAGGTCCAACACCTGACTGCTCACCCCGCCAACGAGGTGGACACGCCAGGCGACCCGCTCGTTGAGCAACACCCGCACCGCCCGTGGCCCGCGCGTACCGGACTCCACGAGGTCGAGCCGCACGGTCTCCCCCCGCACCGCCGGTCGGCCCGCCACACCCGAGCCGGCCGGGGCACTGATCCGGTACAGGTCGTCGTCCGCCTGGCGGCAGCAGAAAGGCCGCTGGCCGGCACCCCGGTTGCGGGTGCCGGCCAGCGGCCGATGCTGTCGTGCTGTGTGCCGCGACGCGGGTCAGCTGTTCCAGTACTGGCCGACCAGGTCGGCGGCCTGCTGCTCCCACTGGGCGTAGGCGTCCGGGTAAGCCGACACCTGCACGGTCTGCGCGGCGTCGGTCAGCGCCATGTCCTGCCACCCGTCAACCTGCTTCAGACCCTTCAGGAACGCCGTCGTCGAGTACTCAGGATCGGTGATCTGCTCCGGCGTACCCCAACCACTGGACGGACGCTGCTGGAACAGGCCCAGCGAGTCGTGATCGTTCATGTCGCCCAGGTGGCCCAGGTTCTCCAGCTTCGACTCCTGCAGGCTCGTCGCGATCGAGATGACCGCGGCCCGCTCCGGCAGACCGGCCTTCTTCGTGGCGGCGATGATCGCCTTCACGTTGGCGGTCTGCTCGTCGTCGAGGGTGATCCGGGACTGGTCGCCCTGGGTGCCGTGCGGGATCAACTTGCTGGTGTCGGGCTTGTCGGCCTGCACCGCAACCGCGACGGGCTTGGCGTCGACGGGGTTGGCCACGTGCGCGATGGGGCCGGCGAAGACACCACCGGCGAACGCGAGACCAGCAACGGACAGGACGCTCTTACGCATGATCGTGTTCATGGGGGTAGCTCCTTCGGGGGTAGGACACCCGCACCGCCAAAGGGGAACGGCAGTTACGGGTGTGAGCACCTCGTCCGGCGCTGCACAAACAAAGGGGAAAGTCTGAGGGGGTGACGCCACCTGATCGGGCGTCGGAGTCGGCGACCTGCCGAGCGGGGGCTCGTGGCGCCGGGTCCATGTGTAACGACCGGGTGGAGGCTGTCATTCCGACCTGCGTGACCAGCCCGCAGGGGCCGGGCGGCGGGTCGGTGGTGCTGCGATCGTCAGAGTGTGTAACGGCCCCGGCCCGGCCATGATTCCGGCCCGGGAGTGCACCCGGCCACACCCCAGAAACGGACACAACGCCCACACGGCACCGGGCCTGCGGCGTCGGAGCACCGGTCAACCACGTGATCCACTCGGGCTCACGGAAGTCGGGGCATCCCGGACGTCAGGGCGGTTTACTGCCCCGTCAGGCGGGAGCGCACCTTTGTGGCGCAGGCGTCCAGAGCCGTCTGCGCGTCCAGCCCGAGGCTTTCGATGGCCACCAGCGCGGTGAAGGCGACGTCAGCCAACTCCGCCGCGACGTCCTCGCGGGTGTGGGTGACACCCTTGCGCGGATTCTGCCCGAGCAACCCGATCCAGGCAGCCGAAGCCTCCCCCGCCTCCTCGGTGAGCTTGAGGATGCGGCAGGTCAGTTCGGTCTGCCCGGTGCCGTTCGCCGCGTCAAGCCAGCCGCGTGACGCTCTGGCCGCCTCCCAGATCGACTCGTCCACGGCGACCAGTCAACCCGATCGGCCCACCGGCCTGAACGACCGGGTAGGGCTGGATCGTCGTGTTGACCGGCGGATCAGCGCACCCATTGACACTGGTCGACGGCGGTTCTAGGTTCAGGACGCTACCGACCGGTAGGCAACCGTCCCGCTGGTCGCCCCCGGGCGACAACCGCCCGATGGGGAGCATCGATGCTGTCCACACCCGTTCGTCACCTCCGCCGTCTGCTCGCCGCCGCCGCGACGCTGACCCTCGCATTCGGGTTGGCCGGTGCGGCGCCGGCCAGCGCCACCGGTCGCGACGCGAGGGGCGGAGAGCCACTGCCCGGCTACACCATCGAGAATCCGGCGTTGGCGCCGCTGGTGGTGGGCGGCCGGCCGACGACGGTACGCCAGGGCGTGCACCGCCACGCCGGGTACATCATCGAGGTCCCCGCCCGGTGGAACGGCGACCTGGTGTTGTGGGCGCACGGCTACCGCGGCCAGGGCACTGTGCTCTCGCCGGAACCGCCAGCCTTCGGGCTGCGCCAGCGCCTGCTGGAGCAGGGGTACGCGTGGGCGTCGTCCTCGTACGACCGGAACGGCTTCGACATCCGCTCCGGGGTGCTGGGGACGAAGGATCTCGCCGACCACTTCGGGCAGACGGTCCGCCGACCGCAGCACACCTACGTCGCCGGGGTGTCGATGGGTGGGTACGTCATCGGTCGTTCACTGGAGCAGTACCCCGGCTTCTACGACGGCGCGTTGCCGATGTGCGGTGTGCTCGGTGATCAGACGCTGCTCGACTTCTACCTGGACTACAACCTGGTCGCGCAGACACTTTCCGGGGTGCCGGCGTATCCCACGCCGGCCGACTATCTGACCAACGCGGTGCCCCGCATCCAGGTGGCGCTCGGTCTGGCCGGGCTGACCCCCACCGGGCCGGACACCACAACGGACCGGGGCAAGCAGCTGCGGGCGATCACGGTGAACCGTTCCGGCGGGCCGCGTCCCGGCGCCGACGCGGCGTTCGCGGTCTGGAAGGACTTCCTCTTCTCGATCAGCGTGCCCACCGGGAGCGGCAACTCCCCCGCCCAGCGGCCCGGCCAGCTGTCCACCAACCTGCTCACCCGCTACACCCCGAACAGCCCGGTGAACGTCAACGCGACGGTGCAGCGGGTCGCCCCGGAGAACCTGCGGCAGCGGCTGCTGCCGACGCTGACCGAGGTGCCGCGCATCGCCGGCCGCCCGACCGCGCCGGTACTCAGCCTGCACGGTCTCGGTGACCTGTTCGTACCGTTCAGCATGGAGCAGGCGTACGCCACCGACGTGGCGCGCAACGGTCGCAGCAGGCTGGTGGTTCAACGGGCTATCCGGGCGACGCAGCACTGTGAGTTCACCCCGGCGGAGGCCGGCACCGCCTGGGACGACCTGGTCTCCTGGGTACGCACCGGCAAGCGCCCGGCCGGCGACACCGTGACCGACCCGGCGGTGGTGGCCCGACCCGACTACGGCTGCCGGTTCAGCGACCGGGACGCGTACGCGGCCGGGGTCGGCACCCGCCGCCTCTACCCGGCCTGCTGAGCGGACACACAGAACCGGCCGGCTCCCGTCGAAGGGAGCCGGCCGGCCTCGTGTGCGGGTGTCACCACATCTGCTGGACGATGTCCGCCGCCTGCTCCTCCCACTGCGCGTACGCGTAGGGGAAGGCGGAGACCTGCACGGTCTGCGCGGCGGCGGTCAGCGGCAGGTCCTGCCAGCCGCCGACGTTCTTGAGTGCGGTGAAGAACGCCGTGGCGGCGTACTCCGGGTCGGTGATCTGGTCGGGCGTGCCCCAACCGGACGACGGACGCTGCTGGAACAGGCCCTGCGAATCGTGGTCGTTGTACGCGCCGAGGTGGCCGAGGTTGTACAGCTTCGACTCCTGCAACGAGGTGGCGACGCCGATCACCGCGCCCCGGTCACCGACGCCGGTCTTCTTGGCGGCGTCGACGATGGCCCGGGCGTTGGCCAACTGCGCGTCGTCGAGCGGTACGCGCGACTGTGCGCCCTCGATGCCGTGCGGGATCAGTTGGGCTCGGCTCGGCTTGCCGGCCGGCGGCTTGCCGGTCGCGGAGCCGGTGGTGAGGCCCGACTCGACGGGCTGGTCGTCCTGGCGGGCCGTGGTGGCGGCCTTTCCGGTGGCGCGGTCGATGGCGGCGACGGCACCCTGGTGCGGTCCGGAGGTGACCGGTGCGGCGACCGCGGTCGGCGCGAGGGCCAGACCACCGAGAGCAGCCACACCCGCCACGCTCAGCGCGGTCTTGCGGTACGAGTCCTTAGCGATGGCGGGGAGCCATCGAGTGAAGTCGACCTTCACGATGGTTGCCCTTTCGATCGTGCGGAGCGCTCCGGGGTGAACACTCCTCGGGAGATGACCGCGGAAAAGGGTTTGGGCTCCGGCGGTACGGGGGACACAACCGGGTTCACGTGTCGGGCATTCCGGAATTGCCCGAACCCCGGCTGGCTGCGGCCCTGGTCACGCGCAGAGTCGGACACCGGGGCCCCGCCGGCATCAGACCGGACGGCCGTGACACAGGGTGTTTTCGGAGCGCGAGAGCGATGTGCGAACGTCAGCCTTTGCTCTGCTTACCTATACGCACCGGTCACGTTTCGTGACCACGAGGACGGACCGCGGTAGCTGGCGAAAAGGGCGTATGCGCAGCTGACGCGACGTGGTGCAGATAGGTAAGCAGAGCAAAGGGCCGTGCGGGATGTTGGGGAG
This sequence comes from Micromonospora sp. NPDC005205, assembly GCF_040608275.1. NCBI lineage: Bacteria > Bacillati > Actinomycetota > Actinomycetes > Micromonosporales > Micromonosporaceae > Micromonospora > Micromonospora sp. NPDC005205. Next base: position 42,234 of record NZ_JBEXHV010000017.1, read on the forward strand.
GCAGGCAGCTGGCGGTTTTTCGCTACGGTGAGTGAGCGTCGAGGCCAGCACGGTGGGTCAGGCAGCGGGCCCCGCATCGCGCGTCCCGACGCCCTCGTTCGGCCCGAGGAGTTCCTGGAAGATGGTGATCTGAAGCCCGGCGGGCGCGTCGAGGCGGGAATTGAGTGACTGCCACGGCGTACGCGTCGGCGGCGCGATCTCGCCCGCCCCGGCGGCCACCAGTCGGGCGGTCGTCGCCTCCGTGTCGTCCACCTCGAAGGCCACCCGGATGCGCGGCGCGACCTGCCGGCCCACCTCAACCTCGTCGATCAGGCGTTTCTGCGCCGGGTTGGCGATCTCCAGCGTGGCGCGGCCGGCGTCCAGGATCACCACCCGCGCATCCCCCTCGCCGCTGAACGCCGCCTCCTCCGGCAGGCCCAGCGCGTCGCGGAAGAACGCGACGGCGGCCTCGTGGTCGGCGGCCTCCACCACGAGGCGCAACTGACGGACGGCGGGGACGGGCGAGTCGGCGGCCATGAGCGGGATCCTAGCGTCGCGGTCGGGTTAGGTTGGAACGTCCAGGAGGGAGCGCCGATGGTCCAGGCAGCGAGTGACGATGGCTACCTGCTGCACCCGGTCGGCCGGGTCGCCTCGCCGCTGACCGACGCGGGGAGCGCTCCACGGCAGGGCGACGAGGGCGCGCCGACGGCGTGGCTGGTCTTCGACCCACAGATCGAGCGGGCCGTGCGTGACCTGCGGGTCGGCACGGAGCTGCTGGTGCTGACCTGGCTGGACCGTGCCCGGCGCGACGTGCTCGCTGTGCATCCACGCGGCGACGCGAACCGTCCGGAGACCGGGGTGTTCAGCACCCGCTCATCGCACCGGCCCAACCCGATCGGCCTGCACCGGGTGCGGGTCCTGACGGTGGACGGGTTGCGCGTCGAGGTGGCCGACCTGGAGGCCCTCGACGGCACCCCGATCCTGGACGTCAAACCGGTGCTGAGCGCGGCCGACGAACGCTGAGCCCGTCGACCGCGCCCAGCAGGCCGGTGTGCTGGGCTCAGTGGCCGCGGTCCAGCCACTCCTGCAGGTGCGGTGCCTCCGCGCCGATCGTCGTGTCGTCGCCGTGGCCGGTGTGCACGACCGTCTCCGCGGGAAGTGTCAGCAGACGGGTGCGGATCGACCGGACGATGGTGTCGAAGTCGCTGTACGAGCGGCCCGTCGCGCCGGGACCACCGGCGAAGAGCGTGTCGCCGGTGAACACCGCGCCCAACTCCGGCACGTGGAAGCTGCACGCCCCGGGGCTGTGCCCGGGGGTGTGCAGCACCTGCAGCGTGGTACCGCCCACCTTGATGATCTGCCCGTCGTGCACTTCGCCGTTGGGCGGCAGGTGCGGGTGGACCATGTCCCAGAGGACCCGGTCGGCGGCGTGCAGCAGCACCGGCGCGCCGGTGGCCTCGGCCAGCTCGGGCGCCACCCGTACGTGATCGTCGTGGGCGTGGGTGGCCAGGATCGCCCGGACCTGCCGGTCGCCCACCAGGGCGAGGATCGCGGCCACGTCGTGGGGCGCGTCCAGGACGACGCACTCGCGGTCGTCACCGATCACCCAGACGTTGTTGTCCACGTCGAAGGTCTGCCCGTCGAGGGAGAACGTGCCCGAGGTGACCGCGTGGTCGACGCGGGCGGTCACGGGAACACCACCACCGAGCGGAGCACGTCGCCGTGGTGCATCCGGTCGAAGGCATTCTCGACCTGGTCGAGCGCGATCTCCTCGGTGACGAACGCGTCCAGGTCGAGCCGGCCCTGCAGGTACAGCTCGGTGAGCATCGGGAAGTCCCGGCTGGGCAGGCAGTCGCCGTACCAGCTGGACTTCAGCGCCCCGCCGCGCCCGAAGACGTCCAGCAACGGCAGCTCGATCTGCATCTGCGGGGTCGGTACGCCGACCAGCACGACGGTGCCGGCCAGGTCGCGGGCGTAGAACGCCTGCTTCCACGTCTCCGGTCGGCCCACCGCGTCGATCACCACGTCGGCGCCGAAGCCACCGGTGGCGGCACGGATCGCCTCGACCGGGTCGGTCTCGGACGCGTTCACTGTGTGCGTGGCGCCGAACTTGCGGGCCCAGTCGAGCTTGCGGCTGTCGGTGTCCACAGCGACGATCGTGGTGGCGCCGGCGAGGACCGCACCGGCGACCGCCGCGTCCCCGACGCCGCCGCAGCCGATCACCGCGACCGAGTCGCCCCTGGTGACGTTTCCGGTGTTCATCGCCGCACCCAGCCCGGCCATCACCCCGCAACCCAGCAGGCCCACGGCGGCGGGTCGGGCCGCGGGGTCGACCTTGGTGCACTGCCCGGCGTGCACCAGGGTCTTCTCGGCGAACGCCCCGATGCCGAGAGCCGGTGCGAGTTCGGTGCCGTCGGTGAGGGTCATCCGCTGGGTGGCGTTGTGGGTGTTGAAGCAGTACCAGGGGCGCCCGCGACGGCAGGCGCGGCAGACCCCGCAGACCGCGCGCCAGTTGAGGACGACGAAGTCACCCGGGGCGACGTCGGTGACGCCCTCGCCGACCTGCTCGACGATGCCCGCCGCCTCGTGACCGAGCAGGAACGGGTAGTCGTCGTTGATGCCACCCTCGCGGTAGTGCAGATCAGTGTGGCAAACCCCGCACGACTGAATCCGGACGATCGCCTCACCGGGCCCGGGATCGGGCACCACGATGGTGGTGACCTCGACCGGTGCGCCCTTGCTGCGGGAGATGACTCCCCGGACTTCCTGGCTCACTGCGCCTCCTGCTGGTGGTCTGCGGCGGGGCCGCGTGCCGGGTGGGCGGGTGTGCCACGGGCTCGGCGGTGGGCCCCTGGCGAACCTACCGCGACCACCACGGCCAGCCCAGCCGGCCCGGCGGGTTATCGCGGGCGGTGCGGGGTACGCGGGCCGCATTCGACCACGGCCAACGGGAGTGACAATGAAATTCGCGCACCTGCCGCTACGGGTCAGCATCGGCGCGTACTTCCTCAACTCGGGTCTGGGCAAGCGCACTCTGGAGGGGACCGCCGCAGAGGGCTTGCACGGGATGGCGGTCGCCGCCATGCCCCAGCTCGGTCAACTGGAGCCGGCGCGATTCGCCAAGCTGCTGTCGTACTCGGAGATCGCCCTGGGGGCCGCGCTGATCGCGCCGTTCGTCCCGGCGCCCCTGGCCGGGCTCGGTCTGACCGCGTTCGGCGCGGGCCTGGTACAGCTCTACCTGAAGACGCCGGGGATGCGCGAACCCGGCAGCATCCGCCCGACCCAGCAGGGCGCGGGGCTGGCCAAGGACGTCTGGCTGGTCGGCGCGGGGCTGACCCTGGTGTTGGAGGGGCTGACCCACGGCCGTCGGCGCGGCTGACCCGGCGGGCGGTCTGAGGAGTTTCGGTGACCCAGCCCCGGTCGGTGCGGCCGTTCTACCGGCCGATGCGGCCACGTCGTCGCGACGAGCCGCACCGCTCGGCCACGCCGCTGGAGCTCTTCTTCGACCTGTGTTTCGTGGTGGCGGTGTCGCAGGCCGCCGCCAACCTGCACCACGCCGTCTCCGAGGATCAGCTCGGCCACGCGCTGACCAGGTACCTGTTGGTCTTCTTCGCGATCTGGTGGTCGTGGATGAACTTCACCTGGTTCGCCTCGGCCTACGACACTGACGACGACCTCTACCGGATCGCGACGCTGGTGCAGATCGCCGGCGCGTTGATCATCGCCGCCGGCGTGCCTCGCGCGTTCAACGACGGCGATTTCAGCGTCATCACGTACGGCTACGTGGTGATGCGGATCGCGCTCGTCGTGCAGTGGTGCCGGGCCGCCGCCGGTGACCCGGCGCACCGCCCGGCGGCCCGGCGGTACGCGATCGGCGTCACCGTCGTCCAGATCGGCTGGCTGCTCCGACTGGCCCTGCCGCAGGCGTGGGGGACCGCGGCGTTGCTGCTGCTGGTCGTGGCCGACCTGCTGGTGCCGGCGGTGGCCGAGCGCCCGGGCATGACCCCCTGGCATCCGCGACACATCACCGAACGGTACGGGCTGTTCACCCTGATCGTGCTCGGTGACGTGGTGCTTGCCACGTCGGTGGCCATCCAGACCGGAGTGGACGCCGGTGACCGTCACCTCTGGTCGCTCGCGGCGGCGGCCGCCGTGATCGTGTTCGCCCTGTGGTGGCTCTACTTCGACCGGCCCATCGACGCGCCCGACCGTATGCCGTACACGCTGGTCTGGGGCTACGGCCACTACCTGATCTTCGCGGCGGTAGCCGCGGTCGGCGCGGGTCTGAGCGTGTCGGTGGACCACGAGCGGCACCTCGCGCACATCTCGGGAAGGGTCGCCGGGTACGCGGTGGCCGTCCCGATCGCCGTCTTCCTGCTCACGGTCTGGATGCTGCACGTGCGCCGCCAGCAGCACGGCGCGGTGGTCGTCGCCTTCCCGGTCGTCGCGCTGCTGGCACTGCTCGCACCGCTCGGTCCGGCCCCGGTGTACGCGATGGCGGCCCTGCTGGTCGTCCTCGTGGCGTTGACCATCCTGTTGCGCCGCCGCGACGTGGGCCCGAGCACGCCGGTGGCCTGACGTCGCTCAGGATCACCCACCGGACGTCAGCGCGAGACCACTAGTCCGATGCTCGGGTGAACTCCATGATCCAGTTGGTCTCCCAGGTCTGTTCGCCGTCGACCGAGAACGCCTGCTCCCACCGGGCGGTGGTCGCGCTGATGCCCGACCAGATGAACCGGCACCGGACCGGACGCCCCTCGTGCTGGTCGTCGGCGTAGAAGTGGCCGACCCCGTCGACGAAGCGGCCCACCATCGGCGGCAGCCCCAGCACCCCGGTGTCGCTGCTCGTCCAGTAGATCGACCACTCCTGCCGGGCCGGATCGAAGACCCGGATCGTGGCGCCGGCGGATCCCTTGGTCGGGAAGGTGATCTCGTCGAAGTGACCGCCGCCGGCGAAGAAGCCGTGCGCTACCGACACCCCGGGGAACTCCTCCCACTCGTCGGAGCCGACCAGCCGCTTGCGCAGCCGCCGGTTGACGACGTTCCAGGTGCCCACAAAGAAGTCGAAGTCGCCCATCAGCGGCCCACCGGCCCTTCCGCTCGCGTGTCACGCAGATATTCGGTCAGATTCGGACTCTCCGGCAGCAGCATGTGCCGGACCCAGGCGGCCCGCTCGTGTTCCAGAACCGCCAACTCCCAGACGCAGCCCACCGCCGGGCGGCGTAGGTGGACGAAGTGTGCCGGGTCGTCGTCGGGACAGTCCAGCGCCGGCTGCCCGGCCGCGGCGACACGGATCTCCAGCGCGTTGTCCCACACCCAGGTGTACGCCAGCAGATAGGCGCCGGTGTCCGCGCCCCGGTGCAGCACCACCCACCCGGCGGCCGGGGTGCCGTCGTCGACGACGTCGGCCAGCAGGTCGGGCAGCAGGTCGTACGCGGCCCTCTCCACCTCGGGTTCGATCGGCCGCTCCGGCTGGTCCATGTGGTAGCGCTTGAGTTGCCGGCCGCCGATCAGCACTGGCCCGGGCGTTCGTAGTTCCTTGTCGCGAAATGCCATGCCGGGACGGTAGGACGGGTCCCCTGACAACTAGTGTCAGTGAAGTGCGGGCCTCTCGACTTCTCTCCGTCCTGCTGCTGCTCCAGTCGCACGGGCGGTTGACCGCCGCGCAGCTCGCCGAGCGGTTGGCCGTCTCCCCCCGCACCATCTACCGGGACGTCGAGTCGCTGCACGCCGCCGGCATCCCGCTCTACGGCGAGGCCGGGCACGCCGGCGGCTACCAACTGGTCGACGGCTGGCGGACCCGACTGACCGGGCTGACCGCCGAGGAGGCCGACCGGCTGTTCCTCGCCGGTCTGCCCGGCCCCGCCGACGAGTTGGGCTACGGCGACGTGGTGGCGGCGCTGCAACTCAAGCTGCACGCCGCGCTCCCCGCGCCGCTGCGCGACCGGGCGACCCGACTGCAACAACGCTTCCACCTGGACACTCCCGGGTGGTACGCCGACGGCGACGCCTCCCCCGAGCTGGCCCGCACGGCCGAGGCGGTCTGGCGCCAGCACCGCGTCGAGGTGCGCTACCGCGGCTGGAACGGCGAGGTGACCCGGGTCCTGGAGCCGTACGGCCTGGTCCTCAAGGGCGGCCGTTGGTATGTGGTGGCCGACCAGCCCGGCCGGGGCGCGCCGGCGACCTACCGGGTCAACCAGATCCTCGCGTTGACCCCGCTGGCGCAGGAGTTCGACCGCCCGGACGACTTCGACCTGCCGTCCTGGTGGCGGGCGCACGTGGTGCAGTTCCGGGCCCGACTGCACCGCGACGAGGCCCACGTCCGGCTCTCCCCCGCCGGGCGGGAGCGGTTGCGCGAGATCGGCAGCGATCCGGTGGTGACAGCGATGGACACCAGCGCCGGGCCACCGGACGCGCGGGGGTGGGTGACAGCGGTGCTGCCCATCGAGTCGCTCACCCACGCCCACGGTGATTTGCTGCGCCTCGGTGCCGACGTCGAGGTACTGACCCCGGTGGCGCTGCGCGAACGGCTGGCCGCCACGGCGGCCGGGCTCGCCGCGCTCTACTCCCCCGCCTGAACAGCCCCGACCGTCTCCACAGTGGAAAGGTCGGGGGCGTCGGTTGTCGGCACGGTATGCCACCCTGGGACGGTCATCAATGGTCACCGGAGGTGAGGGCCACGTTACGGCTACGCGCACTGGTCGCCGTCCCCGGCACCGGGCCGGTGACCCTCGACGTTCCCGCCGGCACACTCGCCGCCCTGGTGGCGCCGCCCCGGTTCGGCACGGCGGTCGCCCGGGTGCTGGCCGGGCTGGCCCCGCCGGTGACCGGCCGCGTCCTCGTCGGCGACCGGGACGTCACCAGCCTGCCGCCGCCGCGCCGGCAGATCGGCTACGTGCCCGCCGGTGGCGCGCTGCTGCCGCAGCTCACCGTGCGGCGCAACATCGAGTACGGCCAGCGCAAACGCGAACGGGTGCACGAGGTGGCCAACGACTGGACGGCCACAGTGGTCGACCGGCTCGAGTTGGCGCTCTCCCTCGCCCTGCTGCCGCACCAGATCTCCGACGCCCAGCGGTTCCGGGTGGCGCTCGCCCGAGCGGCGGCCTGCCTGCCGGAGGTGCTGGTGGTCGACCTGCCGGCCGGTTCGGCGGGCGACAGCCGCCTCGGTGATCTGATGCCTCGCCTCTCGCCGCCGGACGCCCCCGGGGTGGCGGTGCTGGTCTGCACCGCCGACCCGGCCACCCTGGCCGAGATACCGGTGCGGCACGAGCTGGTCACCGAGCCGAGCGAGGCGGCCCGATGAGGCCGGCCGCCCGGGTGGGTCGCCGTACGCTGCTGCGCGCCGCCGCCGCGGGCGCCACCGCCCTGGCCGCCGGCTGCTCCGGCGGAACCCGGTCGGTGCAGGTCGCCGTGGTGTGGAGCACGAGCGAGCTGGACCGGTTCCGCGAGGTCGTCGCCGGCTACCCCGCCCCGGTGCAGGTGATCAGCGCCGGCAACGACATCGACGCGTTCCTGCGCGCCCGACACCTCGCCGGCACCATCCCGGACGTGGCGATCCTGCCGCGCCCCGGCCTGGTCACCGAGTACGCCCAGCGCGGCTGGCTGAGCCCGGTGCGCCCGTCCACCGACTATGCCGTGCGCGTCGAGCTGAGCGATCTGCTGATGACCGAGGGCGAACGTTACGGCGTCTGGGTCAAGGCGGCACACAAGTCGCTGGTCTGGCACCTGCCCTCCATGTTGCCCGCGCCGCCGACCACCTGGGACGAACTGCTCCACCAGACCAGGGAGCTGGCCGCGCGTGCCCGACGCGACGGCGGTCCGGCGCCCCTGGCCATCGGCGCCGCGGACGGCTGGGTGCTCACCGACTGGTTCGAGAACGTTCTGGCCGACATGGCACCCGGGAGCTACTACGCCCTCGCCCAACAGGGTGCCGACTGGCAGGACACGCCGGTACGCGACGCCCTGGACCGCCTCGCCGGGCTGTGGAGCATCGGTGGCGCGTTCGTCGGTGGCGGTCGTCGTGCCCTGCTCACCCAGTACGAGGAGTCGGTGATCCAGGTGGTGCACACGAAGCGGGCGGTGATGCTCCTGGGAGCCGACTTCACCGCCGACGTCGTTCGTCCGTTCCGGCGCGGCCCGGAGGCACCTGTCACGTTCCGGTTCCCGGGCACCCAGCCGGGCGGGGGTCCCCTGATCGTCGGTGGGGACGCGGCAGTGGCGTTCGCCGACGCCCGGGGCGGGGTCGAGTTGGTCGAATGGCTGGCCAGGGCCGACTCGTTCCAGCCGTGGCTACGCGAAGGCGGTTACCTGTCGCCCAACACCAACGTCTCGATCACCAGCTACACCGACGGCGTCGGCAAGCAGCTCGCCACGGAGATGCGGGCCCCCGGCACCCTGCGTTTCGACCTTTCCGACCAACTGCGCGGGGCGTTCACCGGCTCGGACGGGGTCGGCATCTGGCGGATCATGCAGGGCTTCTTCGCCGACGTCACCGACGGGGTCCGCGCCGGCGAGGCGATCCGCCGGGCCACCGGCCTGCTCGCCGCGGCGGCCCGCAGCGCGGGGGGCGGCCGATGAGCCAGGTGCGGGTCCTCGGCGAGCTGGCGGTCCTCGACGACGTCGGTCCAGCCCGGCGCGGTCGGGCCTATCCGGCGGCGGGGGCCACGTCGGCCCTGCTGCTGCCGGCCGCGGTGCTGCTCGGCGGGCTGGTGCTGTGGCCGGTGCTGCGGACCCTGCACGCCAGCGTCACCACCGACGGTCGCTGGGTCGGTGCGGCGCACTTCCGGACCGCGCTCGCCGCCCCGGGCACCGGCGCGGTGGTCGGTCGGACGGTCCTCTGGGCGCTGCTGGTGCCGGCGGTGGTGACGGCACTGGGCTATCTGCTCGCCGCCGCGTCCCGCCGCTCCCAGGAGGGCGGCCTGGTCCGGTTGATCCTCCTGGTGCCGGTGGCGTTGCCGTTGGTCGTCACCGGGGTCACCTTCCGGCTGATGTACGACCCGGACCCGAGCCGAGGGCTGGCCACCCTGGTCGCGACCCGGCTGGCCGGCCGCCCGGTCGAGGACGCCCCGCAGTTGCTCGGGCCGGGAATGGTCACCGTCGCGTTGATGTCGGCGTTCGTCTGGGCCTGGGTCGGGTTGGCGGTGCTGGTCTTCCGCTCCGCGCTGGACGCGGTGCCGCCGAGCCTCGCCGACGCGGTCCGCGCCTACGGCGGTACGCGTCGCCACGTGCTGTGGGACGCGCAGTGGCGGCCACTGCTGCTGCGTACGACCGCTGTGGTCTTCGCGTTGGTGGCGGTGGGCACCAGCCGCACGTTCGACCTCATCCTGGTGATGACCCCCGGTTCGGTCCGCGACGAGGCCTCGGTGCTGGCGCTGCGGATCTGGCAGACGTCCGGGGGCACCACCACCGGCGACGGCGCCGCGCTCGGCGTGGTGTGGCTGGTGGCGGTGATCGGCGGGATCATGGTGGCCGCGCTCTTCGTCCGGCAGGCCTGGCCCCCGCCGCGCGTCGAGGCGGCACCGGAGCCCGCCCCGGTCGCCCCGCCCCGACGGGTGTTCCGGCTGCTCGCGGCGGGTGCCGCGATCGCCTGGCTGGTGCCGCTGGTGGTGCTGGTCGCCACGTCGGCCCACGGCCAGGTGGACGCGGCCGCTCGCGGTTGGTGGTCAGCGCCGCCGAATGGCGAGTCCTACCGCGACCTGATCACGGGCACCGAGCTGTGGCGCACGCTGGGCTTCACCCTGCTGCTGGCCACCGCGGTGACCGCCACGGTGCTGGTGGTGGCGCTGCTGGCCGCGTACCCGTTGGCCTGGTTGACCGGGCCGGCCGCGCAGGCCACCGGGCTGCTGCTGCTGGCGGCCAGCGTCGTGCCGATCCAGGTCATCGCCGGGCCGGTCAACGAGGTGCTGGGCCTGGTGCTCTCCTCCGGTACGGCCCAGGGCCTGGCCCTGGTGCACATCGCGCTGGGCGTGCCGTTCGCGGTGCTGGTGCTGCGCAACGCGTTCGCGGACCTGCCGGTGGAGCAGGTCCGCGACGCCCGGTTGGGCGGACGTCGGTGGTGGCACACACTGCGCCGGTTGGCCCGGCACAACCTGTCGGCGGTGGTGGCGGTGTCCGTGCTGGAGTTCGTCCAGGTCTGGAACGACCTGGTGGTGGGGCGGCTGTTCAGCGCGTCGGGGTCCTCGCCGCTCGGGCCGTTCCTGGCCGAGCAGACCCGCAGTTTCGTGAGCAACAGTGGCGCGCTGGCCGCCAGCTCGGTGCTCGCCTCGGTGCTGCCGGTGGTGCTGGTGGTCCTCTCGCGGCGGCACCTGGTCGCCGGGCTCGTCTCCGGGGGCGTGCGGTGACCGGGCCGGGTGGTGCGCGCGGCGGCTCACGCTGGCCGGCGTTGATCGCGATCGGCGGCGTGGTCGGCAGCGTCCTCGCCAACGTGGCCAGCAACCTGGCCGGCAATGTCCTCTCCGAGCTGGCGGCCAGCGTGCTCGGGCCGGTGACCATCGTCCTGGCCTCCGGCGGCGTCGTCGGTTACGTGGTGTACGAGGTGCGCCGCCGCCGGACCGGCCGGGAGGTCGACCCCGAGCCGACGGAGGTGCTCACCACCCCGGCCGCCGGGGCTCCCAACCTGCCCTACACGGCCGAGTTCACCGGTCGTGAGGAGCACGTCGACGCCCTGGTCGGTCTGCTCGCCCGGGAGCACGCGGTGGCGGTTCTGGGCCGGCGTGCGGTGGGCACCTCCGCGTGCGCTGTGCAGGCCGCGAACGAGTGCCGGGAGGATTTCCCCGACGGTCAGTACTACCTGGACCTGCGGCGGCGCGGCCGACCCCGCACGGCCCGGCAGGTGCTCACCGCGCTGGCCCGGATCCTGGGCACCGCCCCGCCGACCTCCGGCCGGCCGGACGCGCTCGCCGCCGCCGCCGACGCGCTGCGCGGTCAGCTCGACGGTCGCAAGATCGTGCTGGTGCTGGACAACGTCGACCGTCCCGACCAGGTGCGGCCTCTGTTGCCGCCCACCGCGCGCACCTGCCGCCTGTTGCTCGCCGGTGGTCCGGCGCTGGTAGGTCTGGAGGGTGTGGTCGCGCACTGGATCGCCGAACCGGGCACGTCCGAGGCGGTGGAGCTGTTCGCGACGGCGGGTGGGGCCGCGCCCGCCGCCCGGGTCCGTCGCGCCGACCCACGCACCGACCCGGCGGTACGCGAGATCGTCGACCTGTGCGGGCGGCAACCGCGTACCGTCCGGGCGCTCGGTTACCGCACCGCTCAGCACGGCTGGCGGCACTCCGACGTGCTGGACGCGCTGCGCCGCGCGGTGCAGACGCCACCGCACCAGCGGCTCGCCGTCTCACCGGCGGCCCGCCTGGTCACCGAACGGGACATCGCGTACCGGGTGTTGCCCCGCCAGGCCCGACGGTTGTACCGGCTGATGTCGCTGGTCCCCGCCCCGGTGGACCGGCCCAGCATCGCCGCGCTGGCCGGACGACACCCCGAGCTGGTGACCGCACTGCTCGACCGGTTGGCCGCGGCGGCGTTCGTGGTCGGCGCGCCCGGCGACCGGTACGAGATCCGCCCCCTGCTGGCCGGCAGCGCCCGGCTGCACCTGCGGGACGCGGATCCGGTCCGGGCCCGGGTCGCCGCGCAGGCCCGGCTGACCCGGCACCTGGCCCGTCGGGCCGAACGGCACGCGGCCAACCTGGCGGTGCTCGGCTCCTCACCCGACCGGGAGTGGTCGCTGCCGTTGGACGACGACCCGTACGGCTGGTTCGACCTGCACCAGGAGCTGCTGCTGGCGGTGGTGCGGGTGCCGGCCGGCGCGAAGGAGACCCTGCCCCGGCGGGTGCGCCGGTGGTGGTTCCGGTTGGCGGTGGCGCTGTGCGGGTGGCTGGCGTACGCCGAGCGGCTCGACGAGTGGGAGCAGGTCTGCCGCACCGTGCTGGCCACCCCGACCGCCGACGACCGTCCGGAGATCGCCGGGTGGGCGCACAACGAGTTGGGGGTGCTGCGTCGACGCCGGCACGACCCGCAGGGGGCGGCGGCGGCGCTCACCCTCGCCGTCAACGAGCGGGGGCGGCGGGGCAACGCCCAGGCGCGGATGAACCTCGGTCTGGCCCTGCTCGACCTGGGGCAGCTCGACGACGCGGTGGAGCACCTGGAAATGTCGCGCCGACACCGCTCCGGCGCCGACCGGGCCGGGCACGCCCTCACCGAGCTGGGCCTGGGCGCGGCCCAACTGGCCCGGGGCGAACCGGACACGGCACACCACCACCTGGTGCGGGCGGCCAACACGTTCCGGTCGGTGGGTGACGCGCGCGGGTACGCGGCGGCCCTGACGAACCTGGTTCTGGTGCACGCGGCGCTCGGCGAGCACCTGGACGCCGCCCAGGCGTGGCGGGCCGCACTGCGCGAGTACGAGTCCGTCAACGACCCGACCAGCCGGGCGACGGCGCTGCTCAACGCCGGGGCGACGCTGCTGAGCAGCACCCCCGGGCAGGCGCGCACGGCGTACGAGCTGCTGGCCGAGAGCCGCCGGCTGCGCGAGGAGACGCGGCCGACGGCCGGGTTGGCGCGTACCCTGCTCTACCTGGGTGACGCCTGCTCCGCGCTGGGCGACCAGGCCGACGCGCGGCGGCACTGGGCGGACGCGGCGGCCGTGGCCGAGGAGGTCGCCGACGCCCAGGGGCTGGCCGCCGCCGACGCCCGACTGGACAACGACGCCGACGGCCGGGTGACGTAGGTCGCTCGGGTTGGTCGGTGGCGTGGCTCTGGGAGACTCTGTGATCGTGGACGCGCTCTCGGTACGGGGACTCAGTCGCAACTTCGGCAACCTGGTCGTGCTCGACGAGGTGAGCTTCACGCTCCCGGCGGGCCGGATCGCGGTGGTGCTGGGCCCGAACGGCAGCGGCAAGACGACCCTGCTGCGGTGTGTCGTCGGCGCTGACCGGCCGGACGCGGGTGAGGTGCTGGTGCAGGGCCGCCGGGCCGACGAGACCGATCCTCAGGTGCGGGCGCTGGTGGCCGCCGCCCTGGACGACATCGACTTCTTCCCCGACCTGTCGGTGGTCGAGCACCTGGAGCTGGTCGCGTACGCCCACGGGGGTGACGCCGAGCCGGTCGAGGAGGTCCTCGCCGAGTTGGGTCTGGAGCCGGCCCGCGACCAGCTGCCGGTGACGCTGTCCAGCGGGCAGCGCCGCCGGCTGGCGCTGGCGTCCTGTTTCGTCCGGCCCCGCCGGGTGCTGATCCTGGACGAGCCCGAGCAGCGGCTCGACGTCCGCGGGCGACAGTGGCTCGCCGACCGACTCCTGCGGGAACGGGCGGCGGGCACTGCCGTGCTGTTGGCCTCGCACGACCCGGAGCTGATCGACGCGGTGGTCGACGAGCGCATCGAGATCGGCAAGTGACCGCCGCGCCGGCCACGATCGCCGACACGCCGGTCGGGGTGCCGACCGCCCGGCAGGTGCGAACGCACCTGCGTAAGGCACGCAGCCGGCACCACGACCATTCCCTCGGTGACGTGCTCGGCGACGCGTACGTCATGGTCCTGTTCGTGGGCATGTACGGCTGGTTCGCGATCAGCGCCAGCCGTGACCTGCTGGACTCCCCCACAGTGGGTCAGGCCGAGCCGGGCGTGCGATGGTGGCTGGCGGTCGCCGCGCTGCTGGCGGGCGCGGGGCTGGCCTGGCGTGGTCTGCGCGCGCTCGGCCCGCTGCTGGTCACGCCGGCGACGCAGAGCTGGGCGACCAGCGCGCCGATCGGCCGACGGGCCTGGCTGGCGCCGCGTTTCGTCCTGTTGCTGCTGGGCTCGGCGGCCGGCACCGCTGCGCTCGGAGTGGCGGTGGCGGCGCTCGGTGGGGTCAGCGAACCGTCCGCCCTGGGCTGGGCGGCGGCGGCCGGCGCGGGGTGGGGCGCGGCCGCGCTGGCGCTCAGCGTCGTCGCCCAGGGCAGTCGGTCGGGGCGGCGCTGGCCGACGGTGGTCGGGGCGGTGCCGATGGTGGCGGCGGCCGTGATCACCGCCCTGGTGGTGCTCGTCGGTCGCCTCGGCGACGGGCTGTCCCGGCCGGCGACGACGCCGACCGTCGCGTTGTTCGCCGCCGCGGTGCCGCTCGTGGGCGTGGGCGTGATCCTGGCGGTACGCGCGCTGCCCCGGGTCGACCGGGCCACCCTGACCACCGGCGCGCAGTTCGCCAACGCCGCCGCCACGGCCACGATCCTGCTGGATCCGAGCCTGCTCGCCGGCCTGGTGGAGAGCCGCCGCTGGCGCCGGATCGGCCGGGTTCGCAGCCGCCGGTTCCGGCCCGGCCCCGGCTGGTGGGCGCTGTTGCAGGCCGACGTACGCCGGTTGCGCCGCCACCCGAGCGCCGTGCTGATCTGGGCGGCGCTGATCGGGGTGCAGTACGCTGCCGCGCTCGCCCTGCCCGGGTTGGCCGGTGCCGCGCAGGTGGTGTTCGCGTACCTCGCCGCCAATCGGCTGACCGGTGGTCTGCGGTCGGTCAGTCGCTCCCCCGGCCTGCGCCGGGCGCTCGGTGGCAGCGACAACCTGCTGCGCGGGATCCACGTGGTGGTGCCGGCTGTCGGCGCGGGAGTGTGGTGGTTGCTGACCCTGCCGACAGTCCACCCGGGGCCGCCCTGGCTGGCGCCGACGCTGGCGCTGGGGGTGGTGGCCGCCGCGTTCCGGGCCGGCACCCGCCCGCCGATCGACTACGGCGGCGCGACGGTGAACACACCCTTCGGGATGATCCCGGTCGACCTGATGCGTCAGGGGTCACGGGGGCCGGCGCTGCTCGCCGTGCTGGTCCTCGTCCAGCTGTTCCTGGGCTGAGGATCCGCCCGGTCGGCCGGAGCCTGATCGCGGCACCACCAGATCCGGCGGCGCGTTCGGACCGGCTGTCGCTTCCGTCCAAGACAGCGCCGCGTCAGCGATCTAGCGTGAACCCGGCAGCCTGCTTCCAAGCCTGAGGAGACAACACAGTGCGTGACCTGGTCTACACCGGTTTCATGTCGCTCGACGGCGTCGTCGACTCGCCCGGCGGCGGGCCGGGTGAGGAGCACCGCAGCGGCGGTTGGGTGTTCAAGGATCTCGAGTTCGTCCCGGAGGCCTGGTCGCTGAAGGGCGAGGAGCTCGCCGACACGACGGCGTTGATGTTCGGCCGCCGCAGCTACGAGGCGTTCGCGCGGGTCTGGCCCGGTTCGGAGGACCACGCCGACTACAAGGAGCTGCCCAAGTACGTGGTGTCGAGCACGCTGTCCGACGACGCGCTCGTCGACGGGTGGGGGCCGACCACGATCCTGCGCTCGACCGGGGACATCGCCGCGCTCAAGCAGGGTGAGGGCGGGGCGATCTTCATCCACGGCAGCGCGGAGCTGGCCCGGCGGCTGTCCGATGAGGGGCTGATCGACCGGTACAACCTGCTCGTCTTCCCCGTGCTGCTCGGTGCCGGCAAGGGCCTGTTCGGCCGGGCCGACCGCGACAAGCACATGCTGACGCTGCGGGAGTCGGAGAGCTACCCGAACGGGATCCTCAAGGTGATCTACGACGTCAAGCGCTGACCGAGGTCGAGGCCGACGGCGCCGCGCGGGCGAGCGCGGCGGCGACGGCGGCGACGCCGGCCTCGATCTCGGTGGGAGTACGGGCCGCGTAGCCGAGCACGAGGCCGGGCCGGTACGGCCGCTGGCAGTGCCAGGACAGCGGTTGCACCTTCACCCCGAGTGCCAGCGTCGCCGCCGTCAACTCGGTGTCGGCAACGGTGTCGTCCAGCGTGATCATCAGGTGCAGCCCGGCGGCGGCGCCGTGCACTGTCGCCGACGGCAACGCGCGGGCCAGCGCGGCGATCATGGCGTCCCGCCGGCGGATGTGTCGCCGGCGCAGCAGCCGCAGATGCCGCTCGAAGGCGCCGGAGGTCATCAACTCCGCCAGCACCAGTTGCGGTAGCACGGCGTTGCCCAGGTCGGCGTTGCGCTTGGCGGCCACCACTGCCTCGCGCAGCCGCGCCGGCACGAGCAGCCAGCCGACCCGCAGGGCGGGGGCCAGCAGTTTGGACACGCTGCCGGCGTAGCAGACCTGCTCGGGCAGCAGACCCCGCAGGGCCGGCACCGGAGGGCGGTCGTAGCGGTGCTCGGCGTCGTAGTCGTCCTCGATGATCAATCCGCCGGCCCGCGCCCAGGCGACGAGTTGGCGGCGGCGGTCACCGTCGAGCACCACGCCGGTCGGGAACTGGTGCGCGGGGGTGAGCATCACCGCCGGCACGCCGCTGGCGATCAACTCGTCGATCCGCAGCCCGGCGTCGTCGACGCTGATCGGCGGGGTGTCCATCCGCCAGTTGTTCAGGTGCTGGCGTACCCCGAGCGAGCCCGGGTCCTCGACGGCGATCCTGGCGACGCCGGCAGCGGCGAGTGCCTGGGCGAGCAGCCCGAGCGCCTGGGAGACGCCGGCCACGATGATCACCTCGGCGGGGTCGACGCTGATGCCGCGGTTGCGGGCCAGCCAGGCGGCGACGGCCTGTCGCAGCACGGGCGTGCCACAGGGGTCTCCGTAGCCGAGGTCGGCTGCGGCGAGGCGGCGCAGCACGCTCCGTTCGGCACGCAGCCAGTCCGCGCGGGGAAAGGCGGCCAGATCGGGTACGCCGGGCGTCAGGTCGATCGACGCGTGCGCCGCGCGTAACGCCTCGAAGATGTCGGTGCCCGGTACCGGCGGGAAGGTCGTGACCGGTGCCGGCGCCGCGGTCGCTGTGGATGTGGGCGCGGCCGGCGCGGCGACGACGACAGTGCCGGCCCGGCCCCGGCCGGCGATGTGCCCCTCCTCGGTCAGGCGCTGGTACGCCTCGGTGACCACGCCGCGGGAGACACCGAGGTCGGCGGCGAGCACCCGGGTCGGAGGCAGCCGGTCACCGACCGGCACCCGCCCCTCGGCGATGGCCTGCCGCAGCTGGTCGGTCAGCCAGTCGGCGCGCCCGCCCGGCGTCGCGTCGGTGATGGTCAGGTGCAGGAAGTCGGAGCCGGCCGATATGGACCTCTCGGACGCAGTCGGTTTGGCTCTGCCCATCGGACCATTGTGGCAGCAGAGTGAGCAGGAGCCAGACCTGCCGACTCCGCCGGAGGACGATCGTGACCATCCCGTTCCTGATCACCACGCTGATCGTGGTGGTCACCCCCGGCACCGGGGTGATCTTCACGCTCTCCGCCGGCCTGTCGCGGGGCGCGCGGGCCGGGGTGCTGGCCGCGTTCGCCTGCACCCTGGGAACGTTGCCGCATCTGCTGGCCGCGATGACCGGGCTGGCCGCGCTGATGCAGACCAGCGCCGTGGCGTTCGAGACCGTCCGCTACCTCGGCGTCGGCTACCTGCTCTACCTGGCCTGGTCCATGGCGCGGGACCGCGACGCCTTCGCGGTGACCACCGACGCCCCACCCCGCTCGGCGATCCGGGTGATCGTCTCCGGGGTGCTGGTCAACCTGCTCAACCCGAAGCCGACGATGTTCTTCGTCGCGTTCCTGCCGCAGTTCGTGGACACCACGGCACCGGGCTCGACCCGGGCGATGCTCGGCTGCGGCGCGGTGTTCATGCTGCTCACCATGGTGGTGTTCAGCGGCTACGGAATCTTCGCGGCCCGGGTACGCGACCGGGTGCTGACCCGCCCCCGGGTCACCGACTGGCTGCGCCGATCCGCCGCCGGCACCTTCGTCGCGCTCGGCGTGACCCTCGCCCTCACCGAACGATAGGAGCACAGTGCAGTTCGAACATTCTCCTCGGCTTCGCGACGCGTACCCCGATCTGGTCGCTGGTGTGGTGCAGGTCGCCGGGATCACCGCCACCGCCGACGTGGCGGCACGCACGGCCGCCCACCTCGGCGAGGCGCGGCGGCGGTTGGCCGGTGGGGCCGAGAGCGGGTTCCCGGAGATCCAGGCGTGGCGGCGGGCGTACGCGGCGATGGGGCTGCGGCCCACCAGGTACCGGTGCGCCTCCGAGGCGCTGCTGCGTCGGCTGCGCCTCGACGGCGAACTGCCCCGGGTGCACCCGCTCGTCGATCTCTGCAACGCCGTCTCGGCCGCGTACGCCATCCCGGTCGCGGCGCTCGACCTGGACCGGGTCGACGGCGACCTGGTGGTCCGGCCGGCACACGGGAACGAGGCGTACCTGAGCTTCGCGGGCGACACCGAGCATCCCGAACCGGGCGAGGTGACCTTCGTCGACTCCGCCGGGCGGGCCCACGCCCGACGATGGACCAACCGGCAGAGCGGCTGGTCGGCCGTGCGGGCGGGCACCTCGTCGGTGCTGATCGTCGCCGAGGCGCTGCACCCGGGCGGCGAGCCGGCCGTGACCCGGCTGGTCGCCGACCTCGTGACAGAGCTGACCGAGGTGTGGTCCGCCCCGACGACCGCCGCGGTGCTCACCGCCGCCGCGCCGCGTTTCCGCACCGCGGCGGCGGATGACGACCGGGGTCAGGCGGTGTCGCCGGGCAGCACGTGACGGTAGCCGGGGATCGTCTCGGCGAACCAACCCGCGACACTGGCCAGACCACGGTCGTTGAGCTGCGCGTCGTGGATCGAATACGCCGCCGCCGCGCCCACGGCGCCGGCGAAGCGGATCGCCTCGTCCAGGCGCAGCCAGGACCCCTGGGCCGGGACGAGCAGGGTGCGCACCGGCTCGTCCGGCACGTGCAGGGCGTCGCCCGGGTGGTACAGCTCGTTGCCGATCAGGTAGCCGAGGTTCGGGCAGTCGGGCTGCCCTTCGTGGATCGCGGCGTGCCGGCCGCCGTGCGCGCTGACCGGAATGCCGGCCGCCGTGAATCGCTCGCCCGCACGGACCCGGGTCACCGGTAGCGGGGCGAGATCCGGCAGTCGGGCTCCCTCCGGCGCGTACACGGGGACACCGAGACCGGCGAGCCGCAACACGTCAATGTGGTCGGTGTGCTCGTGGGTGACCAGGACGGCGTCCGCGCCGACCAGGGCCCGCGGCTCGCTCCACGTCCCCGGGTCGACGACCAGAACCCCGCCGTCGTGCTCGACGCGCACGCAGGCGTGCGTGAACCGAATGATCCGCATCAGCCGACCGTACGCCGCCGCGCTGGCGATCGACCTCAGTGGCACCGGCGGGCCGTCAGCGCATCCGTGCGGCCGACGCCCGGAGGATGTAGACGAACTGCACACCGAACGCCACCACCGCGACCAGCACCCCGACCAGGACCGTCCACACGCCCCCGGCACCGACGGTCGAGGCCACCAGGGCGATGCCGAGACCGCTCAGAACGGCGTTGACCGCGCCCACGAGTGCGGCCGTGGTCAGCAGGAACTCCCACCGCCCGGGACGCGTGCCGACCAGGTTCCACGCCGTGCTCATGGCGTCGTCGGCCCCCACCGCGTCGGCGAAGAAGTCGTGCTCGCCGGCGAGCTGATGGTGGTAATAGGCCCGGATGCGCTGGATCCGCAGCAGGTCCAACGAGTTCTCCACGGTGGTCTCCACCAGGCGCAGAAACGTCAGCACCCCGATGATGACAAGCGTCGGCAGCACCGCGGCCAGGTACGGCCGGACCAGCCTGTCGTTGCTGGCGACGAAGCCGAGGCCGATCAGCGCCGCCGACAGGACGGACAGGAAGATGGTGGCGCGACCGGTGGCCTCGGCGATGGTGCCGGCGCGGGACGTCTGCAACGCGTAGTGCTCGGTGGTCAGGACGGTGAGAAGCGCCTGCTCGCGTTCACTCTCGTCCACCCCGCCACCCTCCGTGGTCGCACGACTCCGTTACCGTCAGCCTATGAGCGGTGGATCGGGTCCGAGCGGCGAAATGCTCGGGTGGGCTGGTCGGGGCGGGCGGCAACGACGGGCCTTCGTCGTCGGTGGGGCGCTCTTCGCGATCGCCGTCGTCATGCTGCTGGCCGCCTGGCGCAGCACCGGCTTCCTCAGCGACCTGCTGCTCAACCTCGGGGCCAGCGTGGTCCTCGCGGCCATCTCGTACGTCATCTTCGACCCGTTGTTCGAGGAGGCCCGCAAGGCGCGGGTGCAGGAGCACCTCAGCTTCGACCAGCAGGCGTTCGTGACACGGCTGCACCGCTCCGGGCGTCGGGTGCGCATCCTCGACACCTGGACGATCCTGTTGGAGCAACGGCACCGGGAGGAGACGCTGAGCGGTGTGCGAGCGGCGCTCGCCAACGGCGCCCAGGTGCAGTTGCTCCTGCTCGACCCCGACTGCACCGCCGCCCAGCAACGCTCCGAGGAGCTGGAACGGCAACGGGTGGACGTGCCCCGGCAGATCCGCACCAACCTGCGCCACCTGGCCGCGTTCGCCGACGCGCTCGACTCGCGGCTGCGCCACCGCCTTCAGGTCCGGCTCTACGACGCGTCTCCGTCGATCCAGCTCTACCAGTGGGACGGGCGGGCGCTGATCTCGTTCTTCCCGATCGGGAAGTTGTCGTTCAACGTGCCGCAGCTCGAGGTGGACATGGACAGCCCGTGGGGCGGGTTCGTGCACGCCCGGTTCGAGGAGCTGTGGGAGCACGAGCAGGCCACCCTCGACCTGGAGCGGTACTGGTCGGTCATGGTCACGCTGCGCCACGACGAGTCGGACGTGGTCGAGGTACGCGTGCCGTTCGTGACGGTGGACGGGCAGCACTACGTCGACTGCCGGGGGTTCCGGGTGACCGGTCCGCTGACGGTGCGAGCCGTGCTGCCGCCCCGCGCGCCCGGGGCGACGCCCGGCGTGTTCGCCCTGGCCGAGCCCGCCGACGAGGACCGCACCCCGGTCGCCGTCGTGAAACGGCACTTCGACCAGAAGTACGGGCACGACGACGGCGAGCGGGACGTCCGCCGGCTCGTGCCGCCACCGGGCGATGCCCGTACCCCGGCGCCCCGCACCGCGCCGGCCGGCGACACACACGCACGGTGACCCCCGACCGACCTGTGGTTTCGACACACGAAACAATGGTGGTCCACCCTGATCGCCAGGAGGACCGTCGGCGTGTCGCACCGCACCGCACCGCCGTCCGGGGCGGCGCAGCTGCGCGCCGACTGCGGACGCTGCTTCGGGCTGTGCTGCGTGGTGCCCGCCTTCGCCGCGTCGGCGGACTTCGCCATCGACAAGCCGGCCGGCTCGCCCTGCCCCAACCTGCGCCCCGACCACCGCTGCGGCATCCACACCGAGCTGCGGCAGCGTGGTTTTCCCGGCTGCACGGTGTTCGACTGCTTCGGGGCCGGGCAGCAGGTCGCCCAGGTGACCTTCGGCGGGCGGGACTGGCGGGACGCGCCGGAGACGTTGCCGGCGATGGCGGAGGCGTTCGCGGTGCTGCGACCGCTGCACGAACTGCTCTGGTACCTCACCGAGGCGGTGGCGCTGCGCCCGCCGGCCGACCTGCGCGCCGAGCTGGAACGCGCCCGCGCCGAGACGCTGACGCTCATCGAGGGTGACCCGGCGCAACTTCGCGCGGTGAACGTCGCCGACCAACGCAACCGGGTCAACCCGCTGCTGTCCCGGGCCGGCGACGTGGCCCGCGCCCCCGGCGGCGCCGACCGGCGGGGCGCGCACCTGCTCGGGGTGGACCTGCGCCGCGTCGATCTCCGCCGGGCCAACCTGCGCGGGGCGCTGCTCATCGGCGCCGACCTGCGCGGAGCGGACCTCGGTCTGGCCGACGTCACCGGTGCGGACCTGCGCGGGGCCGACCTGCGGGGCGCGGACCTGCGGCGCACGCTCTTCCTGCACCAGACCCAGCTGGACGCCGCCCGAGGCGACACCCACACGGGCCTGCCACCGACGCTCACCCGGCCGGCGCACTGGACGGCGCTGCCGCTCACCCCGGTCCGTCAGCCCGCCCGGTCTCCCGCACCCGCCCTACGGGGCCGGCGTCGCTGACCGCGAGGTTTCGGCCGGGACGACGCCGGGTAGCCAGCGCCGACGTGAACCGGCATCGACGGGGGGCACGGCGTGGGCTACCGAAAGCGTGACGGTGAGCTGCCGGGCGACCCGCAGCACAGTGAGGACGAAGCCGGCCAGGTGCCACTGGTGCAGGTCGAGGCGGACACCGAGGTCCCCGCACCGGCGGACACCGACGTCCGGCCGGACATCGTGACCGAGCCCGACAACTCGGGCGTCGCCGGTGGTTCATCCGGCAGCAGCGGCGGCGGTTCCAGCATGCCGGGGCACCCCGACGCGGCCCGCTGACCCGGGATCAGCGGCTGGTCAGCGCGCCCCGGGCCTCGGTCATGCCCTTGTTGGCGAGCCCGTCGGCCCGCTCGTTCTCCGGGTGGCCGTTGTGCCCCTTGACCCACAGCCAGGTGACCTCGTGCCGTTCGCAGGCCGCCTCCAGCCGCTGCCACAGGTCGGCGTTCTTCACCGGCTGCTTCGCGGCGGTCCGCCAACCGTTGCGCTTCCACGACGCCAGCCAACTGGTGATGCCGTTGCGCACGTACGTGCTGTCGGTGTGCAGCTCCACGGTGACCGGCCGGTTCAGGCTCTCCAACGCCTGGATGGCCGCCATCAGCTCCATCCGGTTGTTGGTGGTGGGCGTGGCCTCACCGCCGCACAGCTCCCGCTCGTGATCGCCGTAGCGCAGCAGCGCACCCCAACCACCCGGACCGGGGTTGCCACTGCACGCCCCGTCGGTCCAGATCTGCACGCCCCTGCCGGCCGCCGCGTCCACCATGCCCGGCAACCTACCGGGAGCGGACGTCGTCCTCCCCGCTCGGGGGGCCGGCGCGCCGAGCCGTCGGCGTCGAACCCACCACCGCGGGTGGGATGGCCGGCGCCGGCCGGGTGGGGCGCAGCCGGTCGCGGACCCGGTCTGCGGCGTCGCCGGCGGTCGCGGCGATCATCGGCAACAGCCGGGTCGAATTCATGATGGCGACCTCCTCGGCCGGAGTGGTGCCGCCGTCGAGGAAGCGCAGCACCCGCTCGGCCGGGTTGCGGTCGAAGAGCCGATCGAAGAAATCAGGACCGCCCACCCCGCCCCGGTCCAGCGCGCGCAGCGCCACCGCGTCCATCCAGCGGTGCCGGCGCGGGTACGCCGGCTCGGGCACCGGAGCGCCGCCCGCGGCGAGGGCGCGGGCCACCTGGTCGGCCTGGCGGTACATGGCGGAGAAGGTGAAGCCGGTGGAGGGGCGGGTCGCGCCGCCGGCCGTGCCGAGCCGGACCACGCGGGGGGTGGGCCGGGCGGGGAACGGCGCGTCGGTCATCGGGATCACCCCGTTCTCCACCTCGCGCACCCGCAGCCCGGTCGGGTCCAGTCCGAGCAGATCCCGGTAGCCGGCCAACGCCGCGTCGTACCCGGCGTCGGTGAGCAGGTCCGGCGAGAACTCGGTGTACTCGACCAGGGCGTAGCGGTCGCTCACCGGCAGCACGTAACCGAAGGAGACGCCCCGGGGCGGCTGCGGGGTGCGGAAGTCCATCAGCACCGCACTGGTCGGGTCGAACACCGGCCGGTCAGCCTCCAGCCACCACCCCCGGAAGTGCTGCAACCAGGTGGTTCGCCCCGCTCGTGCCGGCGGGCGGGGGCGGGAGTCGAGCACCCAGCCGGCCCGTACGCCGCGCCCGTCGCCGGTGCCCACCAGCACCCGGTCGCCGTCGTCACGCACCGTCTCGGCGGGCGCGACGATCCGTTTGGCGTCGAGGCGACGCTCGGCTTCGGCAGCCCGGTCGTAGACCGGGCCGGAGCGGAGCATGGCGTACCGCAGCGGGGTGAGGTCCAGGACGCGGCGTCGCGCCGCCGTCGCCACCTCGACCTGCTGCCAGCTCGCGCTGAGCAACGGGTCCAGGTCGCCGTCGGGGTGACCCCAGAACGCCCAGGTGCGGTCCTGACCGCGTCGGCGCACCGGGTCGACGATGGCGACCCGCAGATCTCGGACGCCGTGGCGGTCCAGTGCGGCGAGCAGCAACGAGGCGGCGCCGCCGCCACCGAGCAGCGCGAGGTCGACGTCGAGCGGCGCGGAGTCGGTCACCCGCACCACGCTGCCACACCGACGCGCGCCACCACCCGATGGGCCGCCACGGCGCTCAGGCCACCGGCGCGGGCGACTCGACCGGGGGCGGGTCGGCATAGGCGCGCGCGACCGCGGCGCGGTTGAAGACCCGCCAGGTGGCGGCGGAGACGCCGATCGCCACCACCAACCCGACCCAGTACGGCGCGGTGATGCCGAATCGGGCGGCCAGCAGCCCGCCCAGCAGTGCGCCCACGCAGTTGCCGCCCGCCGCCACGAAGAGGTTCGTGCTGGCCACCCGGCCCTGCAGGTTCGCTGGGGTGAGGCGTTGGCGCAGTGAGTTCGACACGATGTTCCACAGCCCGCCGTGCACGCCGAAGGCGAACAGCGCGAACCCGACCACGATGGTGCTGCGGGACGCGGCCAACGCCAGGTGCAGCCCCGCCTCGACGAGCAGGCCGATCCGGATCGTCCAGGTGGCGCTGATCCGGGCGATGATCCGGTCGCCGAGGAGGGCGCCGAGCACCCCACCGGTGGCCATGCAGGTGAAGAGCAGGCCGTAGCCGACGGATCCGAGGCCAAGCCGCTCGCCGGCGAGCAGCACCAGCACCGCGAGCGCGGCGGTGAGGGTCACGTTGAGCAGACCGATCAGCAGGGCCATCGTGCGCAGCAGCCGCTGGTTGGCCAGCCAGCGCAGGCCTTCGACGATCTCGCCGCCCATCGAGCGGGTACGGCGTGCGTGCGTGTCGCCGACGGCGGCCCGGAAGTCCCCGCCGATCAGCGCCACCAGTACGGCGCTGAGGGCGTACGTGACGGCGTTGACCAGGAACGGGCTGCCCGCCGAGAGCGCGAACAGGAAACCGCCGAGCGGACCGGCGAGCATGCTATGCATGAGAGTGGCGCCGCCGCTGAGCCATCCGTTGGCGCGCTCAAGGCGGTGCCGCGGCACCACTACCGGAACCATGGCCTGGCTCGCCGCGCGGAACACGATCTCACCGGTGTTGACCAGGAACAGCACCGCGAACAGCAGCACCACCCCGCCCTTGCCGCTGAGGATCGCCGTGGCCAGAACGGCGAGCGCGACCACCCGGACCAGGTCGATGACGATCATCAGGCGGCGCCGGTCCATCCGGTCCACGAGCACCCCGCCGGGCAGGGCGAAGAGCAGCCACGGCAGCCACGCCACGGCGGACGCTCCGGCGACCACGAGCGGGTCGTCGGTACGCGACGCGACGAACAGCGGCGCTGCGACGGTGGCCAGGCCGCTGCCCAGGGCCGAGAGGGTGCTCGCCGCCCAGAGTTTGGCGAACACCGGTCCCAGGCCAGCTCCCACGTTCCGTGTCACGGCGAGCGAACCTACCAGCGTCTCCCCGGGCGGCACGGGGATTTATCCCTCCGGCTGACCCGAGGGCGCAGGGCGCACCGCCCGGCGGTGCATTTCCGCCGTCTCCGGCAATACCTCGCCATCGGCCCAGCGACGACAGCCCGACCGGATGGACATCGATCGGAGCACCGGTGCCGGTCGGGCCGTCCGGGCCTTTCGGCAGCTCTCCCCGCCTTCGGGTGGACACGTGACGGCAACGAGGATTTCTCATTTTCACCTGATCGAGGACCCAACCCACCTAGTGTTGGGCACACCGGTGCTAGTCACGGAGTTGGCCACCCGAACGACGTCCCACGCAGTCAGCGGACGAAAAGTGAGGGAAGACGCGTATGAAGGTCTCAACAGCACTCTGCTCGGCGGCGCTCGGCGTGGGCCTCGGCATGCTCCTGCTGCCAGGCGCCGCACTGGCCGACACCACTGTGTCACCGGCCACCACCCCGGTCGGTGGGACCGTCGTGCTCACCGCGACGACCTGCAACCCGAAGTCGGGTGACGCCCTCTTCCGGGTCACCGGCCCCAACCGCGACCAGAACGTCCGATCCACCACGGCCGCCGCCGGAGGCGGGCTGAGCGCCGAACTCTTCACCGCCGGATTCACCCTGGGCACGTACACGGTGGCGGCGACCTGCGGCGACGGCAGCTCGGCCGGCACCGCCACCTTCGCCGTCACCCCGATCGGCGGCGCGCCGGCCGGCTCCGGCGGCGACAACCGTGACACCGGCGCTCTCGCCGCCGGCGGCACGCTGCTCGGCACCGCCCTCGCCGGCGCGGTGATCCTGATCCGCCGGCGCCGTCCGGTGTCCACTGTCGCCTGATCGGCGACCGTTCCATCCCTGAGACGGGTGCCCGCGCCGGTGACACCGGCGCGGGCACCCCGACAATCCGGTGCGGAGGTGCACACGTGCGGTGGCGGCGGACCCTACCGGCAGTGGTGGCCCTGCTCGGCGTGACCGGGCTCGGGCTGATCACCGTCGGCCTCACCGCCGATCCGGCGCGGCCACCACAACCGTCGGCCGACGCGCCGACCCGCACCCACCCCGCACCGGACCTGGCTCCGCTGCCACCCGCCGCGCCGGTCCGGGTGCAGATCCCCGCCATCGACGTACGCGCCGACATCGTCCCCGTCGGCGCCGACGCCGCCGGGGTGCTGGAGGTGCCGCCACTGGACCGGCCCACCCTCGCCGGCTGGTACCGGTACGGGGTCAGCCCCGGTGAGACCGGCAACGCTGTCCTGGTCGGACACGTCGACGCGCCGTCCGGCCCGGCGGTCTTCTTCGACCTCGGTCGGCTCCGCGCCGGGCAACAGGTGCAGGTCACCCGCGCCGACGCACGGGTCGCCACCTTCACAGTGGACGACGTGCGGGCGTACCCGAAGGAGCACTTCCCCACCGCCCTGGTCTACGGCCCGGCGGACGCCGCCGGGCTGCGCCTGATCACCTGCGGAGGCCGGTTCGACGCGGCGACCGGCAACTACGTCGACAACGTCGTCGTCTTCGCCACCCGCACCGCCTGAACCGGACCGCCTGCCCGAGCCACCCACGCCGCCCACGCCGCCTCCCCGCTGTCGGGAGCCGGACCCTCGTCGGCAGAATGCGGTGGCACCATCCCCTGATCGGGACGGTACGCCGGCGACGGGGAGGCACGCGGTGGATCAGCGACCGGTACGGGACCGGACCGGTCGAGGCGTACGCGCCCTGGCCCGTCGACTGCTCGGACGGGTCGAGGGCGACTCCCCCACCCTCCGCCGGTCCAACCCGGACGCCGTGGTCGACTGCGCCGTCTACGTCAAGGGCCGCCGGGAACCCGGTCAACCGCACTACGCCGACGCGTACGCCCGGGCGCGGCACGGCCGCGACGCCTTCGTGTGGCTGGGACTGCACGATCCCGGCCCGGCAGTGCTCGCCGCAGTCGGCCAGACCTTCGGCCTCGACGAACTGACAGTCGAACAGGCGCTCGCCGACGGGCACCGGCCCACCGTGCAGCGCCACGGGCCGGTCACGCTGCTGGTCCTGCGCACCGCCGGGTACGTCGAGCACGACGAGCTGACCGAGACCTCCGAGGTGATCGACACCGGGGACGTCATGGTGCTGCTCGGTGACCGCTTCGCCATCACGGTGCGGCACGGTGCCGCCGGGGCGCTGCGCAGCGTTCGCGCCGACATCGAGCGCCGCCCCGCGCTGCTGGCAGCCGGCCCGTGGGCGGTGGCGTACGCGGTCTGCGCCCGCATGGTCGACTCCTACCTCGAGGTGGCCGGCCACGTGGAACGGGACCTGGAGCGGGTCGAGGAGGCGGTGTTCGCCCGCGACCGCACCGCCGACATTCAGCACATCTACCAGCTCAAACGGGAGGTGGTGGAGTTCAAGCGCGCGGTCCTGCCGTTGCAGGGGCCGATGCGTACGCTGCTCGAACCCGACGGCCCGCCGCGCGCCCTGCACCGCTGGTTCGTCGACGTCGACGGCCGGCTGAGCCGGGCGGTGGACCGGGTGGCCGCGTACGACGACCTGCTCACCTCGATCGTCCAGTCGCGGCTGGCGCAGCTCGCCGTCGAGCAGAACAACGACATGCGCAAGATCGCCGCCTGGGCGGCCATCGCAGCCACCCAGACCGGCATCGCCGGCATCTACGGCATGAACTTCAACCACATGCCCGAGCTGGCCTGGCGCTACGGCTACGCCGGGGCCCTCACCCTGATGGCGGCGGCGGCCCTGTTCCTGTACCGGCTGTTCCGCCGCTCCGGCTGGCTGTGAGGTCGGTGGTCCGCCCGAGCTGACCGAGGGCTAACCTCGCGCGGGTGATGTGGCAGCGGTACGTGGCGATCGGCGACAGCACCACCGAAGGGCTCGACGACCCGGACGGCATCGGTGGCTACCGGGGCTGGGCCGACCGGTTCGCCCTGGCGGTGGCCCGCGCCCAGGGCGGTCTGGAATACGCGAACCTGGCCATCCGGGGCCGGACCACCGCGTTGATCCGCGCCGAGCAGCTCCAGCCCGCCCTCGACCTGGCGCCCGACCTGGCCACCGTGGTCGCCGGCATGAACGACGTGCTGCGCCCCTCCTTCGACGCGGACCAGGTCGCCGGGGATGTGGCGGCGATGCAGCAGGCACTGGTCGAGCAGGGGGCCACGGTGCTGACCTTCACGATGCCGGATCCGGCGCCCGTGATGCCGTTGGCCCGGCCGCTGCGTGGTCGCATGCTGGCGCTCAACGAGGCGCTGAGGGCCGCCACCGCACGGACCGGCGCCACCCTCCTCGACCTGGGCGCCCACCCGGTCTCCTCCGATCCGCGGCTGTGGAGCGACGACCGGCTGCACGCCAACAGCGCCGGGCACGAGCGCATCGCCGCCGCCCTGGCGTACACGGCGGGTCTGCCCGGGTTCGACGACTCCTGGACGCGGCCGTTGCCGCCGGCACCCCGGCGGCGCCGCGGCGAGGTGTTCGGCGCCGAACTGGCCTGGACCCGCCGGCACCTGCTGCCCTGGCTGGCCCGGCACCTGCGGGGCCAGTCGTCGGGCGACGACCGGGTGGCCAAGCGTCCGGTGCCGCTGCCGGTGCCGCTGGACTAGGCCCTGTGCGGCGACAGTCGTCGGTCGAGCCGAGGCAGGGTCCAGACGGCGGCGGACCAGGGGCTCTGACGCAGGCCCTGGAGCGGGTGCGGCAGGATGGCGACGTGGGTAAGGGTGCGGGACGTCGGCGGGCGAACGCGACAACGGGACGGGCGTGCCCGTGCGGTTCCGGCCGGGCGTACACGGACTGCTGCGCGCCGGCGCACGGCGGCGACGCCCCGGCGACGGCCGAGGCGTTGATGCGCTCCCGGTTCAGCGCCTTCGCCCTCGGCGACTCGGGTTACCTGCTGCGCAGCTGGCACTCCTCGACCCGGCCCGCCTCCCTGGAGCTTGACCCGGGGCAGCGGTGGACCCAACTGGAGATCGTGGAGACCGAGCGGGGCGGCCTGCTCGACACCGCCGGCACTGTGACCTTCCACGCCCACTACCGGGACGCGGGCCGGCCCGGCACGTTGACCGAACACAGCCGGTTCGTCCGCGAGGACGGCCGCTGGGTCTACCTCGACGGTGACCAACCCTGACGGCTGCAGGGGAGTAGAATGACGTCGGCGTAGTCCTGCGCCGCACCTCCCTCCCGGCGCTCACGCCGCCGGCAACGCGGAGGAAAAGGGGGCCTGGAGCCCTCGGGACGTGGTGCCACATGCCCCACTCCGGCGGGGTCGGCGGGAGCGTGAGTCCCGGTGACCGTGCCGTTGACCGGGAGCATGTGATGACCACCCAGAGATCGTTCAAGGCCCGGGTCCGGGCCCGGATGGAGAAGACCGGCGAGAGTTACACCACCGCCCGCCGGCACCTGATCAATCGGGCCGTCGAGCCGGCGTCCACTGCCGCGTCCCCTCCACCACCTACCGAGCCGACAGTCACGGCTGCCGCTGCGCAGACCGAGCGGATCGCCGACGACCTGATCCGCGCCCGGACCGGCCGCGGCTGGAACGAGTGGTTCGCCCTGCTCGACGCCACGTCCGCCACCGAGTGGACGCACACCCTGATCGCCCGTCACCTGGCCACCGAACACGGGGTGCCGGGCTGGTGGGCGCAGACCATCACCGTCGGGTACGAGCAGGCCCGCGGCCTGCGAGCGCCGGGTCAGCGACGCGGCGGTGGCTTCGAGGCCAGCGCGAGCCGGACGGTGGCCGCACCGGCGCTGCGCCTGTTCGAGGCGTTCGCCGACGAGACGGCACGCTCCCGCTGGCTGCCCGACGTCGAGGTACGCGTCCGCACCGCCACCGCGCCGCGCAGCTTCCGGGCCGACTGGGCCGGGGGCTCCACCAGGATCGTCGTCGGCATCGACGCTCTCGGCGAGTCAAAGGCCCGGGTCAACGTGCTGCACGAGAAGCTGACCCGAGCCGAGCAGGCCGCGGAGCTGAAGGCGTACTGGCGGGACCGGCTCGCCGCACTGAAGGCACTGCTCGAGACGGACGGAGACCACCGATGACCATGACATTTATCAACCTGCCGGTGCGCGACCTGACCACCGCGACCGAGTTCTACCGGGCGATCGGCTTCACCAGCGACCAGGCCCAGCCGGACGGTGACAGCACCGTGCTCACCATCTCCGACACCACCCGGCTGGTGCTGCACCTCCGCTCGGGTTTCGAGGCGTACACGGGTGTCGCCGCCACGGACACGTCGACCAGCCGCGAGGTGATCGTCGGGCTGTCGGCGTCGAGCCGAGGGCAGGTCGACGAACTGGTCGACCAGGCGGCCGTCGCCGGTGGGGAGTCGCTCGGGCCGGGGATGGCCAACGGGCCGATGTACATGCGCGGCTTCCGGGACCTCGACGGGCACCAGTGGTCGTTCCTGCACATGGCCGGCTGAACGTGCGGCCCGGCGGCGGCCCGCGGAGGCCGCCGCCGGGCCCCGGTCAGTCCGGGCCGCCCGGCACAGCCGCAGCCACGACGGTGGGCACTGTCGTCCGGTGCCGGCGGCGGGTCAGCAGCACCAGCGCCACCACGAGGTACGCCCCGGCGGTCAGCGCGAACGCCACCGCGTTGCCGGCCGCCGTGGCGAGCAGGCCGTAGGCGGCGTACGTCACGATGATCAGCACGTCCGTGGCCATCCCGGCCAGGGAGGTGACGGTGGCCCGGCTGCTGCCGACGATCCGGGCCTGGAGCCGCGCGTCGGCCAGCACGGTGGCCAACTGCGCAGCGCCGAACGCCACCGCCAGCAGCACGAACCCCGCCGGGTGCCGCAACAGGGCGCCTCCGGCCAGCGCGACGCCGACCAGCCCCAACAACCCGGCGTAACCTCGGCTGCCCAGCCGCTCCCCCGCCGGGGCGAGCAGCCCACCGACTGTCACTCCGACCCAGAGCAGCAGGAGCAGCAGGGGTACGGCCTGCGCCCCGACGCCGGTGTCCAGGGCGAGCAGCGGGGTGTACTCGTCCAGGGCACCCCAGTCGGCGGCGACCACGGCCACCAGCAGCACGGCGGCCCGTACCGGCGGACGGGTGCGGACCTGCGAGACCCCGGCCCGCAGCGTGTCCCACCACCCCAGGTCACCATCGTCGTCCGGGCTCACGGGCTCGTCCTGCCGGGGTGGTGCGGCACCCACCGGCCGGACGACCGCCGCCGGCTCGGCGACCGGAACGCCGACGGCGGCGGGCGCGCGGTGTTCCGGGAAGCGGGTGGCGACGATCGTGGCGAGCAGGCAGGCGAGCACGCTGGCCGCGCCGACCACCGGGTATCCGCCGACGGCGAGCACCGGGCCGGCGAGCACTCCGGAGACCACCACGCCCAGCACACCGGCCGTCCGCGCCCGCCCGAGCACCCGGGCGTACCGGTCGACAGCGCCGAGCCGGTCCAACTCGGTCCAGACCAACGCCTCCAGCGCACCGGAGACCAGTGCGCCACCAGCGCCCCAGAGCAGGAAGCCGACAGCGAAGGCCGGGTACGACGGCAGCAGCACCCAGAGCGCGAAACCGGCGGCGGCCACCAGCGGGGCGAGGCACAGCAGCAGTCGGCGGGACAGCACGTCGGCCCAGGCGCCGGAGGGCACCTCGAACAGGATTCCGGCGGCGGACCAGATGACGAAGAGCGACGCGATCTGCCCCACCGACAGCCCGGTGTCGGCGAAGAACACCACGTACAGGGGGTAGAGCAGGACCAGGTCACTGAGGAACGCGTACCCGTAGAGGGTCGCCGTCAGCCGACGGACCGCCGGCTCGGGCACGCGCGAAGCGATGAGGGTCATGGGGCCTTCCCGTGGGAGTGGAGACGGACACCGGACGTGCGGTGACCGTGGTGGCCCACGGGATCGGCAGACGCTGCTGGATCAATGTCGCCAGGTCATGCCCGCGATGCTAGACAACCGGCGCGGCCTCGGCCAGCGCTTTCGGCGCGCCGGGCAGCGCGAACCGGGCCGGGTGGGCGGGGCGGGGCGGACAACGAGAGGCGGGGCGGGATCGAATCGGTCCCGCCCCGCCGCCGTACCGCTGGTGTCAGCGCCGGTCGAGCGGCGGAATGACGGTGGTGGTCTCGCTGTCGTCGCTGGTGCGCTGCCCGGGCACCGCGCGATCGGTGCCGCCCGTGACCACCTGGGTGGTGTCGGGGTCGACGCCGGCGCCCACCGCCTGCGTGACGTCCGAATCGGCCGAGCCGCTGACCACCTGCGTCGTGTGGTCGGTCGCTGAGGGCCGGGCCGGCGTCGGCGTCGGCTCGTCGGCGGCGCTGCGGTTGGCCACCTGGGTGGCGTCGGAGCTGACCGGGAAGTGGACGACCTGGGTGGCCTCCGGGTCGGTGGGCCGGGTCACCACCTGGGTGGCGTCGGCGTCGGTGGGCCGGGTCACCACCTGGGTGGCCTCCGCGTCGCTGGTGGTGGCCGACCGGCGGGCCAGCGCGGCCTCGGCGTCGCGGCGACTGGCCCGGTACGCCTGGGCGTGCTCGGCGATCAGCTGCGACTCCCGCTCGGCGCGGGTCAGCCACGACTCCCAACGGCTCTGCATCGGACGGATCAGACCGCCGCCGACACCGACGACGAGGATGCCGCCGATAGTGGCCAGCACGGCGATCAGCACGGGGGTGGTGACCGCGGTGGCCACGCCGATCTGGTTGAGCGCCGCGATGACGCCGAGGCCGAGGATGAACACCGAGGCGATGGTGGCCAGCACCCGGCCGTACGACAGGCCGCCGAGCGCGCCGCTGATGATGTCCTTGACCGCGTTGGCGATGGCGGCGGCGACCACGACGATGACGATCGCGACGAAGGCGCGGGGCAGCCACGCGATCACCGCGCCGAGAAGGTCGGAGATCGGGTTCGGGCCCCAGATGCCGAAGGCGAGCTGAAGGGTGAACAGCAGCACCGCGTAGTAGACGAGCTTCGCGACGATGTCACTGGCGTCGTACCGGGAGCGGCTCAACGCGCGGCGGATGCCGCCGCGTTCGACGGCGCGGTCGAAGCCCACCCGTTCGAGGACCTTCTCCACGATCTTCAGTACGGCCTTGGCGATCAGCCATCCGGCCACCAGGATCGCCAGGAAGGCGACGGCCTTGGGCAGGAAGAGCATCACCGAGCGGAGAGCGTCGCCCACCGCGTCGCTGACGTTGTCACTCATCTGGTCATTCCTTAAATGGGGCAGCCGGAACGGTCCGCCCCGACCTACCCCCGACCCGACACGCGGAAACACAAGTGATCATCAGGCCTGTCGGCCCTCTGGCGCGCGGGCGAGTTTTGGCAATATTCTCCGGAGTGCGTGCGGCCACTGGAGCTACTTTTCATCCCCCCGCCGTCGGCCGCAGGAGGAGATGCAATGCACGTCGACTATTCCGAAGTGGATCGCCGGACGCTGCTGCGGGCCGGTCTCGGCGCCGCCACGGTCGCCGTCGTCGGGAGCGAACTCGCCTTCCCGGGCGCGGCGCAGGCCGCGCCGGGCACCGACCTGGACTGGATCATCAGCTGTGACGAGTGGGCCGCCCGCCCGCCGAAGGACCCGCTGTCGGTGAGCGCCATCGCCACCAACAAGATCATCGTGCACCACATGGCGTTCCCGAACGTCACCGACTACTCCCGTGAGCAGGCGGTCAAGCTGGCCCACGACTGCCAGGACCTGCACATGGACGGCAACGGTTGGTCGGACACCGGCCAGCACTTCACAGTGAGCCGTGGCGGGTACGTGCTGGAGGGCCGCCGGGGCAGCCTGGAGCGCCTCGAAGCCGGCGACCGGCAGATGATCTCGGCGCACTGTCCGGGTGAGAACGGCCGGGCCATCGGCATCGAGAACGAGGGCACGTACGTCACCGAGACGCCACCGGAGGCATTGACCGACTCGCTGGTCAAGCTCTGCGTCGCGATCTGCCGGCAGTACGGGCTGCACGCGTACGACATCTTCGGCCACTGGGACTTCCGCACCACTGAGTGCCCGGGCGCCGCCTTCTACCGACAGTTCCCCGAGCTGCGGCGGCGGGTGCACGCCGCGCTGGGCACCAAACTCGGTGACGTGCCGGCGCGCCGCTGGCCGGACCTGTGGCGTTTCGTCAACTCCCCCTCGGTCCGGGTGGTGCAGCACCTGCTCGCCTACCGGGGCTACCCGGTGACGGTCAGCGGCACGTTCGACGCCGCGACAGTGGCGGCCGTGCAGGACTGGCAGGCCCGCAACGGCATCGCGGTCGACGTGGACGCCACCCTCACCACGCCGACCTGGGAGACGCTCGCGCCGGAGTTGGACCAGCACGCCGCCGGAGCGCCGGTCACCGCCGTGCAGGAGATCCTCGCCACCAAGGGGTACGCGGTCACCGTCACCGGGGCGTACGACCACGCCACCCGCACTGCGGTGCAGGACCTGCAGGCGCTGCACGGGCTGCCCCGCAACGGCAAGCTCAGTACGAGCACGTGGTGCACCGTCGTCGGCGGGTCGGTCCGCGAGTCGTTCCGGCACCGCTGAGCCCGTGGTGGTGGTGCGGGGGCGCACCCGCACCGCCACCAGCACGCTCACCGGTTTGATCCGCCGCCCCGGCGGAAAGAGTTGCGGCATGACCTGGGCCCGTCGAGCCGTACCCGCCGTCGCCGCCGCCGTCGCGGCACTCGCCGCGCGGGATCTGATCCAGCGTGACCACGCGCTGCTGCGCAACTTCCCGGTCCTCGGCCGGGCCCGCTACCTGTTGGAGACGATCGGGCCGGAGCTTCGGCAGTACATCGTGGCCGGCAACAACGAGGAACGGCCCTTCACCCGCGACCAGCGCCGCTGGGTGTACGCGTCGGCCAAGCAGGAGAACAACTACTTCGGTTTCGGCACCGACAACGACATCGAATACACCGCCGGGTACCCGATCATCAAGCACCGTACGTTCGGTCGTGCCGTGCCGCCGTCGGCACCGACCGCCGGGCACGACGTACGGGTGCCGTGCGCGAAGGTGCTCGGCGCGGCACGGGGACGAGCCCGGGCGTTCCGACCGGAGTCGGTCGTCAACATCTCCGGAATGAGCTTCGGCTCGCTCTCCGGCAACGCCATCACCGCCCTCAACAAGGGAGCAGCCCTCGCCGGCTGCCTGCAGAACACCGGCGAGGGCGGCCTGTCGCCGTACCATCGCAACGGTGGTGAGCTGGTCTTCCAACTCGGCACGGCGTACTTCGGCTGCCGGGACGAGCACGGCCGGTTCAGCCTCGACCGGCTGAAGGACCTGGTCGCCGGCGCACCGGTGCGGGCGCTGGAGATCAAGCTGAGCCAGGGCGCCAAGCCGAGCCTCGGTGGGCTGCTGCCGGGGGCGAAGGTGTCCGCCGAGATCGCCGCCACCCGGGGCATCCCGGCCGGTCAGGACTGCGTCAGCCCGTCCCGGCACGCCGAGTTCTCCGACTGCGACAGCCTGCTCGACTGGGTGGAGTTGCTGGCCGCCGAGACGGGCCTGCCGGTCGGCATCAAGTCGGCGGTCGGTGACCTGAGCTTCTGGGAGGAGCTGGCCACCCTCATGCGGGACACCGGCCGGGGTGTGGACTTCGTGACGATCGACGGCGGCGAGGGCGGCACCGGAGCCGCACCACTGATCTTCACCGACTCGGTGTCGCTCCCGTTCCAGCAGGGCTTCTCCCGGGTCTACAAGGTCTTCGCCGAGCACGGTCTGCACGAGCAGGTGGTCTTCGTCGGCGGCGGCAAGCTCGGCCTTCCGGACAACGCCATCGTCGCGTTCGCGCTCGGCTGCGACATGGTCAACGTCGGCAGGGAGGCGATGCTGGCGGTCGGCTGCATCCAGGCGCAGAAGTGCCACACCGACACCTGCCCCACCGGCGTGGCCACCCAGAACGCGTGGCTCGCCCGTGGGCTGGACCCGGCGTTGAAGTCGGTCCGGGCGGCCAACTACCTGCGGACGCTACGCCGGGACCTGACCAAGGTCGCCGAGGCCTGCGGCGTCGAACACCCCGGCCTGATCGGCACCGACGCCGTGGAGATCCTGGACGGCCGCACCGCCTCAACCCCACTGCACCAGGTGTACGGCTACCGACCGGAATGGGGACTGCCCTCGCCCGCCGACCAGGCGGAGATCATCCGGCTGATGGTCCCGGAGGCACGCCAGGGCGGCAGCGCCCCGCCCTCCGCCACTGCCGTCGGTTGAGATCACGCCCGACCCGCCGGCGAGGGCCGCACGCGCGGAGCAGGGAAGTACCGGGCCCGGGATCGCGGATCGCGGATCGCGGATCGCGGATCGCGGATCGCGGATCGCGGATCGCGGATCGCGGATCGCGGATCGCGGATCGCGGATCGCGGATCGCGATGAGCTTGATGACTGGGCGACATCTTGATGACTCACAGACATCAAGCGTTTCCCCGCCATGTCCGCGAAGCCGCCCGCCACCCACCACGACCGCCAGCCGCGACGACCGCCGGCAGATCGAGAAGTCGGCGGCGGCGGCGCAGTCGGCCAGCGCCGGGCCGTGGCCCGTGCCGGCGATAAACGCGTGGAGCCGGCAACTCACCGCGTCTATGGTGGCGCGGTGCTGATCAGACGCGAGACACCCGCCGACGTCGACGCGATTCGCGCGGTGCACTCCGCGGCCTTCGCCAAGGCCGATGGCGGTGACGGCGTACCGGTCGAGGCGACCCTCGTCGACGCGCTGCGCGTCGACGAGGGCTGGCTGCCCGCGTACTCCCTGGTGGCGACCGATTCGGACGGCCAGGTGGTCGGGCACGTGGTGGCCACCCGCGGCCGGGTGGGCGGCGCGCCGGTGGCGTTGGGCCTGGGGCCGCTGGGCGTGTTGCCCGACTGGCAGCGGCGCGGTGTTGGCAGCGCGCTGATGCACGCGGTCCTTGGCGCGGCTGACGCGCGGGACGAACCGCTGGTGGTCCTGCTCGGGCATCCCGACTACTACCCGCGCTTCGGGTTCCGGCCGGCCGTCGAGCTGGGCGTCACTCCACCGCAGCCGTGGGGGCCGCAGTACTTCATGGCTCGGCCAATGCACGCGTGGCGCGAGTCCATCCGGGGCGAGTTCCGCTACGCCGGCCCGTTCGACGACCTGTGAACCGGCCCGCCATCCGTCGGCGGCGCGCCACCGACCTGGACGGCTGCGTCGCGGCGCTCGCCGAGGTCCACCAGGTCGACGCGTACCCGCTGAACTGGCCCGTCGACCCGCACCGCTGGCTGCGCGAGCCGCACCCGGCGCGGGCGTGGGTCGCCGTCGACGCCGACGCGGCCGTTGTCGGACACGTCGCTGTGCATCGGATCCCCGATCAGGTGGACGGGCCGCCCGGCCGGCCGACGGCTGAGGTGGCTCGTCTCTTCGTGGTGCCGAGAGCCCGGGGGTTGGCGCTGGGCAGCGCGCTGCTGGACCGGGCCCGCCAGTGGGCGGGCAAACGCGGGACGGACCTGGTGCTGGAGTTGGCCGCCGACGGCGCTGCGGCCGCCGCTCTGTACGAACGCGCGGGATGGCGGTGTGTCGGCACCAGCACGGCACCATGGACCGCTCCCGACGGCGGCCCGGTGTCGCTGCGCCACTACACGCTGCGGCACCGCGCGCCGGGCTCCGACGTCGCACCCGCCAGCACGGCGAGGCGACGGGCGAGCCGGCCTGCGGCCTCGCGCAGCTCGGGAGGCTCCAGCACCTCCATCTCGTGATCCAGGCGGGCGAGGTGCGCGGCGAGCCAGTCCAGGCTGTCGCCGCCGACGACCAGCACCGACCATCCTTCGCTGTCATCCTCGACCCGCCCCACCTGTGGTGGGACCACCTCCCGCAACCGCTCCGGTTGGGCGTGCACCCGCACCCGGGCGAGGTATCGGTACGGTGCCCCGGTCACGGCGCGCTGCACGAAGGCGACCGGATCCGGGCGTTCGCGCGCCGGGAAACGCCAGGTCGTCGCGACCGCAGCCCGGATCCGATCCAGCCGGAACGTCCGCCAGTCGGCGCGGTCGACGTCCCAGGCCATCAGATACCAGCGGCGGCCGGTCGTGACCATCCGGATCGGCTCGACCGTCCGCTCCTGCTCACCAGCGCCCCGGCCGGGATAGTGGAATCGGACGCGTACCCCGTCCCGACAGGCGCGGGCGAGTGTCACCAGCAGTTCCGCGTCGATCTCGGCGACCGGGCCGATGAGGGTGTCGGTGGCACCGTGCACCGCCCGGACCTCGGCGCGGAGCCGCGATGGCATCACCTGATCGAGTTTCGCGAGTGCCCGCAACGCGGCCTCACTCGCCCCGGCGACAGTGCCCCCGGCGGCGAGCCGCAGGGACACCGCCGTGGCGATTGCCTCCTCGTCGTCGAGGAGCAGCGGCGGCAACCGGGTGCCGGCACCGAGTCGGTAGCCGCCGCCGACGCCCGGCACCGCGTGCACCGGGTAGCCGAGCGCCCGCAGACGCTGCACGTCGCGGCGCACGCAACGGCCGGTGACCCCCAGCTCCGCGGCCAGTTCGGCGGCCGTCCAGGACAGTCGTCGTTGCAGCAGCGCCAGCAGGCGCAGCACCCGCTCGGTCGTCGCCTCGACGGTCACTCGTCGATCGTTGCACGGATAGCGGAACAACCCTGTCCGCTATCCACGAGAGGCTGGGATCATGACCGACCAGACCAGGAAGCAGGGATCCGCCGTGATCCGCGACGTCCAGATCACGTTCGACTGCGCCGACCCCGCGAGGTTGGCCACCTTCTGGGCCGAGACGCTCGGCTACCAGGTACAGGCCCCACCCGGAGACTTCGAGTCCTGGGATCAGGCGCTGGAGGCGATGGGTGTGCCGCCGGAGAACCGCAACGACGCGTCAGCGGTGGTCGACCCCGAGGGCTCGCGACCACGGCTGTTCTTTCAGCGAGTGCCGGAGCACAAGCAGGTGAAGAACCGCGTCCACCTCGACGTCCGCGCGGCCCCCGGGCTGGAGGGTGACGAGCGGATGGCGGCCCTGGAGGCCGAGGCCGAACGGCTCGTCTCGCATGGCGCCAAGCGACTCGATCGGCACGAGCCCACTCCCCCGTTGGGCGCCGGTCATCTCATCATGGCCGACCCGGAGGGCAACGAGTTCTGCCTCGACTGACGGGGCGTCTGCCCAGCTCACTGCCGCACCATGCCGGCGTCATGCGAACATGTGTACGTGTCGCCCGGCGCCAGCATCCTGCACGCCGACCTGGACGCGTTCTACGCGTCGGTCGAGCAGCGCGACGACCCGCGCCTGCGCGGGCGACCGGTGATCGTCGGTGGTGGTGTGGTGCTCGCGGCCAGCTACGAGGCGAAGGCGCGGGGCGTCCGCAGCGCGATGGGCGGCCAGCAGGCGCGTCGGCTCTGTCCGGACGCGATCGTCGTGCCGCCGCGGATGTCGGCGTACACGGCAGCGAGCCGCGCGGTCTTCGAGATCTTCCGGGAGACCACACCGCTGGTCGAGGGGCTCTCCATCGACGAGGCGTTTCTCGACGTGGGGGGTCTGCGGCGGCTGGTCGGGCCACCGGTCGAGATCGCCGAACGACTACGTCGGGAGGTCCGCGACCGGGTCCACCTGCCGATCACCGTGGGGGTGGCCCGCACGAAGTTCCTGGCCAAGGTGGCCAGCGGCGTGGCGAAACCGGACGGCCTGCTGGTGGTCGCACCGGACGCCGAGCTGGCGTTCCTGCACCCGCTGCCGGTGGAACGGCTCTGGGGCGTCGGCCCGGTCACGGCCACCAAGCTGCGCGAACGCCGGATCCGTACCGTCGGGGAGGTGGCCCGCCTCGGGGAGGCGGCGCTGGTGTCGCTGCTCGGTGCGGGCTCCGGCCGGCACCTGCACGCGTTGGCGCACAATCGCGACCCTCGGGCGGTGCAGGTGGGGCGCCGGCGCGGTTCGATGGGCGCGCAGCACGCGCTCAGTAGGGCCCCGCACGCCTCCACGGAGCTGGACGCCATCCTCGCCGGCCTGGTCGACCGGGTCAGCCGGCGGATGAGGGCGGCCGGGCGGTCCGGCCGCACTGTGGTGTTGCGGCTGCGCTTCGGCGACTACACCCGGGCGACCCGGTCGCACACGGTGCGTAAGGCGACGGCGGACACGACGCCGCTACTCGCCGCCGCGCGTGCGCTACTGCGCGCGGCGCTGCCCGAGATCGATCGCCGTGGCATCACGTTGATCGGTGTCTCCGTGGGCAACCTCGACGACAACCCAGTCCAGCCTGAGCTGCCGTTCCAGCCGGACTCCGGGTCCGATCTGGACGTTGCGGTCGACGCGGTCCGCGACCGGTTCGGATCAGCGGCGCTCACGCGTGCGGTGTTGCTCGGTCGGGAGCCGGGCGTGGAGATGCCGCTTCTGCCGGATTGACCGATAAGCGTGCGGCGTCCGCGGCCGAGCTGCGATCAGAGACACATCACAGCAGGTCGGCGGTTTAGCCGGCGGCTGACGGGTGACCCTTGTGGGGTACAGCCTGATGAGGGGGGCCACCATGTCCGACGACACCAGCAACCGACCGAGTCGCACCGCCGAGCGTCCGCACGACGTGACCGACCCGCTGCTGTGGCAGTTGGCGATCGATGTGTCGGGCGCACACGAGCCGGACGACGAGGGCCAGTGCCGCAACCTCCAGTGCGCCGGGCAGTCCTGGCCGTGCGCGGCCCGCACCGGCGCCGAGCACTCGCTGCGACTGGCGCGCGGCGCCTCCGCCTCGGTCGAGGGGACCATTGACGGAACCGACAGCGACGACGTCGACACGGATGGGCGTCGCGAGGCGGCGGTACCGGCCCCCCGCTGGGGCTGGAACGCCGGCCCGGTGGCGACGCACCGAGGGTCGAAGGCGTCCGCTTCGGCGGCATGACCCCGACCTGCGTACCGAACCGCACACGCGGGAACGCTCGGCCGGTGATCCGGCCGAGCGTTCGCAATTGACGTTCGAGCAGGAATTCGTAGATCGATGGTCGCGATGCTTC
Source organism: Micromonospora sp. NPDC005205 (assembly GCF_040608275.1). Taxonomy (NCBI): domain Bacteria; kingdom Bacillati; phylum Actinomycetota; class Actinomycetes; order Micromonosporales; family Micromonosporaceae; genus Micromonospora; species Micromonospora sp. NPDC005205. The sequence continues at coordinate 83,318 of NZ_JBEXHV010000017.1, forward strand.
GAGGCACACGGGGTCGACCCCGGTAGCCCATCCTCAGGAGGAGAGCATGCCGATCCATCGAAGCAACCTCGGCCGCCGCAGCGCCGCCGCCATTCTCGCGACAGTGCTCGCCAGCGCCGGCCTGGCCCTGGCCGCGCCGACCGCCGCGCAGGCCGCCACCACCTGCACCAGCCTGACCTACTACAAGGTCGGTGGTTACGCGGGTGAGATGCACGTGCCAACCGTCGGCTGGCAGGACCGCAACAAGACCTGCTACCTGAAATACGGCAACTCCAACAGCGCGGTCAAGGTGTTGCAGGAGGCGCTGAACAACTGCTACTCGCAGTCGCTGCGGCTCGACGGTCAGTACGGCACCAACACCCGCAACGCCGTCTTGTACGCACAGCGCGTGATCAACGACACCTGGTCGTGGGCGGACATCGCCGAGGACGGCGAGTACGGCCCGCAGACCCGGGCGTGGATGGGCTTCGCGACCTTCGGGGTCAACGGCGGTCCGGTCATCCCGAACGTCTGCTACTACCCGGGCTGACCGCACGACAGCGCCGGTCGGAATCCCCGTTGGATTCCGACCGGCGCCGTCGTGGCGTCTCCGACTTCTCTCCCCACCGGAGACTTCCGCCCTCAGCAGACCCGTACGGCCTCGATACGCAGGTTCCAGGTGCCGCCGATCGCGGCCGAGTCGTACGCCAGGTTCGCCCGATAGCCGTAGGCGTGCTGGTAGCCGAGGAGCCCGGTGGCGTTGGCGTTGTCCCAGAAGGTGGAGACGGTGCCGGAAGCCCGGTTGTTCTTGATCGACTGGGCCCTGTTGCGGAAGTACGAGGGCAGCGTGACGTCGTTACAGCCGTTGTACGGCCCGTCGAGGTAGAACACGTCACCGGTGAAGTTCGTACCGGCGTAGAGGCAGAGCAGGTTCGTGGGGCACGGGTAGTTGGCGGCCTGGGCCGGGCTCGGGGCGGCGCCGAGCCCGGCGGTCAGGGCAACCGTGGCAACCAGGGCGGACGTGAGCCTTCGCCGAATATTTCGCACGTGAGTGACCTCCGGGTCTCGTCACGACCGAGGCGGCCGTGAGTCGAGTTGCCGACATCGGATTGAGAGATGTCGCTGTGCCTACGATGATCTGCGCGGTAGGTCGACGGATTCCTGCCGGAACCTCAATCCGGTCGCGGTTGCCGGCTTGGCCGACCGGCGGCACGGGGGCGAGCGGCGGTTCATGGAGATTCGGATCCTCGGGCCCGTCGAGGTGTGGACGGACGGCCAGCTGATCGACGCGGGAGCGGCCCGGCAACGCGCCGTCCTCGCCGCGCTGGCGGTCGACGTGGGCCGGCCGGTTCGCGCGGAATCCCTGGTGGATCGGGTGTGGGGTGACTCCCCGCCGCCGCGGGTTCGGCACAACCTGCACGTCTACCTCGCTCGGATCCGCAGGGTGCTGACCACCGCCGGGGCTTCGGACGCGCTGGTCCGCCGCTCCGGTGGGTACCTGCTGGACCTGCCGCCGGAGACTGTCGACGGCCACCACTTCGACGCGCTGCGGCGGCGGGCCGACGAACTGTCCGACGCCGACCCGGAGCAAGCGGAGCTGCTGCGCCGGGCGCTGGCTCTGTGGCGTGGCGAGCCGCTGGCCGGCGTGCCCGGTGAGTGGGCGGCCCGGATCCGACAGGACTGGCACCGTCGGCACATCGACAGCGTCGTGCAGTGGGCCCGCGGCACGCTTCGCCGGGGTGATCCGGATGCCGTGATCGACCCGTTGACCCGGCTCGCCGACGACCACCCGCTCGACGAACCGGTCGCCGCCGCGTTGTTGCGCGCGCTGGCCGCCGCCGGACGGGGCGCACAGGCCCTGGCGTACTACGCCCGCTTACGGGAACGGTTGGCCGATGCGCTCGGTGCGGACCCGAGCGCGGAACTTCGCCAGGTGCACCAGGCCATCCTGCGCGGTGAGGTCACCGTGCCGGCGCCCCGCGCCGAACCCGCTCGGACACCGGGCGCGGCCGGTCCCGTCGCGCGGCCGACCCCAGCCCACCCGGTCCCGGCGCAGTTGCCGTCGGACGTCCGGGGCTTCGCGGGACGGGAGGCGGAGCTGGTTCGACTGAGCGCCCTGCGGGCGAATGCCGAGGCGCATCCCGGCGCCGTGCCGGTGGCGGTGCTCTCCGGACTGGCTGGGGTGGGCAAGACGGCGCTGGCCGTGCACTGGGCCCACCGGGTGGTCGAGAGTTTCCCCGACGGGCAGCTCTACGCCAACCTTGAGGGCTACAGCCATGGTGGCGTGGTGCGCAGTGCGGAGCAGGTGGTGCGCGGCTTTCTCGCGGCGCTCGGTGTGTCGCCCCGGGAACTGCCGTTCGACCCGCAGGAGCAGACAGCGCTCTATCGGAGCCTGCTGGCCGGTCGACGCATGCTGGTGTTGCTGGACAACGCCCGGGACGCCGCGCAGGTCCGGCCGCTGCTACCCGGGTCCGCCCACTGCCTGGTGCTGGTGACGAGCCGGGACCGGCTGACCGGCCTGGTGGCCACCGAGGGCGCCGAGCCGTTGGTGCTGGATCTGCTCACCGCCGGGGACGCGGCCGCTCTGCTGCACGCGCGGATCGGGGTGCGGGCCGAGAGGGAACGAGCTGCCATCGGCGAGTTGGTCGGGCTCTGTGACCGGCTGCCGTTGGCGCTGGTCGTGGTGGCGGCCCGGGCGGTGGTCCGGCCACAGCTCTCCCTGGCCGAGCTGGGCGCGCAGTTGCGCACCGACGGGGGTCTGGACGGGTTGGACGCCGGCGACCCCGCCAGCAGCGTACGCACGGCACTGTCCTGGTCGTACCGCCTGCTGACCGACCCGACGGCCCGGCTGTTCCGGCTGGTCGGCGGCAGCACGGACCTGACAATCAGTACGGCGGCCGGGGCCAGCCTCGCCGGCGTCGAGCGCCGCCAGGTCCGGGCGGCGTTCGCCGAACTCGCCGACGCGCACCTGGTGCTGGAGCGTGGTCCGGACCGGTACGGGATGCACGACCTGCTGCGGGCCTTCGCGGCCGAGCTTTCCGGCGAGCAGGACCGGACCGGCGACCGGGCTGAGGCGCGGGGTCGGCTCTTCGACCACTACCTGCACAGCGCGCACGCTGCTGCCGTGCTGCTGCACCCACACTGGGACCCGATCGCGCTGCCGCCAGCTGTCACCGGGGTCCGACCGGAGAAGATCAGCGATCACGACGAGGCTGCGGCGTGGTTCACCCGGGAGCGGGAGGTGCTGATCGCACTGGTCGATCGGTGCGCGGCCGGCGGGTTCGAACGGCACGCCTGGCAACTGGCCTGGAGTTTGACCATCTTTCTGGACCGGCAGGGCGGCTGGCACGACCAACTGGCGGTGCAACGTACGGCGCTGGTCGCCGCGCGGAGCGGTGGCGACTCGGCCGGGCAGGCGCACGCGCACCGCAGTCTGGCCCGGGCCCAGGCCCGGCTGGGCCAGCTCGACGAGGCACCCGGTCAGCTTCAGCGGGCACTGGAGCTCTTCCGGGGCCTCGACGACCCGGCCAACCAGGGGCACACCTGCCTGGACCTGGCCGAAATGGCCGACCGGCAGGGCCGGCGCGCAGAGGTGGTCCAGCACGCGGAGGCGGCGCTGACGTTGTACCGCACCGCCGGACACCGGTACGGGCAGGCGATGGCGTTGAACGCGATCGGTTGGTACCGCGCCCAACTGGGTGAGCACGATGCCGCGATCGAGGCGTGTCGGCAGGGCCTGGCGCTGTTGCGGGAGTTCGACGACCGCCAGGGTGAGGCACCGACCTGGGACACTCTCGGGTACGCGCAGCACCGGGCGGGGCGACCGGCGGAGGCGGTCGGCTCGTACCGGCACGCGGTGGAGCTGTACCGGGAGTTCCGGGACCGGTACTACGAGGCGGACACGCTCGGGCACCTGGCCGAGGCGCAGGCCGAGGCCGGCGATCCGGCCGGGGCGGCCCGGAGCTGGCGGGCGGCGTTGCGCCTCCTCGACGACCTCGGGCACCCGGACGCGGAGCGCATCCGTCGTCGGCTCACGGACGCCGACCGGCCGTGACCGGCCGGCGGCTCCCGACGACGGCGACGACCAGCAGGATCACTGACAGGAACGGAAACCAGTCTCCCGTACGCGAATAGACAGTGCGCCACCCTGCCGTCGGCGCGGCGCTGACCAACAACTCAGCGTCACCGGCGGTGGCCTCACCCAGCATCCTGCCGCCGGGGTCGGTGACCGTCGGACGGCCGAACGCCGCGGCCCGCACCACGACGAGGCCGTTCTCCACGCCCCGGACCAGCGCCATCCGACCGTGCAGCCAGCCATCGGAGGTGAAGTCCAGGGCGGGAACGAGCAGCACCGAGGCGCCCTGCGCCCGATACCGCCGGACCAGGCCGGGATAGTCGAGGTCCTTGCAGATCGCGACGCCGAACCGCCCCTCGACGAGCACCTCGCCGTCACCCGGCGTCAGCCAGTCTTCCAGGCCCGGGATGAGATGCTGCTTCTCGTACGTCGCGACGGTCCCACCGGGTTCGAGTACCAGCGCGACGTTGCTCGCCCGGTCTGCCCGTTGCCGCACCGCGCCGACGACGACCTGAGCGTCGGCCTGGCGGAGCGCGGCCACGAGCACGGGCATCGTCGTGTCCGACACGGCGAACACCTTCTCCGGCAGCACGACGATGCGTGCCCCACGGGCAACCAGACCTTTGACCCGTGCGGCGTAACGGGTGAGCAGGTCACGGCCGGGCGGCTCGTCGATCGGGAGCCCGTCCTCGGGTTGCCGTAGGGCCACCAGGCCGACGGTCACCCGCTCGGCCTGGTTGGGGGAACGGCTCAGCGACCAGGCCGACCACCCGCCGGCGCCGAGCAGGAGGACGAGCAGGCAGGTCAGGGCGGGGCGTGTGCTCGCGCGCAGGGCGGCGAGGGCGACAGGGACGGCGAGCAGCAGGTAGGTGACGCCCCAGACTCCGGTGAGCGCGGTCAGCTGGATGACCGGGCGGATGTCGGCCTGGGTGTAGGCGAGGCTCCACCAGGCGCCATGCGGCAGCAAGCGGGACGCGGCGTACTCCCCCAGCACCCAGAGCGAGGGCACCGCGAGGACGGCGAGGACCGTTCGTCCGCGCAGCAGCAGTGCGCGGGCGAGCAGGACCGTTCCGGTCGCCAGACCGACGCCGAGCAGGACCACACCGGCGACCACGGGGACCGGTAGTCGCAGGGTGCCGAGGTAGTAGCCGAGCACGCCGCCCTGACCGATCGACCAGGCGAGGGCGGTCGCGCAGAGCGCGGTGCGCGGGCGTACCCGCGTCGAGGCGAGGATCAGCGGGAGCGGGGCGAGCCAGGTCAGCGCGGGGACAGGGTGCAACCCGGTGCCACCGAACCAGAGCAGGCCACTGAGGAGCGTGGCGAGGATCGTCATCATGTGTCGAGCGTGTGGCGCGGGCGGCCGGGACGGATCGCCCGGTGAGCCGGGATCGATCTGGTCCCGTGGAGGGAGGCGTCGGCTCGCCGGGTCGGACGATACTGCGGACGTGAAGCGGTACGTCAATCTCGCCGTCACCGTGGCTGCCGTAGCCGCGACGGTGCTGCCCGCCCTGCTCGGCGGGCCACATGCCTGGTGGGTGCTTCCGCTCGCGGTCGCGTCGTCGGTGCCGGTGCTGTGGCGGGACCGGGCGTTGCTCCGGGTCGCCCTCCTCGTGGGCGTCGCCACGACCGTCTCCGCCTCGCTCGGCGCTCCCCCACTGCTGCCGGTCGGACCGCTGGTCTGCCTCTACACGTTCGCGGCGCGCGCATCCCTGCCGATCCGCCTGCTCGGCGTCGCGCTCACCGCCGCCGGCCTGCTGGTCTCGCTGCTCTACCCCCGCCCGGACGTGGAGGTGCTGCGTTACCTGTCGGTCGCCTACCTCTTCGCGTACGCGTTGGGCACCAGCACCCGGGCCCGCCGAACCCAGGCCGCGGCCCTCGCCGAACGTGATCGTCGCGTCGCCGGTGAACGTACGGCGGCGGTGCTGCGCGAGCGCACCCGCATCGCCCGCGACCTGCACGACATCCTGACCCACGCGGTCGGTGTCATGATCGTCCAGGCGGAGGCGGGTCCGCTGCTGGTCCGCCACCAACCGGATCGCGCCGATGCCACGTTCGCCACCATCGCCGCCACCGGCAGGGACGCGGTCGTTCAGCTCCGCCGCGCGGTCGGCAGCCTGTACGAACCCGCCGACCAACCACTCGACCAGCCGGGTCTGGACCATCTTCCCGTCCTCGTCGAGCGGGTCCGTGCCGCCGGCCTCGACGCGGTGCTCACCGTCTCGCCGTCCGGAGGTGCCGTCGCGCCACCGCCCCCGGACGTCGGGGTGGCCGCCTATCGGATCGTGCAGGAGTCCCTCACCAACGTGGTGCGGCATGCCGGTGCCCGATCGGTTCGCGTGCGACTGGACCACGCGGCGAACTCGCTGACGGTGTCGGTCACCGATGACGGCCGCGGCCACCAGGCGTCCGAGAGCAGCCGGCCCGGGTACGGGATCGTCGGCATGCGCGAGCGCGCCCACGCCTGCGGCGGCACTCTGCGCACCGGCCCGGCCTCCGACGGTCACGGCTTCACGGTGACCGCCACCCTGCCGCTGCCGGCACCGGCGGTGGTCTGATGGTGCGGGTGGTGCTCGCCGATGACCAGGATCTTTTCCGGGCGGGGTTCGCCACCATCCTCGGCGCCGAGCCGGACATCGAGGTGGTCGCCGAGGCCGCCGACGGCGCGGCGGCCGTGCGGGCCGCCCGCGAACACCGTCCCGACGTCGTCCTGATGGACATGCGAATGCCCGTCCTCGACGGTGTCGCCGCGACCCGCCAGGTCTGCGCGCTCACCCCGAGCCGGGTCCTCGCCCTGACCATGTTCGACAGCGACGACTACCTGTACGCGGCCCTGCGGGCCGGGGCCAGCGGCTTCCTGCTCAAGGACGCTCCCCGAGCCGACCTGGTGAACGCGGTCCGTGTGGTCGCGGCCGGGGACGCGCTGCTCGCTCCCGCCGTGACCGCCCGGGTGATCGGCGAACTGCACCGGCGCGGCCATCCGGACCCGGCCCGGGCCGCCGCGGTGACCGCCCTGACCGCGCGGGAGACGGACGTGCTGCGCCTGATCGCGGCTGGTCTGTCCAACGCCGAGATCGCCGCCCACCACCACCTCAGCGAGCACACGGTGAAGACCCACGTCGGCAACCTGCTCACCAAACTGCACCTGCGCGATCGCGCTCAGGCGGTGATGATCGCCTACGAGTCGGGCCTGGTGATTCCCGGCCAGTGACGGGGCCGGCCGGCGGGCCCGCTGCTCGGGCGGGCCGCCGGCCGGCGGTATTCCAGTTAGAGGGTGCGCGCCAGCCGGTCGGCGAGCGTCCGGGTGAAGCGGGCCGGGTCGGTCAGCTCACCGCCCTCGGCGAGCACCGCCAGGCCGTAGAGCAGCTCGGCGGTCTCGGTCAGAGCGGTGGCGTCGCTGCCCTGCTCGTGGGCCTTGCGCAGCCCGGACACCAGCGGGTGACCGGGGTTGATCTCCAGGATCCGCTTGGTGGTGGGGATCTCGTGCCCCATCGCCCGGTACATCTTCTCCAGGGTCGGGGTGAGGTCGTGGGCGTCGCCGACGACGCAGGCCGGTGAGGTGGTCAGCCGCGACGACAGGCGGACCTCCCGGACGCTGTCGGTGAGGGTGGTCCCCAGCCAGTCGAGCAGCCCGGCGAACTCCTGTCGCTGCTGCTCGCGCTCGGCCTCGGCCTGCTGCTTCTCCTCGTCGGTGTCCAGGTCGATCTCGCCCTTGGCGATCGAGCGCAGTGGGCGACCGTCGTACGTGCCGACCCGCTCGACCCACACCTCGTCGACCTGGTCGGTGAGGAGCAGCACCTCGTGCCCCTTGGCCCGGAACGCCTCCAGGTGCGGCGAGTTCTCGATGGCGGCCCGGGACTCGCCGGTGGCGTACCAGATGTCGGTCTGGCCGTCCTTCATCCGCGACACGTAGCCGGCCAGGTCGGTTGGCTCGTCCGGGTCGTTTGTGGAGTTCACCGACAGGATGTCCAGCAGGGTGTCCCGGTTGTCGGTGTCGTCGATCAGCCCTTCCTTGACCACGGCGCCGAACTCGGTCCAGAAGGTGCGGTAGCGCTCGGCGTGGTTGGCCTTGAGGTCCTTGACCGTGGCGAGGACCTTCTTGACCAGGCGGCGGCGCACGATCTGGATCTGCCGGTCCTGCTGGAGGATCTCCCGGGAGATGTTCAGTGACAGGTCGTGCGCGTCGACCACGCCCTTGACGAAGCGAAGGTAGGTCGGGACCAGCGCCTCGCAGTCGTCCATGATGAAGACGCGCTTGACGTAGAGCTGGACGCCCCGGCGGCCCTGCGGGGAGAACAGGTCCAGTGGGGCGTGGCTGGGCAGGAAGAGCAGCGCCTCGTACTCGAAGGTGCCCTCGCCCTTCATGTGCACGACCTCGAGCGGGTCGGCCCAGTCGTGGCTGACGTGCTTGTAGAACTCGTTGTACTCGGCGGCGTCGACCTCGTCGCGGGGCCGCGCCCAGAGGGCCTTCATCGAGTTGAGGGTCTGCACCTCGCTGGTGGCGGGCTCACCCTCGGCGCCGGGGCGCTCGACTGTCATCCGGATCGGCCAGGCGATGAAGTCGGAGTAGCGCTTGACGATCTCGCGGACGGTCCACTCGGCGGTGTAGTCGTGCAGGTTGTCCTCGGTGTCGGCCGGCTTGAGGTGCAGCGTCACAGTGGTGCCCTGCGGCGCCTCGTCGACCGCCTCGATCGAGTAGGTGCCCTCGCCGGTGGACTCCCAGCGGGTGCCGCCGGTCTCGCCGGCCTTGCGGGTCAGCAGGGTGACCCGGTCGGCGACCATGAACGCGGCGTAGAAACCGACGCCGAACTGCCCGATGAGGTCCTGCTTGGCGTGGGCGTCGGCGGACTCGCGCAGTTGGCGCAGCAGCTCGGCGGTGCCCGACTTGGCGATCGTGCCGATCAGCGTGACGACCTCGTCGCGGGTCATCCCGATGCCGTTGTCGCGCACGGTGAGGGTGCGGGCGTCGCGGTCGATCTCCAGGGCGACGTGCAGGTCGTCGGTGTCGGCGACGAGGTCCTTGTCGACGAGGGTGGCCAGCCGGAGCTTGTCCAGGGCGTCGGACGCGTTCGAGATGAGTTCCCGCAGGAAGACGTCCTTGTTCGAATAGATCGAGTGGACCACCAACTGGAGGAGCTGACGCGCCTCGGCCTGGAACTCCAACGTTTCGGCCTGGTTGCTCACACCGTCTCCCATCTCGGCTCGTACGGAGGTTCGCGGAAAGGATACGAGTCGTCACCGCTTGGGGTGTGGGCGCGTCCGGGTCGTATTCCCGATCCCGTCGACCACCGCCGTGACATAGCTGACTTTGCTTAACAGAAGTCAGGCCGGATAGCGTGACGGCCATGAAGATCGCTGGAAGCACCGCCCTCGTCACCGGCGCCAACCGTGGCCTCGGCCGACACCTGGCCGCCGAACTCCTCGCCCGGGGCGCCACCGTCTACGCCGGCGCCCGCAACCCCGACAGCGTCGACCTGCCCGGCGTGACGCCGGTCCGCCTCGACATCACCGACCCCGCCTCGGTGGCCGCCGCCGCCGAGCTGGCCGGCGGCGTGAACCTGCTGATCAACAACGCTGGCATCGACACCCGGACCGACCTGCTCGACGGCGACCTGGACCTCGTCCGGCTGGAGTTGGAGACCCACTACATCGGCACCCTGTCGACGATCCGGGCGTTCGCGCCGGTCATCGCCGGCAATGGCGGCGGAACCATCCTCAACGTGCTCTCCGTCCTGTCCTGGGTGAACTTCCCCCTGCACGGGTCGTATGGTGCCGCCAAGTCCGCCGAGTGGGCGATGACGAACGCGCTGCGCCTCCAGCTCGCCGAGCGGGACGTCCGCGTCGCCGGCCTGCACGTCGGCTACCTGGACACCGACATGGCCGCGACCATCACCGGCCCCAAGTCTGACCCCGCCTCGATCGCCCGGCTCGCGGTCGACGGCATCGAGGCCGACGCCTACGAGATCGTCGCCGACGACGTCAGCCGGCGGGTGCAGGCCGGGTTCCCCGGCGGCGTCGCCGCGCTCTACCCACAGCTCCCCTGACCCCCGACTCCCCTGACCCACGACGTGACGGGCCGCCGCCGGACGCTGCCGGCGGCGGCCCTTCTTCGGGGTACGCGGTCAGCTCGCCACCAGCGTCACGTCGTCGATCACGAAGCTGGTCTGCAACGACGAGTCCTCGGTGCCGGTGAAGCGCAGCGTCACCGTCTGCCCGGCGAACCCGGCCACCGAGAAGCTGCGCTGGACGTAGCCGGACGCCCTGTTCAGATTCGAGTACGTCGCCAGCGTGGTCGACCCCACCTGCACGGTGAGCCGGTCGTACACCGTTGAGCTGGTGGTCTCGGCCGTGTCGATGTGCAGCCAGAAGGACAGCGTGTAGCTGGCGCACCCGGCCGGCAGTGTCACCGACTGCGTCAGGCTCTCGGTGCCGCTGCGGCCGTTGCCGTTGAGCCACGCCTTGTACGACCCGGTCCGGGCCGGCTGGGCGCTGGCGTTGGTGATCACGCCGGAGGACGCGGTCCACGGCGTGCTGCCGCTCTCGAAGCCACCGTTTCCGACCACCTGGCCGCCGGTGCAGGACGGGGTGCCGCCGCTCACGGCGAGCTGCCACAGCGCGTACGCGACCCCGTCGGCCGCGCGGTTCAGCACCGTGGCGCTGACGTTGGCGGTGGTGTCGCAGGACCGGTGGTAGCAGGGGTCGTACGCGGAGTTGGCGGTGCCACCCCACTTGGCCGCCTGGGAACTGGTCTTGCGGGCGCTGGCCCCGGCGGCGTAGCCCGAGGTGGGGATGCCGGCCTGCTGGAAGTAGTAGTCGTCGGAGCGGCCCTGACCCTCGACGTTCTCCTCCGGTTGCAGGCCCAACGAGTCCCAGTACGCCTTCAGCGGAGCCGCAGTGGTCGAGGTGACCCGGTTGATGAAGTAGCCGCCGTTTGTCGAGCCGACCATGTCGAAGTTGTAGTAACCCTTGATGTAACCGCGCTGGGTGGTAGTGAGCGAGTTGACGTAGAACCGGGAGCCGTTGAGCCCCTGCTCCTCGTCGGTCCACCAGGCGAACCGCACCTTCTTCGTCATGGTCGGGTTCTGCGCGGCCAGGACCAGTGCGTTCTCCAGCAGGGTCGACGAGCCGGTGGCGTTGTCGTTGATGCCCGGACCGGCCGAGACGCCGTCCAGGTGCGCTCCGAACATGACCACCTGGTCGGTCGGGCCGCCGGGCCACTCGGCGATCAGGTTGTTCGAGGGGTACGTGCAGCTGGAGCAGTACTGCTCGCTGACGGTGTAGCCGGCCGACTGGAGCCTGGTCTTCACGTAGTTGAGCGAGGCGGTGTAGCCGGCCGAGCCGGCCCGCCGGTTGCCACCGTTGCTGGTCGCGATGCTGTTGAACTGGGTCAGGTGCGCCTGGACGTTGGTGACGGAGATGTCCGGCGCGGCCAACGCGGCGGCGGACGCGGCGATCGGCCGGGCCTCCGTCATCGTGGCCATGGGCGACGCGGCTACCGGCTGGGCAGCCAGCGTCACCGTCATTCCGGCGAACACGGCAAGCGCGATTCCCGCGCTCAGCGTTCTGCCTTTCATGGGGGCTCCTCGGGGTTGGAGAGATACCCGAGACACTGACAGATCTCTATTTCTTGAGCATCGGTCGTTCGTCCCGAACCGCCGCCGGTTCGACGGTGGGTACCGGCGTCGGCACAGGTGAGTAGAGGTGTCAGGATGGGTAGGTAACACGGAAGGGGTCGTCGGGCCCGGAACGGGGGCTTGCGATGGGGTCGGATCGAGCGTGACGCGACCCAGCACTGACCTGTTCCTCGGCGGCGGCGACACCGGGCTGTTGATGGCCCGACTGGACTGGGCCGACACCCCGCTGGGCCCGGTCGGCGGCTGGCCGCAGAGCCTGCGCGCCGCCGTACGGATGGTGCTCTCTTCCCGGTACCCCATGCTGCTGCTCTGGGGTGAGAGCTACTCCCAGCTCTACAACGACGCGTACTCGGCGCTGATCGGCGACAAGCACCCCGCCGCGCTCGGCGACGACGTACGGGTGACGCTGGCCGAGGGCTGGCCCGTACTCGCCCCGCTGATCGAGGAGGCCATGGCGACCGGGGTGGCCAGCTGGGTCCCCGCGCTGCAACTACTGCTGGAGCGGGCCGGCTACCGCGAGGAGGCGTACTTCAGCGTCTCGCACGCCCCGGCCCGCGACGACGACGGCCGCACCGTCGGCGTCCTGACCGTGTGCAGCGAGGTCACCCAGCAGGTGATCGGCGAACGCCGGCTCCGCCTCCTGCGTGACCTGTCAGTGCTCGGCGACGGGCGCACCGTCGACGTGGACGCCACCGCCGCCCGGCTGATCGACGTGATCGACGGCCACCCCCTGGACGTGCCGTTCGCCGCCATCTACCTGCGCGACGGCACGGCGCTGCGCCGGGTCGGCTGCACCGGCGGCGACCACCGGCACGCTCGGGCCCTGCCGGACGCCGTCGAGCTGACCGACCCGGGCCCGCCTTCGTACACCTGGGGGCTGACGGACGCCGCCGAGGGCCGGGCTACCCCGGTGACCGACGTCGCCGACCGGCTGCCGCTGCCCGCCGGCCCGTGGAACGACCCGGTCCGCACCGCGCTGGCGCTGCCGCTGCCCTCCGCCGACGAGGATCAGCCGCTCGGCGTCCTGCTCGCCGGGGTCAGCCCCAGCCGAGGGCTCGACGAGGCGTACCACTCCTTTCACCGACTGCTCGCCCAGCAGATCTCCGTGGCGTTGCGAAACGCCCGCGAGTACGAGGAGGAGCGGCGCCGGGTCGAGGCGATGGCGGAACTGGACCGGGTCAAGACCGACTTCTTCGCCAACGTCAGCCACGAGTTCCGTACCCCGTTGACCCTCATCCTCGGCCCGCTGACCGACGCCCTCACTGACGCCACCGCGCCGTTGGCGGCGGTGCAGCGGGAGCGGGTGGAGACCGGCTGGCGTAACGCCACCCGACTGTTGACGCTGGTCAACAGCCTGCTCACCTTCTCCAGCCTGGAGGCCGGGCGGGCGCGCAGCGACGCCCGGATGGTGGATCTGGCCGCGCTGACCGCCGAACTCGCCGGGGTGTTCCGGGCCGCCGTCGAGCGGGCCGGGCTGACCCTCGAGGTGAGCTGTCCGCCGCTGCCCCGGCCGGTCGCGGTCGACCCGGTCAACTGGGAACGCATCGTCACGAACCTGCTCTCCAACGCGCTGAAGTACACGTTCATCGGCCGTATCCGGGTCACCCTGGACACCGACGACGAGGGGGTACGCCTCACCGTCGCGGACACCGGCATCGGCATCGCGGAACGGGACCTGCCGAAACTCTTCGAACGCTTCCACCGGGTGCAGGGCGCCCGCTCGCGCAGTCATGAGGGCACCGGCATCGGCCTGGCCCTGGTGCACGAACTGGCCCGGCTGGAGGGCGGCGACGTGCGCGTGACCAGCCAGGTGGGCGTCGGCAGCAGGTTCACCGTGACGCTGCCCTGGTCGGCGGCGCACCGCACTGCGATCACCGGGCCGGCGGTGGACGGGCGGGGTGACGCGGCCCGCGCCGCAGTCGCGGAGACGATGGGCTGGCTCACCGAACCGGACGACGCGCCGACCGAGCCCGATCCCACGTCCGGGGCGGCCACCGACGAGCTGGCCGGGGCCCGGATCCTGCTCGCCGACGACAACGCCGACATGCGGGCGTACCTCACCCGGCTGCTCACCGGGCAGGGCTGGCGGGTGCGGGCCGTCACCGACGGCCGGCAGGCCCTCGACGAGATTCACCGTGATCTGCCCGACCTGGTCCTGACCGACGTGATGATGCCGGTGCTGGACGGCTTCGACCTGGTGCGCCGACTACGCGCCGACCCGACGACCCGGGCGCTGCCGGTGCTGGTGCTGTCCGCCCGTGCGGGTGGGGAGGCCAGCGTGGAGGGCCTGAGCCTGGGTGCCGACGACTACGTGGTCAAACCGTTCGCCGCAGCCGAGTTGATCGCCCGGATCAGGGCCAGCATCCGCCGAGCCGGCGACCGTACCCCTGCCGTGGCCGTCGTCGGCGACCCTCCGGCGGTCGCTGCCGCAGCTCCCCCGGCCCGAACCGCCCCGGTCGGTCCCGGCACGCCGAGCCCGACGGTCGACCCCGTCCGCGACGCGGTCGTCATCGAGCCGGCGCCGGCCGAGCCCGACGGGCTGGGCGACCTTTTGGACGTCGGGTGGACATTCCCGTCCGCGCCGACCTCGGCCGCCGCGATGCGTCGGGACGTCCGGGGCGCGCTGGTCGAGCTGGACGTCGACCCGGACGTGCTGGAAGATCTCCTGCTCGCCGCCTCCGAGGCTGTGAACAACGCCGTCGAGCACGCACAGCGACCCAGGCGTCCAGAGGTACGGGTGCGCGTCCAGGTGGGTGGCGGGCTGATCCGGATCTCGATTCGGGACTTCGGTACCTGGCGGGACCGCCGGCCGGCGATGGACCGGGGACGCGGCGCGCTGCTGATGAACGCCTACGGTGACGTGCGGCTGGTCTCCACTGCCGACGGGACGACGGTGACCATCGAGCGTCGGCTGGCCTGAGCGGCAGCAGCGCGTCAGAGTCGGCGGCCGCTGGCGTCGTGGGCGACGATGCCGTCCAGCCGCTCCCCCGGACTGAGCTGCGCCGGGTCGAACCAGAAGATCATCACCTGCTTGTCGGCGCTCCATGGCACCACTCGGGCATCGACCTGCCGATCGTCGACGGTGCCGATGATCCGCTTGGCGGGGCCGACGAAGTAGCCGAAGGTGGGCACCGGCGCGGCAGCGCCCTCGTCGTAGCCGATCTGGTGGAACCCGGCGCTGCGGTCACTGCCGCGGACGTCGTTGACCAGGATGTCCGTGCTCAGCGAGCCGTCCGGAGCCTGACGACCGGCGGCCAGACCGATCGACACCTTGGGTTCGCCGGGCACGGACACCGACACGAAGTAGTAGACCCGCCGGTCGGCGCCGTGCCGCACCTGGGAGTCCACGATCTGGCCCATCGGCTTCGGCTGCGGCACGTCGCGGCCCACCGTCGGTGGCAGCGTGGAGCCCGGCGACTTCTCCGCCCGCGGCGAGACACCGACCGACGGTGGAGCGACGGCGACCGGCTGCGGGCGCTCAATCGGCGCCGGATCGCCCGGCCCGGACGCGCCGACAGCCACCACGACGACCACGGCGGCCAGGCCGGTCGCGAACGTCGCCGCCCCGGCTCCGGCGACGCGTCGACGGGTACGCAGCCGACGTCCCTCGCGCATCACGGTGGCCAGATCGAGCACGGCGTCGGGGCGCTCGGTCGCCCGCATGGCGTCGCGGAGCCGTTCCAGCTCGCTCATCGGCGCGCCCTCTCGTCGGCCGTGCGGGGCGCGGCGGTGCGCAACTTCTCCAAAGCTCGCGAGCTGGTGCTCTTGACCGTGCCGACGGATACGGAAAGTTCCCGGGCCACCTGCGCCTCGGGCAGGTCGAAGTAGTAGCGCAGGACGACGATGGCGCGCTCCCGCGGGCTGAGCGCGCCGAGGATGGTGATCAACCAGCGCCGGGTGGCCACGTCGTCTGCCACGTCGTCTGCCACGTCGCCACGCCGTTGCTCCGGCACCTCGTCGGTCGGGTACTCCCGCATCGGCCGTCGCCACCCGTCGACCAGATGGTTGACCAGCGTGCGGCGGGCGTACCCGTAGGCGTCGTCGTCGTGGATGCGCGACCACGACGCGTAGGTGCGCACCAGCGCGGTCTGCGCGGCGTCCTCGGCCTGGTGGTGGTCACCCGTCATCAGGAACGCGGCGTGCACCAGTCGCGCGGAAGCCGCCCGCGCGAACTCGACGAAATCGGCGTCACCCCGCGCCACCGCGAACCCTCCCCGTGCCACAGAGCCAGAGACGGGCGAGGTCGGCAAAAGGTTGAGCGCTGGGTCACATCAACTTTTCGCCACTGTCACCCGTCTTCTCCTCCGCGCCGCCGCCGAGCGACGCGCGAGGGGAGAGACATGTCGACGAAGGTTACCCGCCGCTGGGGTCCCGCCTCGATGGCGTCACTGCTGGTGGTGGCGCTGCTCACCGGGTGCGGCCTGCCCGCCGCCGGGCAACCCGCCACCGACCCGGTCGCCGCCGCGCCGCCGCCCGGTGGACCGGCGACATCCGTCGTGCGGCCGACCGTGGCCGCCGAGGTCCGACCCAGTTCCGCGCCCGTCATCGGAGTCAGCTACCCCGCCACCGGCGGCAACCGCTGGTCGGTGGCGCCCGGCGAGACGGCCCCCGGACGCGCGACGGCCGGCAGTTTACTGCGCTACCGGGTCGCCGTGGAGCGCGACATCCGGGGCCTGCCGGCCAAGGACATCGCCACGGCGATCACCGCGACGTTGAACGACCCACGCGGGTGGACGGCGGGTGGGGCGTGGCGGTTGCGCCGGGTCGGTGCCGGCGAACCGACCGACTTCACCATCTACCTGGCGACCCCCGGCACCCGCGACACCCTCTGCCAGGACGTGCCGGACGCCTACACCTCCTGCCGCAACGGCGGCCGGGTGGTGCTCAACGTGGCGCGCTGGGTCAAGGGGGTGCCGGGTTACGGCGCGACACTGGAGACCTACCGGCAGTACATGGTCAACCACGAGGTGGGGCACAAACTCGGGCACGGCCACGAACGGTGCCCCGGGCGGGGCCGGCCGGCGCCGGTGATGCAGCAGCAGACGCTGGGCCTGCACGGCTGCACCGCGAACGCCTGGCCGTACCCGAAGGGCAAGGCCCGCTACAGCGGGCCGGTCGGGGCCTACGACGACGCGGTCCCCCGGCGGGAGGGCGCCTACTCGGCATCATGAGGACGGCATGCCGTCAGGTACGGCGGCGACGCTCCTGCTCGAGGCGCTCGTCCTGCCGGCCCATCTCGTAGATGGCGTTGAGGCTGGTCGGCAGTCGACTGACGTTGTCCGGCACCGGGCCGGGATCCGGCGCCGGCCCGGAGTCCGGCACCGGACCGGGGTCGGGTGCGGCGGCGGGGGCCGGTGCCCGGCGGCGCAGGAGCAGCAGTGCCAGCACCGCGAGGACCGCCACGACCAGCAGGTACGACGCGGGTGGCCAGGCATTCCGGGTGGGGTTGGCCAGGGCCGGCGGCGGCGTCGGTGCGGGGGTGTCGCCGTCGCGCCAGGGCACGGCGGCCTCGCGGGTGCCGGTGCCCTCGCCGGCGGTGCGGCGATCCGGTGCGGCGGGAGCGGGGACGCCGCTCGTCGTCCCGGCCGGCCCGGGGATCGCGACGGGTTTCACCGGGCTGGGCTGACCGGCGACCGGTGGCCGACTCGGCGTGGCCGCCGCGGTGGGAGTGGCGCTCGGCGTCGGAGCGGCACTCGGCGTGTCGCCGCCGAGCAGGTCGTCGACGATCTGGCCGACGCCGCCGACGATGTCACCGAGCGGGTTCGAGGTGGTCGACGGGGACGGCGCGGGCGCGAGGGCGAGGGCCAGCGCGAGGACGACTACGGTAGGCATGACGCCACCTCCGATGTGCCGATATGCCACGCACCGTACCGCGTAGTGGGATCGCGTGGGTGACACCGCACACCGGGGCGACGAACGCGTGTCACGTTCGAGGACAGCCGGCTGCGCCCTCCTCGCCTACGATGCCAGGAACGCGGCGGGCAGCGAGGGGGCGGCATGGTCGATTTCGCGGTGGACCCGGTTGACATTCGCGAGCGTGCGCGAACCCTCGGCACCACGATCGCTGAGGACTACGCGACCGAGGCGGACGAGTTCGCCCGCAACTCCGCCATCGATGCGCCCGGCTTCGGCATCGCGTTGTCGCCGGTGGAGGCGCTCTACATCCAGCGCGTCGAATTCCTCGTGAAGGACGTGCGGGGTGCTGCGGACGTGTGCCGGCAGATCGGCGAGAAACTCGGCGTCGTCGCGGATCAGTACGAGCGCGCGGAGAACCTGCACGTGGGTGGGTTTGGTGGCACGCCGGTGCCGACGAGCAGTTTCGGCGATGCCTACGGCAAGACCAGTGCTGCCCAGCTCGCCCAGGATCCGGCGCTGCTCGTCGCCGCTGGTGCCTCGATCACGCTGGCGGAGATTGGCGCGATCATGGCTGGCCTGTCGGCCTGCGCCGCGCTGTGCCCGACGTTCATCGTCGGCGTGACCGGCGCGGCCCTGTTCGTGGCCAACCCCGTCGGTATCGCCCAGGCCGGTGCCGATCTGATTCGGCACGGCGACAATCTGCAGAAGGCGCTCAACGCGAACTTCGACAAGATCTGCTCGGCGGCGACCGCGACCTGGAAGGGCCAGGGCAAGGACAGCTTCGTCATCATGTCGACCAAGCTCAAGGCGCATCTCGACGAGCTTGGCGCATACATCCGCACCCTCGGCGAGACCCTGCACTCTCTGGATATCGCCCTCACCGGTCTGTGGCTCGCCCTGGGTGCGATGGCGGGGCCGTTCCTGGTCTGGCTGATCACCATGCGCGCCGCCCAACTCGTACCCTTTGCCGCACCCGCGCTGGAGCCGATCATCCAGGTGTCCGGCGCCGCTATGGCCGGCTCCGTCACCACCATGATCGCCGGCGCGACCGCGCTGGGCAGCCTGGTCCTGGCGCTCATCAACGGGCTCGCCAAGGATTTTCTCAAGCTGATGGCGCTGCCGGACGACGGTGCGGCGGGCACACCGGACCTGACCGAGTTCCGCGTCGGCGACAACTTCGCCTGACCTCCGCCACAAGGAGCCTTCGTGATCGACCCAGACGTGCAACGCCGGATCGAGGGAATGGCCGAGCAGGCGACCCGGTTCGCCGCCGCCACGCAGAACCTCACCGGCGAGGGCACCGACGACGCGGAGCTGGTGCGCGCGACGTGCGACGCGAGCGGTCGCCTCGTCGACATCGACCTGGCGGCGGGCACCCGACGGATGCAGACCTACGAGCTGCGGGAGGCGATTCTTGCCGCCGCTGGCCGGGCCGCCGACGCGGCCAGCGCCAGCCTGGCGGACGCGGTCTCGCAGGTCACTCAGAGCACCGACATGTACGGCGCCGACGCAGTACGGCAGGCTCAGGAACAGGTCGCCCAGTACCGGCGGCTCGTCGACGCGCAGCGGGACAAACTCGAGCAGCTGCGCGCCGGCCTCGGCCAGCCGTGAGCACCGGGGCGCCAGAGCTGCGCATGCGTCGACGCCTGCTGCGGGTGCTCGGCACGCTGCGACCGATCAGGGCCGGCTATCAGATGCGCCCGGTGACTGTCGGCGGGGTCTTCGGTGTGGCCGTCGCCGCGCTCCTGGCTCCCTTTGTGACCGCGCCGCTGGCCTCCCAGGTGCCGTGGCTGCCGTTCGCCGCCGCGCCGGCCGTGGTGGTGGCCGCCCCCCTGCTGTTGCTGATGGTGAATATCGGTGCCGTCACCTGGTATGGCGGCGGCGCCGGGCTTCCGATGTTGTCGGTCACCGACGGAGAGGTCCGCGGCCGACTGCGCGGAGTGTGGGCCGATGAGCTGGCCGACGCCGACCCGGATGACCCGGCGTGGTGGGACCTGCGGCTGCCGGTCCGTGCGCTCAGCGGCGTTCGCGTGGAGCGCGACAGCCCCGGAGGCCCGCTCCTCGTCCTCGACCTGCCACCCGCGGCAGCGGAGGCGCTGACAGCGAACGCTGACACGCAGAAGCTCGCCGAGCACTGGCGCAGCAGCGTCGACAGCCCCGCCGCGTGGCAGATCGGTCTCTTCGAGGGGCGGTTTCGCCGCGCGCGCCGCCTCCGGGAGTTCCTGGAGGCACTCGCCGCCGCAGGTGGCCCGGTCCCCTAGAGCACGCGCCGAGGGCGGAGGTCGCCTGTCGCGTCCTCCGCCCGCAGCGTCCGAGCTGGTCAGACGGGTAGGCCGCCGACCTGGGTGTTGATCCAGGACCGGATGGACGGCAGGTCGACGTAGATGGACGGGCCGGTGGCGCAGGTGGAGTTGTTGTTGCCGGCCCGGCTCGTGGCGCCGATCAGGTTCCACACTCCGTTGACCCGGCGCACCTGCGGGCCACCGGAGTCGCCGTAGCAGGCGCCGGAGTTTCCGTTGGTGTTGTTGGTGCAGATCTCGTACGGGCCGTTGATGCCGGAGCACCGGCTGTCGGCCACAATGGACGTGTCGAGCTCGTTGGCCACGGTCGGGGCCGAACCGCAGCCCCGCGGGGCGCAGGTCTGACCCCAGCCGATGATCCGGGTGGCGGTGCCGACCGCGCCGGAGGTGCTCGGGATCGGGGCCGGCGCGTACGTGACCGAGCTGGCCAGTTGCAGCAGCTTCACGTCGACACTCGGGTGGTTGACCGCCCGGGTCACCCGCACCACGGTCCCGCCGCTGGAACGGTTGACGCTGCCCACCCGCACCGAGGACGGCGTCGAACAGTGCTTGGCGGTGACCGCCCAGTTGCCCTTGATCAGCGTGCCGGTGCAGCCGGAGACGTACACCATGAAGGGGTAGTTCTCGGTGGCCGGCCGGCCACCGACCACCAACGGGGCGATGTCCGAGTCGCCGTTCCAGGTGTACGTCGTGCTGGCCGGCGCGGCCAGGGTGCCGGCGAACAGCGAGTTCACCCGGCTCGCCTCGGCGGCGCTGGGGTTGGCGTTGCGGCAGGAGACCGGTGCGCTGCTACCGGACATCAGGTCGGAGCAGAGGCCGGTGCGCCGGTCCGGCAGGCCCAGGATGTGGCCGACTTCGTGGGTGGCAATGCGGGTGCGGTCGTAGCCCTGGTTGACGGCCGTGCGGCCCATCCAGATCCGGCCCGAGCCGAGGCCGGTCGGCTGCGCGCGGGGCCAGCCGTCGTCGACGTAGATGGTGATGCTGGCCGGGGTGCCGGCCAGGAGTCGGACGTTGCTGACCCGGCTGTTCCAGATCTGCGCCGCCTGGTCGAAGTTGGTGCGGAACTCGCCGGTCCGGCTCGCGTCGTAGTAGACGGTCCGGACGGCGGCGGCCGGCGTGCCGGTGGCGAGCTGCATCCCGGCCGCCGCCAGGATCGCCACCAGCATGGCCATCGCCGCGCGTCTCAGTTGTCCTCGGAACATCGGGTACTCCCCTGCTGTCGTCCGGCGGCCGTCAGCCGTCGGTCATCGATGTATGCCGATATTAATGTGACGGCGGTCGATGTTCGGCATAGCGGAAGCGTCATACCGGCGGCGGATCAGTGCCTATCAGTTGCCGAGCACCAGGCGTCCGCCGACCTGGCTGACGGTCAAACCGCCTGCCGTTACTCGGCGGTTACGTCACAGCGAAGCTCCTGTGCCGGGGCAGGACGACGGTGGCGGCAGAGGGTCACCGGCAGCGCCGCCGCGACGTGACCCCGGTACCGAACGGAGAAACCACAATGAGGATCAGGAGCACACTGACGGCGTTGACGGTCGTCCTCGCCGGGCTGGTCGCCAGCGCGGGCAGCAGCGCCGCCGAGGGCACCACGACCACAGCGGCGTACTGCGGGATCACCTGGGGCAGCGCGGAGAAGGCGGCCGGCGCGCTGAGCGACGCCCCGCTGATCGATGTGCGCACCGGCCGGCACGACTGCTACGACCGGGTCGTCTTCGAGTTCAACGGCCCGGTCGACGGCTACGCGGTCGGCTACGGCGAGACGTGGACCGAGGGCGAAGGGCTGGCGCTGTCGCCGTACACCGCCGGCGGGGCGCTGCTGCGGGTCTCGCTGCGGGCCCCGGCGTACGACGACGACCACCTGGGCACCCTGCCCTACGCGGTCGGCGAGCACGTGGCGAATCTGCTGCGCTACGAGACGCTGCGCGACGTGGTCTTCGGCGGCAGCTTCGAGGGCTACAGCACCTTCGCCGTCGGCGTACGGGCGCGGTTGCCGTTCCGGGTGCTCGTGCTCGCCGGTCCCGGCACCCACAGCCGGGTGGTGCTCGACGTCGCCCACCAGTGGTGACCGGAACCGGCCGACCCGCCTGGCCATTCGCCGGACGCGGCGGATGGCCAGGCGACGCGCGACTCACACGTGCAGGGTGGGCCGGTAGAGGAGTTCCTGGGTGCGACCGTCGAGGGTCCGGCTCTCGATCAACTCCAGGTCGAAGTCGGCCGCTCCCTGGAAGATCGGCTCGGTACCGGTCTGCCCCGTGATCACCGGGAAGAGGGTCACCTGGACGAGATCGACCAGTCCGGCGGCCATCAGCGCCCGGTTCAACGACAGGCTGCCGTGCGATCGCAGGGGGACGGCGGACTCCTCCTTGAGCCGGGCGACGACGTCGACCGCGTCACCGCGCACGACAGCCCCGTCCGGCCAGTCGAGGGGGCCTTCCAGCGAGTTCGACACCACTGTCGCCGGGAGGCTCCTCATCCGGGTCACCCAGGCGTCGCGGACCTCGGACTCCTCGGTGCTCGCGGCCAGCATCTGCGCGAACACCCGGCACGTGTTGGCCCCGAAGACCATGCGCTGATCCACGCTGTAGACGGACAGGCGGTGCGCGAGCAGTTCAGGGCCCTGCTTTCCCCAGTAGCCGCCCCAGTTTCCACTGGTGGTGCCGAAGCCGTCGAGGCTGGAAAAGACGTCGACGGTGTAGGTGGCGGTCATCATGCTCTCCGTTCACTGGTGAGTTCGTTGCGACGGGTCTCCAGGTAGGCCCGCTCGGTCGCGTTGGTGGCCAGAGCCGCGGCCTGTTCGTAGGCGACTCGGGCCTCGTCGTTGTGTCCGAGCCGGGCGAGCAGTTCGGCTCGGGTGGCGGGCAGCCGGTGGTAGCCCGGTAGGTCGATGCCCTCCAGCGCGGCGAGGGCCACCGCCGGCCCGTGCACCTCGGCAACGGCGACCGCTCGGTTGAGCGCCACGACAGGGTTTGGCGCGAGCGTGAGGAGTTGGTCGTACAGTGCCAGGACCTGCGGCCAGTCGGTTGCGGCGCCGTCGGTGTGCACGGCGCTGATCGCGGCCTGGATCTGGTACGGGCCGGGCCGGTTGCGGCGCAGGCATCGGCGGACCAGGTCATGGCCCTCGGTGATGAGCTGCCGGTTCCACAGTGACCGGTCCTGGTCGGCCAGCAGCACCAGGTCGCCGGTCGGGCCGAGCCGGGCCGGGCGGCGCGCCTCGGTCAGCAGCAGCAGGGCGAGAAGGCCCAGGGCCTCGGGCTCGTCGGGCATCAACGCGGCGAGTTCACGGGCCAGCCGGATCGCCTCGGCGCACAGGTCCGTTCTGATCAACGGGCCGGCGGTGGAGGCGTAGCCCTCGTTGAACATCAGGTAGAGCACGGTGAGGACGGGCGGCAGCCGGTCCGGCAGCTCATGTTCGGCCGGTACCCGGTACGGGATGGCGGCGTCGCGGATCTTCCTCTTGGCGCGCACGATCCGCTGGGCGACGGTCGCCTCCTGAACCAGGTAGGCGCGGGCGATCTCCGGTACGTCGAGACCGCCCAGCAGACGCAGGGTGAGCGCCGTCCGCGCCTCCGGGGCCAGCGCCGGGTGACAGCAGGTGAAGATGAGTCGCAGCTGGTCGTCCCGCACCGGTCCCACCTCCGAGGGATCATCCTGGTGATACAGCAGCAGGGCCTGAGCGTGGCGGGCCTCGCGGGTCGACTCCCGGCGAAGACGGTCGACGGCACGGTTGCGTGCGGTGGTCACGATCCAGGCGCCCGGGTTCGGCGGCAGTGTCCGCCACTTCTGCAGCGCCGTGGTGAAGGCGTCCTGGACGGCCTCCTCGGCGAGGTTGATGTCACCGAGGAGGCGGGCCAGGGTGGCGACGCAGCGGCCGTACTCCGCGCGGTAGATGCTCGCCAGGTCCATGTCGGAAGACCGGCTGCCGGTCAGGCCTGGGACAGGTCGTCGAAGGGGCGCACCTCGACCGGGCCACAGGCCGCCGCGCACCTTTCGGCCCAGGCCAGCGCCGCGTCCAGGTCCGCGCACCTGATGACCCAGAACCCGGCGATGTGCTCCTTCGTCTCGGCGAACGGTCCGTCGCTCATGGCGGTGGTGCCGTTCTCGACCCGGACGACGGTGGCGCTCTCCGGCGAGGTGAGTCCCCCGCCGAAGACCCAGGCGCCCGCGGCCTGCATGTCGTCGTTGATCCGGCCGGTCTCCCTGAACATGGTCTGCGTTTCCTCGTCGGACGGCGTCGGCGCGCCCTCGAGGAAGTGCACGGACAGCAGGTACTGCTTCATGACGATCCTCCGGTACCTCGATGGATGGTGCGATGGGTGCAGGTCAGGCGGCCAGGCGGCGCGCGACGGCGGGGATCACGATCGCGGCCGCGACCAGGTGGGTGAGCATCAGCAGCGCCTTGGTGGCCGTCCCGGCGTCGGCGATCACGTCCGGCACCAGGGACAGGACCGTCAGCACCACGGTCGTGCGGACGAACGTGACCCGGGGGCGCCGGGCGAAACGGGCCAGCACACCGGCGATCAGCACACCGATCAGCGAGAAGACGGCGGTCAGCACACCGAACCCCGTCACGGGGATCGGGGCGCCGCCCAGCGCGAGGCTGATCCCGGCCAGGTGTCCGACGGCGGCGACGGCCGTGGTGGCGACGCTCGCCGCGACAGTGGCGGCGACACCGGTCCGGATCAGCGCACCGACGTTCGGCGTGGTGGCGCGGGTCGTGTTCGCAGTGGCGGTCATCGTGCCCTCCAGTGGGTGTGCGGCCCGTTCCGATGCCGGGCTCTCACCAGGGCTACGAACCGAACCGTTCCCAATCGACAGCACGCCCAGAATTTTTGTCAGCGATTTTCGAGGCGAACTCCCCGCCTCGCCGATCATGGAGTTGTGGTGGGCGACAAAGCGACCGCCGGTCCCCGAAACGGGCACCACAACTCCATGATCGACACCGTCGACCTAAGCCTCGTCGGCCAGGTGCCAGACCTCGCGCATCGGGGCCCACCAGTCCCCCGAGCCGGGCTCGGCGATCGACTCCTGACACGGGTCGGTCAGCTTCCACCACTCCTGCGTCTGCGGGTCCGCCTCGATCAGCCGCAGGTCGGCCTCGTAGTCCTCGCCCACGTACTCGTAGTAGCCGAAGAGCAGATCGTCGTGGAGGAAGATGGTGTAGTTGCGGAAGTTCGCCTCGCGCAGCGTCTTCTCCACGCTCGGCCAGACGGCCGCGTGCAACCTCAGGTAGGTCTCCCGCTGCTCGGGGCGGAGTCGGATCACGCAGCCATGACGTTTCACGTCGTGCCCTTTCGTGTGAGCTGGTTCAGGGGTGCCAAAAGCACCTGACGGTAGCGGTTCGGCGGCGCCCGGAGGGGGGCCAGCCGGCCGCCGATGTCGGCCGTTCCGCCAGGACTACGCACTGTGGCGCCGGGTCTACCCTCGGGTGATGGAGGGCCGCGTGTTGGTGGTCGAGGACGACTTCTCGATCCGGGAGGTCACCGCCCTCGGTCTGCGCCGCGCCGGTTTCCGGGTCGACACCGCAGTGGACGGGCGGCAGGCTCTGGCCGCGTTCCGCGCCCACCCGGTCGACCTCATCGTGCTCGACATCATGCTGCCGGGCCTCGACGGTCTGGAGGTCTGCCGGGAGATCCGGCGCACCAGCCAGGTGCCGATCCTGATGCTGACCGCGCGCACCGACACCATCGACGTGGTGGTCGGGCTGGAGTGCGGCGCGGACGACTATCTGCGCAAGCCCTTCGACCTGCCCGAGCTGGTGGCCCGCGTTCGCTCGGTGCTGCGCAGGGTCAGCCTGCCGACCCCCTCGACCGTCATCGAGGTCGGCGGTCTGGAGATCGACCCGGGCGGCTTCGTGGTCCGCCGGCACGGCCGGGAGGTGGCGCTCACCTCCACCGAGTTCCGCCTCCTCCTGGAGCTGGCCCGCCGGCCCGGCCAGGTCTTCACCCGGGAGCTGCTGCTGGACCTGGTCTGGAACCACGACTTCCTCGGCGACTCCCGACTGGTCGACGTGGCGGTGCAGCGGCTACGCGCGAAGGTCGAGGACGACCCGGCGCAGCCACTGCTGATCCGGACCGTACGTGGCGCCGGCTACAAACTGTCGACGGGCTGACGGGGGCGGCGATGGCCGGACACGCGGTGTTGCCCGGGCGCCTGCGGCGCCGGCTGACGATCGCGTTCGTCCTGGTCGCCGGCGTCTCGGCCGGGCTGCTCGCCGGCGGGACCGGGCTGCTGCTGCGGCAGTCCTGGTTGGACGCGTCGCTGCACGAGGCCGCCGCCGACGCCCGCTACCAGCTCGTTCTCGCTGGGCAGTTCCTGCCGCTGACCGAGCAGCGCAGCACCGAACTGCTCACCAGTTTCGAGGCCAGCGGTCGGCATGTGCTGCTCGTCGACGGCCCGACCCGAGCCTCGCACCCCGCGTACGCCCCGGTGCTGGGCACCCGGTTGCGGGCCGTCGTCGCGGACGGGCGGCTCGGCTATCAGCGCTCCGCGCCGGCGGAGCGTCCTCGGCTGCTGGTGATCGGTGGGCGCATCCCCGGCTCGACCGCCGAGCTGTACGTCCTGACAGTGGAGGACGACGTCGCCACCGACCTGGGTCAGCTACGCACCGCCCTCGTGGCCGGCTGGGTGCTGGTGGTGTTGCTCGCCGCCGCAGTGGGTCACGCGTTGGCCCGCCGGACGTTGGAACCGGTGGGCCGGGCCAGCCGGGCCGCCCGAGCACTCACCGAAGGGCTGCTCGCCACCCGCCTGCCGGTACGGGGGCGCGACGAGTTCAGCGCCTGGGCGGCGACCTTCAACGAGATGGCCGAGGCACTGGAGTCGAAGATCGCGGCGCTGTCGGCCGCGCAGGCCCGCGAGCGGCGCTTCACCGCCGACGTCGCGCACGAACTGCGTACCCCGGTGACCGCGTTGGTGGCCGCGGCGTCGCTGCTGCGCGAGCACCTCGACCAACTGCCCGACGACGCCCGGCCGGCGGCCCGGTTGCTGGTCGGCGACGTGGTCCGACTTCGCCGGTTGGTCGAGGATCTGATGGAGATCTCCCGGCTGGACGCCGGGCAGGAGCAGCTGGCCGTCGGGCCGGTCGACGCGTTGGCGCTGCTGCACGACATCGTGGCGGCGCGCGGCTGGTCGCCCCGGGTACGGGTCACCGGTGTTCCGGTCGCGGCGCGCACCGACCGGCGTCGGCTGGAGCGCGTGCTGGCCAACCTTGTCGCCAACGCGGTCGAGCACGGCGGTGGCGAGATCACGGCCAGCGTGGTGGGCGCCGGGCCCCTGGTCGTCTTCGAGGTGACCGACGAGGGGCCGGGCATCCCGGCCGAGCACCTGCCCCGCGTGTTCGACCGGTTCCACCAGGTCGACCCATCCCGCTCCGCGCCGGGCAGCGGGCTCGGGCTGGCCATCGCCCGGGAGCACACCGAGGTGCTCGGCGGCGCGTTGAGCGTGCGCAGCGAACCGGGCGAGGGCACCCGGTTCCGGCTGGAGTTGCCCGTCGCCGGGCCCGCTGGCCCGCGCGATGACCTGCGAGACCCGGACGATCCCGCCCACCCGGGTCCGGTTGGGCGTACCGCCGGCACGCCGGGCGGTGTGGGGTGACCGGCCGCGGTGCGGTCGGGCTGGGCGCACCGGCGCTGGTCGCGGCGCTCCTGCTCAGCGGCTGCGGCACGTCCCGCTCCGGTGACCTCGGCCTGGCGCCCACCGCGCCGCCGCCGAGCGTCGCACCCACCGACCGGCCGGAACCCACCCCGACCCGGGCCACGGCAACGACACCACCACCCACGAACCGGCCGCCGGGTCCGTCGACGACGGCGTCCACCGGCACGCGCCGGCTGGACCCGGTGACAGTGGAGCTGTGGTACGTCCGCGCCGGGCTGCTGGTGCCGACCCGGCGCACGCGGCCGGGCACTGTCGCGACGTCCCGGCTGGCGCTGACGGAACTGGCCGCCGGGCCGAGCCCGGCCGAGGCCGCCACCGGGATGATCACCCTGCTTCCGGCCGGGGTCGAGGTCACCCGCATCGCCGACGGCATGGCGACGCTGCGGGTGCCGTCCGTCGGCGACCCGGCAACCCGGCGGCTGCGCGAGGCGCAGGTGGTGTGGACGCTCACCCAGTTCCCCAGCGTGCGTCAGGTCCGCCTCGACGACGCGGCCCCGGTCGACCGGGCGGACTACGCGGACCTGCTGCCACCGATCGTGGTCACCGGCCCGATCCCCGGTGAGCGCGTCTCCGCTCCCCTCGTCGTCACCGGCACCGCCACCGTGTTCGAGGCGACGGTGAGCGTCCGGGTGCTGGACGCCGCCGGCCGGCAGGTGGCCACCGGTTTCGGCACCGCCAGTTGCGGCAGCGGCTGCCGGGGCGGCTACCGCGTCGTGGTCGGCTGGCGCACGGTCCGCGAACAGAAGGGCACCATCGAGGTGTACGAGGTGTCGGCCGAGAACGGCGAGCGGATCCACACGATGGCAGTGCCGGTGGTCCTGGCACCTCGCGACTGACCGCCCTGCCCGAGAGGGTGTTAACCCGGTGCGTCATCCATTTGTCGACATCGACGTGCGGGCCTGACGTCTACCCGACAGAGCGGCTCCTCGTCGGCGTTTTCCCAGCTGGCGCGGCCAATCGGTGAAAGCGCAGGTCACACGCCGTGGAGCCGGTGAGAACGTCTCCGACACGCCGGCAGCGGGATGGTACGCCGGACCGGACCGGACGACCGTCCCCGTGAACTTGGAGATTGACCTGCACAGACATGTTTGCCAACGTGAGCGCGTCGTTGCGCAGAGTCATATTCGCTGTTCAGCGCTGTGGTGACCGGCCGTATCGGAGTCGCGTCGGTCGCCGCGACAGCCTCACCATCCCTCACAGAGCGGAGATACATCATGTCCGGTGGCAGCCTTCCCCGTACCGGTATGGGCGTTGTCACGATCGGCGGCGCGGCCGGTATCGGCGGCTACGCCCTCCCCCTGCCGCTCACCATCGCCCTCACCGGAGCGACCGCCGTCCTCGTCGGCTTCATCATGATCCGAATGACGTTCCGTCGTCAGCAGTCGGTCGGACAGTGACCGCGAGCGTCACGAGGGGTCGTGTCCTGTTCGCCGCGGCGGTCGTCCTGGCCGCCGCGGCGGCGTGGACCGCCCATCACGTCCTCGCCGTGATCGGCGCCATCGACGGAGGCGGTCACCGCTTCACCTTCGCGTACGCCGTCATGTTTCTGCTGCTGATCTGGCAGCTCGGCACCTCCTATCTGGAGAAGCCCGCCGTGGTCACCGACCGGATGCAGGGGCACCTCGACGCTCTGCACGTGGTGGGTGTCGTGCCGGCGTACAACGAGGATCCGGGCGCGCTGCGGGCCTGCCTCGAATCCATGATCTTTCAAACGCGCAAACCAGACACCATCTACGTGGTGGACGACGGGTCGAAGCTGACCGAGGGCTACCAGCCGATCAAGCGGTGGTTTCTCGACGTCGCCCCGGTACACGGGATCATCGCCGCCTGGCACATCCAACCCAACGCCGGAAAGCGGCACGCCCAGGCCGCCGCGGTGCGGTCGACACCGGCAGCCGACGTCTACTGGACGGTGGACTCGGACACCATCTCGGACCCGAACGCCCTCCGGGAGTTGTTGAAGCCCTTCGCCGACCCGGCGGTGCAGTCCGTCGCCGGGGTGGTGATGGCCGCGAACGTGCGCAGCAGCTTCCTCACCCGGTTCACCGACCTGTGGCTGGTGACCGGGCAGCTCACCGACCGGTCGTCGCTGTCGGTGTTCGGGTGTGTGTGGGTGAACTCGGGCCCGATCGCCGCCTACCGCGCGGAGGTGGTTCGCGACAACCTCGGGGCGTATTTGACGGAGACGTTCTTCGGCCAGCGGGTGCCCTTCTCCGACGACTCCCTCCTCACCCTCTTCGCGATGGTCCGGGGACGTACCGTGCAGCAGCCGTCGGCGTTCGCGTTCTCCCTCATGCCGGAGAACGCCGGGCACTTCTGCCGGATGTTCCTGCGCTGGATGCGCGGCAGCTTCATCAGAACCTGGTGGCGGGTCCGGTACCTGTCGTTGCGGTCGATCGCGTGGTGGCTGCATCTGCTGCGCTGGGCGGCCACGGTGGTCGCGACGGTGCTGTTCGTGGCGGTGGCGGTCCTGTCGCCGATCATCGACCCCGATCCGCGGGCGATTCCGTGGCTGGTGGCTGTGCCGTTGATCGTGGGGTACGGGCAGGCGCTCCGCTACATGACGGTGCGACGATCGGACCAGTCGACCGCGTACCAGTGGGGCACCTGGCTCCTCACTCCCGTCGCTGTGGTGTTCGCCCTGGTCGTGCTGCGGGCGATCCGCTGGTACGGCGTCGCCACCTGCTGGCGCACCGGCTGGGGCACCCGCAAGAAGGTGGAAGTGGCGCTGGGTTCCTGACCACGACCCGGGCCGATCCTGACACCCGGGCTGACTCCAGGTGAAACGTCACCGTTTCGTCGGCCGAGTGCGAGGCAACTCACGAAACCCTGCACGGCCAGCCAACCGCGAACTATGGTCAGTACGACATCGTTTCGCGGGGGGTCGAGATGCTGGGTGGTCAACAGGTGGGCGCGGGCGCCGGGGTGCCGGCGGCTCGGGCTCCGCGCTGCACCGACAGCGATCTGTTCACCGTCGTCATCGACACCCTGCGCGAGGTCGGTTTCGACCGGATGACGATCGACGCCGTCGCCGCCCGCGCCCACGTCAGCAAGGCCACCATCTACCGACGCTGGGACGGCAAGGCCGAGCTGGTCGTCGCCGCCCTGCGCGAACGGCAGGTGGGTGTTCACAACCCGCCCGACACCGGCTCCCTTCGCGGCGACCTGATCGAGTTGCTGCGGGCCACGGCCGCGATCTGCACGGCCGACTGCGACCTCATGCAGGCGTTGACCTTCGCCATGCGGACCAACCCGGAGCTGGAACGCCTGGTGCGTCACCAGGTGCTGCCGGCCGGGCGGGTGGCGACCACCGCCATCCTGGTCCGGGCCGCGTCCCGCGGTGAGATTCCGCCGGAGGCCGGCGAGCGGGAGCTGTTCCACGATCTGGCGCCCGCGCTCACCATGTCCCGCATCGTCGCGCACGGCCTACCCGCCGATGACGCGTTCCTCACCCAGGTCGTCGACCAGGTGCTGATCCCGGTACTCCGCTATCAGCACGACCGTCCCTCGCCGGCCTGATTCACCGATATTCGCAACACGGAAGGCTTCACCATGCCCGGAACCACCTCGACCGCGCCCGGCGCGCCCAACGCCGGGCCGTCGACTGGCGCACCGCACCCGCGGCGCTGGATCGCGCTGGCGGTCATCGCGGTCTCACAGCTGATGGTCGTCCTGGACGCCACGATCGTGAACATCGCGCTGCCGCAGGCCCAGTCCGACCTGGGGATCACCGACGCGAACCGGCAGTGGGTGATTACCGCCTACACGCTGGCCTTCGGTGGTCTGCTGCTGCTCGGCGGTCGCATCGCGGACTACTGGGGGCGCAAGCGCACCTTCCTGGTCGGCATGACCGGTTTCGCGCTCGCCTCCGCCCTGGGCGGACTGGCCACCACCGGTGGGATGCTCTTCGCCGCCCGCGCGTTGCAGGGCGCCTTCGGCGCGCTGCTCGCCCCGGCCGCGCTGGCGCTGCTCACCGTCCTGTTCACCGAGGCCACCGAGCGGGCCAAGGCCTTCGCGGTGTACGGCGCGATCGCCGGCGGCGGGTCGGCGGTCGGCCTGCTGCTCGGCGGTGTGCTCACCGAGTACGCCGACTGGCGCTGGTGCCTGCTGGTCAACATCCCGGTCGCCGCCATCGCCATCGCGTTCGCGCTGCCACTGGTGCCGGAGAGCCGGGCCCACGGCAACACCCGCTACGACGTACCCGGTGCGATCCTGGTGACCGCCGGCCTGGTCTCCCTGGTCTACGGCTTCACCAAGGCCGCCGAGGACGGCTGGGACGCCACCGCGACGCTCGCTTTCATCGCCGCGGGCGTGGTGCTGCTCGCCGTCTTCGTGGTGGTCGAGCTGCGCTCCAGCCACCCGCTGCTGCCACTGCGGATCCTGCTGGACCGCAACCGGGGTGGGGCGTTCCTCACCTCGACGCTGATCGGCGCCGGCCTGTTCGGGGCGTTCCTCTTCCTGACCTTCTACTTCCAGGTGGTGTTGCAGTACAAGCCCCTCGAAGCCGGTCTCGCATCCCTGCCGGTCACCGCCGGTGTGCTGATCGCCGCGGGTGGTGCCAGCCAGCTGATGCCCCGGTTGGGTGCCAAGCCGCTGATGGTCGCCGGTTCGGTGCTCGCCGCCCTGGGCATGCTGGTGCTGACCCAGATCGACGTGGACACCTCGTTCCTCACCCACCTGCTGCCCGCGCAGGTCGTCCTGGGCCTGGGGCTGGGCTTCACCTTCGTCCCGCTGTCCAGCCTCGCCCTGGTCGGGGTGCCGGAGCACGACGCCGGCGCGGCCAGCGCGACGCTCAACGCCACCCAGCAGATCGGTGGCTCGCTCGGCACCGCGCTGCTGAACACCTTCTACACCAGCGCGGTCGCCGCCTATCTGGTCGGCCGGGCGCCGAACCCGGTCAACCAGGTCGAGGCGCTGGTGCACGGCTACCGAGTGGCCTTCGCCTGGGGCGCGGCGCTGATCGTGCTCGCCGGACTGGCCACCCTGGTCCTGGTGAAGGTCCGCAAGGAGGACATCCCGACCGGCAACACAGTGCACATGGGCTGAGCCTGACCGACGTGGCCGCCGCCCGGAACGCGCCTGACACCGGGGCGGGCCGGCCGGCGGCCACGTCCGGTAGCGTCCGGACCATCGTCGAGAATCCGTTTGAGGAGATCCATGTCGACCCCTGCTGACCAGATCATCACCGCTCTGCGCGCGGGCCACGAGGAGCTCGCCGCGCTCGTACGGGACCTCAAGGAGGACGACCTGCTGCGGCCGTCGGGGGCCAGCGAGTGGCAGGTCTCCCAGGTGCTGAGCCACCTGGGCAGCGGCGCCGAGATCAACCTGGCGACGCTGGACGCCGCCCGTTCCGGCGCGCCCGGCCCGGACGGGGACTTCAACCGTGGCGTCTGGGCGCGCTGGGACGCGATGTCCCCGGCCGAGCACGCCGCCGGGTTCCTCGCCACGAACGAACGGCTGGTCGAGGCGTACGAGGCGCTGGACGCCGAGACCCGGGCCTCGATGCGGATCGACCTCGGCTTCCTGCCGGAGCCGGTCGACGTGGCCACCGCGGCCCGCTTCCGGCTCAGCGAGTTCGCCCTGCACCAGTGGGACGCCGAGGTGGCGTTCAACCCGTTCGCGGCGGTGACGCCGGGGGCGGTGGCGCTGCTGCTCGACCAGATCGGCGGCATGCTGGCCTGGACCAGCCGGCCCCAGGAGCTGGCCGGCGGGGAGGCCACGGTGCTGGTCCGGCTGCACGCGCCCGAGCGGACGTTCGGGCTGCGGCTGGGCGAGAAGGTCGAGATCGTCGACGCGCCGGAGCGCCCCGACGGGGAACTGGTGGCCCCGGCCGAGGCGTGGCTGCGGCTGGCCACCGGACGGCTGGGCACTCAGCACACCCCCGACGGGGTGCAGGTGACCGGCCCGGTGACCCTGGACGACCTGCGCCGGGTCTTCGTCGGCTTCTGACCAGCGGCCGTGCGGGCCGGTTTCCCCGGCCCGCACGGCACGTCAGCCCTTCACGCAGACCACCTGCTTGAGGTGCGCGACCACCTCGACCAGGTCCTCCTGCTGGGCCATCACCTCGGTGATGTCCTTGTACGCGCCGGGGATCTCGTCGACCACCCCGGCGTCCTTGCGGCACTCCACCCCGGCGGTCTGCGCGGCCAGGTCCTCCGTGCTGAACGTCCGCTTGGCCTGCGCCCGGGACATCCGACGCCCCGCCCCGTGCGACGCCGAGCAGTACGCGTCCGGGTTCCCCCGCCCCCGCACGATGTACGACCCGGTGCCCATCGACCCGGGGATGATGCCCAGGTCACCCCGGCCGGCCCGGATGGCGCCCTTGCGAGTCACCAGCACGTCCACCCCGTCGTAGCTCTCCTCCGAGACGTAGTTGTGGTGGCAGCTGATGGGCTCGTCGTAGCCGACCTGCGGGAAGTGCTCACGCACCACGCCGCAGAGCAGGGCCAGCATGACCGCCCGGTTTCGCCGCGCGTACTCCTGCGCCCACCAGAGATCCCGCCGGTACGCGTCCATCTCGGGCGTTCCGGCGAGGAACACGGCCAGGTCCCGGTCGGGAAGGTCGACGTTGTGCGGCAGCCTTCGGGCCACCCCGATGTGCCGCTCGGCCAGCTCCTTGCCGATGTTGCGGGACCCGGAGTGCAGCATCAGCCAGACCCGCCCCTCGTCGGCGCCGCCCTGCTCCAGGCAGACCTCGATGAAGTGGTTGCCCCCGCCGAGGGTGCCGATCTGCCGCTGCGCCCTCGTCTCCAGCTGCGCCACCCGCCGGTCAAGGCCGGCGAACCGACCCCAGAAGTCGTCCCAGCCGGCCTGCTCCAGGCCCCGGATCCGACGGGTGTCGACCGAGTCCGTGCGCTGGGCGAAGCCGACCGGGATGGTGGCCTCGATCGCGGAGCGCAGCCCGGCCAGGTCGTCCGGCAGGTCGGCGGCGGTCAGCGAGGTACGCACCGCGGACATCCCGCAGCCGATGTCGACGCCGACCGCAGCCGGCGAGACGGCCTGCCGCATCGCGATCACCGAGCCGACCGTGGCGCCCTTGCCGAAGTGCACGTCGGGCATGACGGCGACACCCTGCACCCAGGGCAGCGCGCCGATGTTGCGCAGCTGCTTGGCGGCCTGCGGCTCGATGGCGTACGGGTCGGTCCAGACCCGGACCGGTGCCCGGGTACCGGCGAGGGGGGTGAATCCCATAGTGGTCTCCTTCTGTCGTGCGGTGACCGTTAATGATCATATTTGGCGGCCAGCGGCGGTGCGCGGATACGAAAGGGCCGCCCGATCCCGGTGGGGATGGGCGGCCGACGGACGCGTCAGCGTCGGCGTCAGTCGCGCCACCCCGGCTCGTTGCGCCGCGCTGGGCGGTAGGCACGGGCATTGGCGGTGAGCTGCAAAGGGGTGCCGGCGGGGAGCAGGCACCAGCGGGCGTCGGTGCGGACACGTCGCGACATGGCGTCCTCCCTCCGGGTTGATCGGTTGACGGTGCACCGACGACAGTAGGAGGGCTGCCGCGCGTCCGCAATGGATATCGTCGCTACCGGCCGCCGACCCGGCGCGCGACCGCCAGCAGATACTCCTTGCGATCCAGCGGATTGTTGTCCCAGCGGGTCCGGACGGGGGCGGGGCCACGCACCGGCCGGTAGCGGTCGAACTCGGTCTCCAGCACGCCCTCCCCCCGGGTCAGCGCAGGCAGGCGACGCTCCAGCGCGTGCACCAGACCGGCCGGGATCTCACCCTGCACCAGGTAGGACACGCCCTGCCCGGTGGCCTCGGTCGGCACCGCGTCCAGCCGGGTGAGCGCGGGCAGCAGCGTGCCGAGGACGTCACCCGGCACCTCCAGCCGGAAGCGGTGTACCGGCTCGTGGACGCGGGTGCCGGCACGAGCGAGTGCGGCCATCAGCACCAACGGGGTGAGATTGCGGAAGTCCCCCGCCGTGCTGGACATGCTCTTGTCGAAGGTGCCGTGGGAATGGCTCTGCCGCGCCCAGTAACCGGCGTGAGTCATCGTCACCTCGCAGTCGGGGACCTCCCACCCGTGAAGGCCCTGGCGCAGGGTTCGGCGCACGGCCTCCTCCACGGCGGTGAAGAAGGCCGGTGGCATCGAACCCAACTCGACGCCGAGCCGAAACGTCACGCCGGCACCGGTCGGCGCCGGCGCGATCCGCAGCCCGACGGTGGCCAGGAACGGGTTGGGCGCCACCGCGATCACCTCCACCGCCCCGGCGACGCCGCACACCCGCTCCACGTGCACCGTGCTGGTTTCCCGAAACGTCACCCCCAGGCCGAAGTCGTCGGCAAGGGTGGCCTGGATGACCTCCTTCTGCACCTCGCCGTAGAGCGACACGGTGATCTCGTGCTGCCGGTCGTCCTGCCGCAGGTTGATGAGCGGGTCCTGCTCAGCGAGCTGGATCAGCGCGGCGTGCAGCGCGACCCGGTCTGCGGGGCGCGTCGGCACCACCACGGTCTCCAGGGTGGGTGGCGCGAAGTGGCGGTCGGTGCCGGCGTGTTCGGGTGGTACGCCCACCGGGTCGCCGATCCGAGCGCGCTTGAGGCCCCACAACCGGGCGATGTGACCGGCTTCGACCGCCGACGCCACCACGTCGGCCCCATGGGCGACGACTCGTACGGCAGTGACCAGTTCAGCGTCGACAGCGCCGACGCGGACCCGGTCGCGAATCCGGATCGTGCCGGCGAAGAGCCGGACCAGTGCGATCTTCTCTCCGGCTGGACCCCGTTCGATGGCGAACACGGTGCCGGAGACCGGGGCGTCGGCGTCACCCTGGACGGTGGGCAGAAGCTCGGTGATCCCGGCGATCAGCGCGTGCACCCCGGCACCTGTGATCGCCGAGCCGGCGTACACGGGCTGCACCAGCGCGCGGCCGGTCCGCGTCGCCAACGCAGCGCGTAGCCGTGAGTACGGCAGCGAGGACGTGTCCGCCACCCAGTCGGCCAGCAGCACGTCGTCCTGGCCGGTGAGCAGGTTGAGCAGCCGGTCGCTGAAGGCGAGGTCGGTGGGCCCGTACGTCGTGCAGTGGGCGCTGCGGATCCCCGGCATCGCCACCGCGCCCATCGCCACGACGCTCGGCGTGAGCTTCTCCGCGACCGCCTGGAAGACCCGGTCGGGGTCTGCCCCGGCCCGGTCGACCTTGTTGATGAAGATCAGCGTCGGGATGCGCAGCCGGCGCAGAGTTCGCATCAGCACCCGGGTCTGCGGCTGCACCCCCTCCACCGCGGAGATCACCAGCACCGCGCCGTCGAGCACACCAAGCACCCGCTCGACCTCGGCGATGAAGTCCGGGTGACCGGGCGTGTCGATCAGGTTGACGGTCACGTCGTCCAGCACGAAGGAGACGACAGCCGAGCGGATGGTGATCCCGCGTTGCCGTTCCAGTGCCAGGGTGTCGGTCTGGGTGCTGCCCGCGTCGACGCGGCCGAGCTGGTCGGTCACACCGACGTCGTGCAACAGCCGCTCGGTCAGGCTGGTCTTACCGGCATCGACGTGAGCCAGGATGCCGAGGTTCAGGGTTTTCACGCAGCGTCAGGTCCTTCAGGTAGGCGACAGATCCCTTCTGGTCGGACATCGACGCAGCGCGCATTGGTGCTCCCTGGAGGTTGGTGGCGGTTTCGGGTAGTTCAGCAGGCCGCCGTCGGTCGGGCAACCGAATAACCGGCGCTCTCACACCCCGTCCGCGGTCGGAGGAGAGCTCGCGGGCGTTGGCCAAGCTGGAGCAGTCGTTGCCGTCCCGGCCTGTTGAAGGCGATCGACGAGCGGGCCTGCCTGCTGCACACCGGTTCGCGCGCGCCGCCGGGTCCGCGCCGGGGCGAGTCGCGGTTCACCCCGGCGCGGACGTGGCGGTGGAGCTATGACTGCGGCACCAGCCGGAAGGACTGCGCCGCAGTGCCGTTGCAGGCGTACTGGATGAGCTGGACGCTGTCCCCAGTGGATGCGCCCGGCACGTCGAGACACTTGCCGCTGGAGCGGTTGACCAGGCGGTAGTAGCCGCCACCCTCGGGCTCGGCCCGCCACTGCTGGTTGTTGCCGCCGCTGTAGGACCAGAGCTGGATGCGTGCCGAGTCGGCTGTCGACCGGTCCGTCACGTCGATCACCTGGGAGCTGTTGTTGCGGTTGTTGACCCGCAGATACCCGCCGCTGGTCGGCACGAACTGGTACTGCTGCGCGGCGCTGCTGTTGCACGCGTACTGCTGGATGGCCGTGCCGTTCGCGCTGGCCGCGGCCCGCGCGTCCACGCACTTGCCGTTGCCCCGGTTGACAACCGTGTGCCAGGCGGTCGGCGAGATGCCGTCGGACGGCGGGGGCGTGGTCGGCGGGACGGTGCCGACGCCAGCCAGCCAGTGCAGCCCGTCGATCAGCAGCTGGTTCTGTTGCGCGCTGTCGAAGGTGGACGACAGCCCGGTGTTGGTGCTGTAGTTCATCGCGTTGTGGCCGAAGTTGGCGTAGAGCATCTTGTACTGCCGGTTGCTCCAGACGAGCGGGTAGTAGCCGCCGTACCAGGACTGGTTGGGGTCCGTGCCGACCGGGAAGCTGGACGGGTCGACCGAGGCGAGGATGTCGATGTTGGGGTTCTGCCGCAGGTCGTTGCTCCAGGAGTACCACTCGCTGATCGACGACGGGAACGTCGCCGGGAGGTTCCGGGTGGCGGCGTGGGTGCGGTTGTCGGCGCGCATCGTGACCCGGGTGGGTCCCCAGGTGTTCGTCTGGAACGAGCCGGTGCCGAGGAAGGTGTTGTAGTACCAGCTCCAGCTCGACGGGTTGTCGGTCCACGCGCTGACGTGGAAGCCCAGCCACGCCCCGCCGTTCTGCATGTACTGCTGGAACGCGGCCCGTTGCGCGGTGGGCGGCGCGTCGTCCAGGAACATGACGACCTTGTACTGGGCCAGGTTGGAGGTGTTCAGCAGGCTCCAGTTGTTGGTGGCCTCCCAGGAGAAACCGTGCTGGGCGGCGGCCTGCGGGAACCAGGCCCGGGCGTCCTTGACGAAGTCGATGTGCGCGGCGTCCCAGGTGCCGTTGTAGAAGGCCAGGACCTTGAACGTCGGCGCGGCCTGCGCGCTTCGCGAGGCGCTGACAGCGACACCGGCGGTCAGCGCGACGACCAGGGCGACGAACAACGACAGGATTCGTCTGGTACGGGAGGAGAGTTCTGCGATCACCTGATCGTCCCTTCGGTGGGGACGCGCGCCGCCGCGTCGAGATACATCTGTTCACAAGGTTTACAGATAGACGAAAGGTTATTCCTCTGACCTGATCGCGTCAATCGCCGATCGCCCGAACGGGTGGGATTCCTGCGGCAGCGGGTACCCCGGCCCGGTGACCAGCCCGGACGGCGTCGACGTCGACCAGCCGCTCGCCGTGGACGTGCCCGCCGCGCCGCACGACGCCAGTGGCGAACGCGTGCCGACCCGCGACCTCGCCGGCCTCGCGCCGCCGACCCGCTCGGCGCGCCGCTGGACCCCGAGCCGGGTGGTGGCCACCCCCGCCGCGCTCGACCACCCGCACGGCCAACGGATCGTCGAGCGGGTGCGGGCACTCGGGATCGAGGTGGAACACCTGCGCGCCAACCGGCTCACCGGGGTACGCGGGCAAACCGACCGGGAGACCTATGCCCGGGCCAAGTCGACGATGGCGATAGTGGTGAGCCCACCCTCGCGGCGCGTGCTGCAGCCCATCGCGCCCAGCGCCGACTGGCGGGTCGACCTGGCCGAGGGCTGCCCTGCGCACTGCCAGTACTGCTACCTCGCCGGATCCCTGTCCGGCCCGCCGGTGACCCGGGTGTACGCGGACCTCGACGACATCCTCACCGGGCTGGCCGCGTATGCCGGGCGCGGGACGGTGACCAGCCGCAACGCGCGGCGCGCCGACGAGGGCACCACCTTCGAGGCGTCCTGCTACACCGACCCGCTCGCCCTGGAGCACCTGACCGGCAGTTGGCGGCGCGCGGTGCAGCACTTCGCCGACTGGGACGCCCCCGTGCAACTGCGCTGGACCACCAAGTACGCCGACGTGGACACCTTCGTGGGGCTGCCGCACGCCGGCCGGACCCGGGTCCGCTTCAGCGTCAACTGCGCCCCGGTGAGCGAACGGTTCGAGGGCGGCACCGCCCGGGTGCCGGACCGGTTGGCCGCGCTGCGCCGGCTCGCCCTCGACGGCTACCCGGTCGGGCTGACCATCGCGCCGATCATCGCCCTGCCGGACTGGCGGGAACGATACGGCGAACTGCTCGACCAGGTCCGCGCGGCGGTCGACGGGGTGCCCGACCTGGACCTGACCGCCGAGTTGATCACCCACCGGTTCACGCCGGGCAGCAAGGAGGTGCTGCTCGGCTGGTACCCGCGTACCCGGCTGGAGATGGACGAGGAGTCCCGCACCCGCAAGCACGGCAAGTTCGGCGCGGTGAAGTACGTCTACCCGCGTGAGCAGATGACCGAGCTACGCGA
This sequence comes from Micromonospora sp. NPDC005205, assembly GCF_040608275.1. Classification (NCBI taxonomy): domain Bacteria; kingdom Bacillati; phylum Actinomycetota; class Actinomycetes; order Micromonosporales; family Micromonosporaceae; genus Micromonospora; species Micromonospora sp. NPDC005205. The sequence goes on from NZ_JBEXHV010000017.1 coordinate 123,256, forward strand.
CTGGTTCACCGCCGAACTCACCGCCCGCGTGCCGGCCTGCCGGGTCCTCTACTGGACCTGACCGCGTCCCTTTCGCGGGCTAGACGCCGACGGTGCCGTCGATGCCCTCGCGGACAAGATCGGCGTGGCCGTTGTGCCGGGCGTACTCGTGGATCAGGTGCAGCATCACCAGCCGCAGTGACACGGTCTCGCCGGAGCGGGCGTTGCGGCCGGTCACGTCGAGCGACGCGGCCGCCCGCTCGATCCGGCGGGCATGCGCGACCTCACGCTCCCAGGCGTCGAACGCCTCTGCCCGGGTGGCCGAGGTGGCGTCGTACGCCTGCTGGAAGTCGCCGGTCTCCGACCAGACCAACCCGATGTCCTCGCCGTCGATGACCCGCCGGAACCAGGCGCGCTCCACCTCGGCCAGGTGGCGCACCAGACCGAGCAGGGACAGCGCGGAGGGCGGCATCGACTGCCGGCGCAGGTCCTCGTCGGACAGCCCTTCGCACTTGAGGGCCAGCGTGGCGCGGTGGAAGTCGAGGAACGCGCGCAGCGTCTCCCGCTCGTCGCCGGTGACTGGTGGGCCGATCCGTTCGGTGGTCATTCAAACGATCATGCCGGACGGCATCGGCGGACCGCGGTGCTGGGGATGCGGTGCGGGGGACGCGGGTCAGGACCGCAGTTCAGGGCCGCAGTTCAGGGCCGCGGGTCAGCCGACCGAGGAGCGGGCGACCGGGGCGGCGAAGAACGTGTCCGGGTACGGCTCGTCGCGCAGGCTGTAGTGCCACCACTCCCGGTCGTAGTTGACGAACCCGGCGTCGGTCATCAGCCGCTGCAACAAGCGACGGTTGTCCCGCGCCGTCCCGGTGATCCGGGGGTCGGCCGTGTGCGCCCGCGGGTCGAAACAGTCGAAGCCCGTACCCATGTCGATGCTGTTGTCGGCGAAGCGCTGCCCGCGCGGCGCGGTGCAGGCGACCAGTGGTTGCCCGACCCGGTACGGAGGTTGGCTGGCGGCGGGCTCGTCGACAAGGGTCAGGTCCAGGGTGCTGCCGCGGCTGTGCGCGGTGGGCGCGCCGATGTATCCGTCGGCGAAGAGCCGGTTCTTGGCCAGGTCGGGGTAGAACTCGGCCTTGGTCTGCTGCTCGTCGGGGCGCTTCGACCAGGCGACGAAGTCGTCCACCGCCGGTTGCGGGCGGTAGCAGTCGTACACCTTGAGGCTGTGCCCACCGGCCAGCGCGGCGTCCTGTACGCGGCGCAGAGCCTCGGCCGCCTGCCGGGTGAGCAGGCACAGCGGCTCGCGGTAGCCGGTGATCGGTCGGCCGACGAAGTTGTGCGGCGTGGCGTAGCGGATGTCGGCGTGGATACGGGGGTCGAGGTCGTTGAGCACCACGAACCCGGGCAGCCGCTCGGCGGGGCTCGGCGACGGGGTGGGGCGCACCGGCGCCGGCTGCGGCGCGGCCGGCGCGGGCCGAGGCTCCGACCGCGAGCAGCCGCCGAGCAGCACGGCGAGCGCGAGCACGACGGCCAGGCGGTAGCGCACGAGTCCTGTCTATCAGCCCGACCAGGGCCACCATCCCAGGATCCATCTGGTCCGCCGGCCGAAAGTAACCGGAAAATCTCCGGAACTTTTCCGTAACTGAAGCGAAGCTTCGGTCGGCCTGGCATGTCGTCAACCCCCATCGGTGAGGCAAGATGGCGCGAGGAACGGTGCACGCCGTTCCGGGACACACGGTGGCGACGGCATGCTGTCGCTTCCGGAGCGGTGAAGGAGACGCGGGTGGGCGCGGACGACGGACGCAGGGTGACCATCACCGCGATCGCACGGGAGGCCGGAGTGTCGGTGCCGACCGTGTCACGGGTGCTCAACGGACGCTCCGATGTGGCCCCGGACACCCGGGAGCGGGTCGAGGAGTTGTTGCGCCATCACGGCTACCGGCGTCGCACCAGCCGCAGCGTTCGCCGCGCCGGTCTCGTCGACCTGGTCTTCAACGACCTGGACAGCCCCTGGGCCGTGGAGATCATTCGCGGCGTGGAGGACGTCGGGCACGGCGCGGGTGTCGGCACCGTGGTCTCCGCGATCCACCGGCAGCCCACAGCGGCCCGGCAGTGGTTGCAGAACCTGCGGACCCGGGCCACCGACGGCGTCATCTTCGTGACCTCGCACCTGAGCCCGCCGCTGCACGCGCAACTGCGTCGCCTCAACGTGCCGGTGGTGGTCGTGGACCCGGCCGGCGTACCGGCCATGGACGTGCCCACGATCGGCGCCACCAACTGGGCCGGCGGGCTCGCCGCGACCGAACATCTTCTCGCGATCGGGCACCGGCGCATCGGTTTCGTGGCGGGGCCGACGCACCTGCTGTGCAGCCGGGCCCGGCTCGACGGTTACCGGGCCGGGTTGGAGGCCGCCGGGGTGCCGGTGGACGACGCTTTGATCTACCCGGGCGACTTCTACCACGCCTCCGGTTTCGCTGGCGGGACCGCGCTGCTCGACCTCGCCGACCCGCCGACCGGCATCTTCGCCTCCAGCGACCAGATGGCCTTCGGCGTCTACGAGGCCATCCGGCGGCGCGGGCTGCGCGTGCCGGACGACGTGAGCGTGGTGGGGTTCGACGACCTGCCGGAAGCCCGCTGGGCCTCACCGCCGCTGACCACCGTGCGCCAGCCGTTGGTCGAGATGGGACGGTTGGCTGCCCGGACCGTGCTGCGCCTGGCCCAGGGCGAGGGCATCGACTCGCCCCGGGTGGAACTCGCCACCGAGTTGGTCGTTCGGGACAGCACCGCCGCCCCGCTGACCGGCTCGCCCGCCTCGGCGTGACGGCCTGACCTGCGTCGGAAACCGGTTGGACCGGTTCCGGTCCGGTTCCGAAAATTCCGGCGAGGCCGCGCTTACCGGGAGCCACCCACGGTCGGCGCGGTGAGCGACCGACGGTCACCCACCGCGCCGCACCGTCAGTGGTGGTGGTGCCAGCGGACGGCCTTGCGGATGGTCACCGGCAGTGCGGGCGCGCCGTCGACCGGTGCCGGGTCCTCGGCGGTCGGTGCCACTCCCCCGGCGGCGATCCGGCCCAGCGTGGCCAGGCCCGCCCCGTCGACCTCGCCGAAGATCGTGTAGTTGGGGCGCAACGCGGAGTTGGCGTAGACCAGGAAGAACTGACTGCCGTTGGTGTCCGGCCCGGCGTTGGCCATGGCCAGCACGCCACGGGCGTACACCCGGCGCTCGCCGGTCGGGTCGGTGGGCGCGGGCGGCAGGTCCGTCGGCAACTCGTCGCGGTACCGGTAGCCCGGACCGCCCTCACCGGTACCGGACGGGTCACCGCACTGCAGCACGCTCAGCGTCGGGTACGCAGTGAGCCGGTGGCACGGGGTGCGGTCGTAGAACCGCTTGCTCACCAGGTGCAGGAAACTCTGCACCGTGCACGGCGCCGCGGCCCGGTCCAGTGTCAACCCGATGGGCCCGTGGTTGGTCGCCACTGTCACCCGGACGCTGCCCCGGGCCGGGGTGCGTCGCGGGTCGGGCGGCAGCGGCACCGGCCGGGCCGCGGGTTCATCCGGGGTCTCGGTGTACGCGCACGGGCCGTGGGTGGTGCGCGGCGGTCGGGTGGCGGCGTCGGCAGCAACGGTCGGCGCGGCGGAGACACGCACCGGGTCGGCCGACGGGCCCGGGGCGGCGAGCGCCGTGGCGGACGAGCCGACGACCAGCGCCCCGGCGAGCACTGTCACCCCCGCGAGGCGGGTCAGGGCGCGCACCGGTCGGCGGGGTGCCGTCACTGCGGGGCGCGGTTCGAGTTCACTCGACACAGGGATCCTCCTGGACTGGTGGAGCCAGAAAGACCGGAGTCTATGGACGGCAGCGCCCGATGTCGATCCGTCAGGGCATCCGGCGGCGACGCCGCCACAGCACGCCGCCCATCAACGCGACCACCGTCGCGCCGCTGACCGCCATCACCGACCAGAGCCACCCCGAGCCGGTAGGCGCGGGCCCACTGGCCGCCGCCGGTCGGGGCGCGCCGGGTGCCGCCAGCGCGGACGGCGCCGCCGACGGGGTGGCGGTCAGCTCGCCGGGCTCGACCAGCCGACCCACGGCGGCGCCCCGCGGCAGCGTGAAGCCCCAGTCCAGGAGGGCCGCGCCCTGCTCCCAGCCGCGCACCGGTGCCGATTCGGCGCCCAGCAGGGTCACCACCAGCCGCCGCCCGCCGCGTTCCGCCGCCCCCACGTAGGTGTGCCGGGCCAGGTCGGTGAAGCCGGTCTTGCCGCCGAGCGCCCCCGGGTACCGGTAGATGAGCTGGTTCTCGTTCTGGATCTCGAAGCCCTTGGTGCGTTGCGCCGGCTGAACCGGAATCGACGCCTGCTCGGTCAGCGCGTACCGACGGAAGTTTGGCTCGGCGAAGCAGGCACGGGCGATCAGCGCCAGGTCGTACGCGCTGGTGAACTGCCCCTTGCCGTCCAGCCCGGACGGGGTGACCGCGTGCGTCTGGAGCGCGCCGAGGTGGTGGGCCTGCTCGTTCATGGCGCGTACGCCGGCGGCGCTGTCCGTTCCGCTGCCGAGTCGCGCGAGGGCGTTGGCGGCCTCGTTACCGGAGTTGAGCAGCAACCCGAGCCAGATGGTCTCGATGGTGTACCGGCCGCCCGCGACCAGGCCCACGGCCGACGAGCCGGGTTCGATGTTCATGTCCGCGTCGGTGACGGTGACAATCTGCTTCGGGTCGAGCCTGGGCAGCATCGTGGCCGCCAGCAGGAGCTTCTGCACGCTCGCCGGTGTGCCGTACTCGTGGGGGCCGCAGCCGCCGAGCACCTGGCCGCTGTCCAGGTCGGCGACCAGCCACGACGTGGCGGTGACCCTCGGCGGCGCGGCCGCGCCGGACGGCACGACCAGGCCGGCCGTGTCCAGCGCCGCGCCGCCGATCATCCGTTGCTCGGGCACGGCGGGCGGGGGCGACGGCCTGGGTGGGCGGGACGCCGCCGGCACCGGGACCCGGGGGCAGCGCACCGTCGGCGCGGCGGACGCTCCCGTCGCACCGACCGGCACGGGAGCGAGCAGGACGGCGGACGTCGTGGCCGCCAGCAGCGCAGCTCTCATGTGCCCGACCCTAGTCAGGACGATCGCCCGGCGGGACGGGATGCCGGTCAACTCGCGTCGCCGCGAGCGCGCAGGTAGTCGTGCAGGGCAGCGCTGCCCCGCAGCCGACGCAGGCTGCGGTTGTGCAGCTCCTGCTCGCGGCGTCCCAGCTCGGCGCGGACCCGCTGGGCGCTGCCGGTGGTCCGCAGCTCGCCCAGCACCGCGGCGATGATCTCGAACGGGTACGCGCCCCGCCGCAGCAACGCGATGACCTGCGCCGCGCGTAGCTCCGCCTCGTCGTACACCCGGTAGTTGGTCCCCGGGGTGCGTCCCGGCCGCAGCAGCTCGCGCTCCTCCCACAGCCGCAGCTGCGAGGTCCGGACCCCGACCAGGGCGGCGACCTCGCCGATGCGGGCGCCGTGGCGTGGTGCGGGTCGGGTCGCCGGTGGGCTGGCCAGCACGGTCTCGAAGGCGCCGAGCACCCGGCGGATCTCGGCGCGTTCCCAATCCAGCTCGGCATGGCCGCCGTCGAGCGCCGCCAGGGCCGCCGGCAGGTCACCAGCGTGCACCGCCGCCATGATCTCCCGGGTACGGCTCCAACCGTGCCCCTCGGCCAACCGCCGCGCCACTGTCAGCGCCCGGGCGTGCTCGGTCGTGAAGATCCGGTAGCCGCTGGCGGTGCGCCGCACCGGCGGCAGCACCCCCAACTCGACGTAGTTGCGCACCTGCTGCACCGAGATCCCGACGGTGGCCGCCAGGTCCACGGCGCGCAGCCGATCCTGCGAGGCGACGTCCACGCGAGCCACCGTACCGCTTACGACGTGATTTGAGACTTTCCCGCACGTAGCGCCGCTGCCTGCGCTCGAACTTCGCCAGAACTGTCTACATGGGGATGAATGAGACAATGGAACCCGCCAGTGCCCGGCGGGGCAAAGTCCCGCCACGATTCCGTGAAGGGTTCGTATGTCGCAGCCAGCATGGTCCGCCGCCGACAGCCACGACATGATCGAGGTACGCGGGGCGCGGGAGAACAACCTCGCCGACGTCTCGGTCGACATCCCCAAACGCCGGTTGACCGTCTTCACCGGCGTCTCCGGGTCGGGCAAGTCGTCGCTGGTCTTCGGCACCATCGCCGCCGAGTCCCAGCGCATGATCAACGAGACCTACAGCGCGTTCCTCCAGTCGTTCATGCCGAACCTCAACCGGCCGGACGTCGACTCGCTCCGCAACCTCAGCGCGGCCATCGTCGTCGACCAGGAGCGGATGGGGGTCAACTCCCGCTCCACCGTCGGCACCGCCACCGACGCGTACGCGATGCTGCGGATCCTCTTCAGCCGGCTCGGCCAACCGTCCATCGGCGGCACCGGGGCGTTCAGCTTCAACCTGCCCGAGGGCATGTGCCCCACCTGCGAAGGGCTGGGCCGGGTCTCCGACCTCGACATCAACGAGCTGGTCGACGTCGAGCGCTCCCTCAACGACGGCGCGATCACAGTGCCCAACTTCGCTGTCGACTCCTGGTACTGGCAGACCATCGTCGGCTCCGGCCTGTTCGACCCGGACGTCAAACTCCAGGACTTCACCCCGCAACAGTGGGAGGACTTCCTGCACAAGCCGGCCACCAAGATCAAGGTGGGCAGCAACAACTGGACGTACGAAGGGCTGGCGGTCAAGGTCAAGCGGCTCCTCCTGGCCAAGGACCGCGAGCTGATGCAACCGCACATCCGCGCCTTCGTCGACCGGGCGGTCACCTTCACCAGCTGCGGCGACTGCGGTGGCACCCGACTCAACGCGGCGGCCCTGTCGTCACGGATCGCCGGGCGCAACATCGCCGACTGCTCCGCCATGCAGATCAGCGACCTGGCAGCGTTCGTCCGCACCGTCGACGACCCGGGGGCCGCGCCACTCGTCGCCAACCTCCGCGACCTGCTGGACTCCCTGGTCGAGATCGGTCTGGGCTACCTCAGCCTGGACCGCGAGTCGGCGACCCTCTCCGGCGGCGAGGCGCAACGGGTGAAAATGGTCCGGCACCTCGGCTCCAGCCTCTCCGACGTCACCTACGTCTTCGACGAACCCACCGTCGGCCTGCACCCGCACGACATCGCCCGGATGAACGACCTGCTGCTGCGGCTGCGCGACAAGGGCAACACCGTGCTGGTGGTGGAACACAAACCGGAAACCATCGCCATCGCCGACCACGTGGTCGACCTCGGACCGGGCGCCGGCACCGACGGTGGCCGGATCTGCTTCACCGGCGACATCCCCTGCCTGCGCCGCTCCGACACGCTCACCGGCCGCCACCTGGACCACCGGGTGACAGTGCGTTCCGACGTACGCCAACCCACCGGGCAGCTCGCCATCCGCCAGGCCGACCTGCACAACCTGCACGACGTGGACGTGGACATCCCGCTCGGGGTCCTCACCGTGGTCACCGGCGTGGCCGGATCCGGCAAGAGTTCACTGATCCACGGCTCCCTGCGCGGCCGGTCCGGGGTCGTCATCGTCGACCAGTCCCCGATCCGCGGCTCACGACGCAGCAACCCGGCCACCTACAGCGGGCTGCTCGACCCGATCCGCACCGCCTTCGCCAAGGCCAACGGGGTCAAGGCCGCGCTGTTCAGCGCCAACTCCGAGGGCGCCTGCCCGACCTGCAAGGGAATCGGCCTCATCTACACCGACCTGGCGATGATGGCCGGCGTCGCGAGCGTCTGCGAACGGTGCGAGGGGCGGCGCTTCACCGACACGGTGCTCACGTACACGCTGCGTGGCAAGAACATCCACGAGGTGCTGACCATGTCCGTCACCGAGGCGTACGCGTTCTTCCCCAGCGGGGCGGCGCACGTCATCCTCGGCCGGTTGGTCGACGTCGGGCTGGGCTACCTCAGCCTCGGCCAGCCGCTGACCACCCTGTCCGGCGGGGAGCGGCAACGACTCAAGCTCGCCATCCACCTGGCCGAGAAGACCACCACGTACGTCCTCGACGAGCCGACCACGGGCCTGCACCTGGCCGACGTGGACCAACTGCTGGCCCTGCTCGACCGGATGGTCGACGCCGGAAACACGGTGATCGTCATCGAGCACCACCAGGCGGTCATGGCACACGCCGACTGGCTCATCGACCTCGGCCCCGGCGCCGGCCACGACGGTGGCCGCATCGTCTTCACCGGCACACCGGCCGAGCTGGTCGCCACCGGCGACACCCTCACCGCCAAGCACCTCCGCGAGTACGTCGACGACCCGGCGGTGATCGGCCAGGGCTGACGCCGGTGCCCCGCGACCGGCCGGCGCACAGCGGCGACGGGTCCCGGCACGAGCGGCGGCGGGCCGGCGGCGGGCCGGCGGCAGCGGTCCGGCGGTCCCGGTGGCGGCGGGCCGGCGGTGCCGGTGGATGCGGTCGGCTGGCGCGGCGTCACGGCGGCGCTCCGGCGGCGGCGCTCCGGCGGCGGCGTCAGGTGACGCGGCGCAGCCAGCGCCGCTGCCAGGGGGTTTCCACCGCCTTCGGGTGGTAACCGGCCCGCACCCACGGCACCGCCCGCTCGACCGGCAGACCGTCGAGGATCGCCAGCGCGGCCAGGGCCGTCCCGGTGCGACCCAACCCACCCCGGCAGGCCACCTCGACACGTTCACCGTCGTGGGCCCGTCGCAGCGCTTCCCGTAGGACGTCGAGGGCTTCGGCGCGGTCGAGCGGCACCCAGAAATCGGGCCAACGGATCCGCCGGTAGGGCCAGGCGGGCTCCGGACCAGGTGCCAGCAGCACGGCGAAGTCGGCGGGCGAGGTCGCAGCAGCGATGCGGCGACCGCGCACCGTCGCCCCACTGGGGAGTACGAGTACGCCCGACTGCTCGGACCACGACTGTGCGTCAGTCACCCGGACATTGTGCCGCGACGATCTGACAGGTGAGCACAGACAGCGCCGCCCCCGGCTGGTGGGCCGGGGGCGGCGCTGGTGTCGGTGTGCAGGTCGCCTCTCGGCGAGTGGCACGACGCGGCTCCAGCCGAAC
>NZ_JBEXHV010000018.1:0-126233 GCF_040608275.1 Micromonospora sp. NPDC005205
AGCCAGCAAAAACTGACCAGTCCGGGGTATAAATCATAATTGGCACTGGCTTTACAAGCACCCTGTTGAGTTCTCAAAGAACAACCACACACCGATCAAAGCACCACACTCAGCGGCACCCATCACGGGGCTTTTCCACACTCCGCGCCCCGCGCTTTCAGCGCCAGGCACTTTTACTACGTTACCCGCTCGTTTCCGCCCTGTCAAACCGATATTTCACGGTTCGTCATGCTTCAACCCGATAAAGCGGGCACCATGTCGCAACCGGCTTGCGCCGCTCTCGTCATGGATTCGGCAGGCCGGCCGTCGCGATTTCCCGCGACCCGCCCGGTGCCCTGCCGGTTCGTAACCATACCCGGTCGGTTTCGCAGCGCCAAATCCGCCTCGCGGCGTTTCTGGCGGCACCTCCCGGTTGGGGCTCCGGTGGGCGTGCCCACCCGACCCCCAGGCCGTTGGCCTGCGCTCCGGCCGCTTCAGGCTTTCGCCTGTTTCGTCCGTTCCGCGCTGGCAGAGAGAAAGTTACGCGTCCGGCGGGATGATCGTCAAATCCGCCGGACGCGTCCCCCGTCACATCGTCGACAGGTGGCTATTCGCCCAGCTCAACGCCCGCGAACGAACGCTTCCCCCGGCGCAGCACCAGGTATCGCCCATGCAGCAGGTCGGTCGGCGACACCCCGGCGTCCACAGCGGTCACCCGGTTGTTGTTGACGTAGGCGCCGCCCTCGGCGATCACCCGCCGAGCCTCCTTGAGGCCACTCACCAGACCGGAGTCCCGCAGTAGACCCGCCACATCCGGCAATTCGCCGGTGAGGCGTACGAGGCCCGCCTCGGCGAGGGCCGCGCGCAGGGTCTCCGGCGACAGCTCGTCCAACGATCCGCGGCCGAAGAGCGCCTGGCTGGCGGCGATCGCCTGTCGGGTCTCGTCGGCACCGTGCACCAGTGTGGTCAGCTCCTCGGCGAGCGCCCGCTGCGCCAGGCGGGCCGCCGGCCGCTCGGCTGTCGCCTTGGCCAGCTCTTCCAGCTCGTCGCGGGTGCGGAAGCTGAAGTACCGCAGGTAGCGGTCGACCTCCTGGTCCTCGACGTTGAGCCAGAACTGGTAGAAGGAGTACGGGCTGGTCATCGTCGGGTCGAGCCAGACAGCACCGCCCTCGCTCTTACCGAACTTCGTACCGTCGGACTTGGTGACGAGCGGCGTGGTGAAGGCCTGCACCGGCCCCGCGCCCCGTCGGCGTACGTAGTCGACGCCGGCGGTGATGTTGCCCCACTGGTCGGAGCCACCGAACTGGAGCTGACAGCCGTGCCGGCGGTGCAGCTCGAAGAAGTCGTTGGCCTGGAGCAGTTGGTAGCTGAACTCGGTGTAGCTGATGCCGGTCTCCAGCCGGGCCCGCACCACCTCTCGCGCGAGCATCTTGTTCACCGGGAAGTGTTTGCCCACGTCGCGGAGGAACTCGACGATCGACATCTCGCCGGTCCAGTCCAGGTTGTTGACCAACTGCGCCGCGTTCTCGCCGGAGTACGACACGAAGGGCGCGAGCTGGTCGCGGATCCGCTCGACCCAGCCGGCGATCACCTCGGTCGGGTTGAGCGCCCGCTCGGCGCTCTCCTTCGGGTCACCGATCTGCCCCGTAGCGCCGCCGACCAGCAGCAACGGGCGATGGCCGGCGAGTTGCAGCCGGCGGGCCATGAGGACCTGCATGAGGTTGCCGACGTGCAGGCTCGCCGCGGTGGGGTCGAAGCCCACGTAGTACGTGGCGGACTTCCCACCGTCGAGCAGCTCGCGCAGCTCGTCGAGGCCGGTCGAGTCCTGTATCAGGCCACGCCAGAGCAGGTCATCGGTCAGGGAGTCCCGCCCGGACGGCGGAGGGCTGCTGTCGGTCACGGTCACCGATTCTCCCCCATCGCCGGCACCAACCCATACCGGGTTTGGCCCAACCCGCCCCGGCTAGGCTTGCGCCAGTTGATCGAGGAGGGCCTTGCCATGGAGATTCCGGACCTGACGGGCGGCTTCGTCGCCCTGCTCGGCCTCAAGTTCGAGGAGGCCAGCGCCGACCGGGTGGTCATCAGCTGGCAGGTCGGCCCGCAGCTGCACCAGCCGTTCGGCATCCAGCACGGCGGGGTGTACTGCTCGGTCGTGGAGACCGCGGCCAGCGTGGGTGGCGCCCTCTGGCTGGCCGACCGGGGCACTGTGGTCGGGGTGTCGAACCAGACCGACTTCCTGCGGGCCGTCCGGGAGGGCGAGCTGAGGGCGATCGGCACCCCGGTGCACCGGGGCCGCAGCCAGCAGCTCTGGCAGGTGGAGATCACCGACGCCGACGAGCAGCTGGTCGCCCGTGGTCAGGTCCGGCTGCAGAACCTCTCGCCCGCCTGAGCGACGGCGTTCGCCGCACCGGTCAACTGCGGGCCTCGTCCAGCACCGGCTCCGCGGGCTGGTCGGTGTCGCCGTCGCCGTCGGTTTCATCGGGTACACGGCTGAGCCGTACCTCGGTGATCGCCCGGTGGTCGATGCCGGCCACCATCAGCACCCAACCGTCGAGCGTGACGTCCTCCCCGGCGACGGTGGGGATGTGCCCGAGCCGGGCCAGCACCAGCCCGGCGACTGTCGTGTAGTCACCGGCCGGGCGCGACGGCAGCTCCACGCCGATGTCCGGCAGGTCGTGCACCGGGAAGGTGCCGGGCAGCACCAGCGCACCGTCGGGTTCACGCCGCACCGAGCGCACGTCCCGGTCGGTCTCGTCGTAGATCTCACCGACGATCTCCTCCAGGATGTCCTCCAGCGTCACGATGCCGTCGACGGCGCCGCGCTCGTCCACGACGAGCGCGATGTGCTGACGCTCGGCCTTGAACTGGCGCAGCGCCTCCACCACCGGCAGCGAGTCGGGCAGCAGCATCGGCGGTCGGGCGATCTCGTCGACCGGGCGGTCGTCGGGCACACCCACCAGGTCACGCAGGTGAATCACCCCGGCCGTGTCGTCCAGGCCGCCGTGGCGCACGACCGGAGCCCGGGAGTGCCCGGTGGCGGCCAGCACGAGCCGCGCGGCCTCCGCCGTGGTCCCGCTGTCGAGCGTGAAGACCTGCAACCGGGGTACGAGGACAGCCCGCAACCGCCGGTCGGCGATCTCCACGGCACCCGCGATGATGGTGCGCTGCTCCTTGGTGAAGCCGTGGTTGCCGGCGACGATGTCGCGCAGCTCGTCCGGGCCGATCTCCTCCGGCTCGTGTTTGGGGTTGAGCCCGACCAGGCGGACCACCACGTCGCTGGTGGCGCCGAGGGCCCAGACGGCCGGCCGGGTGAGGCTGGCGAGCAGGTCGAGCGGGCGGGCCACCAGCAGCGCCCACCGCTCGGCGGACTGCATGGCGATCCGCTTGGGCGCCAGCTCGCCGAAGACCAGGGTGACGAAGGTCAGCGCGAGGGTGACCGCCACGATCGCCACCGTCTCGGCGGCGCTGCCGAAGGCCCCGAGCAGCGGCACCAGGGGTTTCGCCAGCGAGACCGCCGCGGCGGCGGAGGCCAGGAAGCCGGCGAGGGTGATGCCGATCTGGATGGTGGCCAGGAAGCGGTTCGGGTCCTTGGCGAGCCGGGCCAGCACCCGTCCGGCCCGGCTGGTGCGCTCCAGCCGCTGGATCTGGCTGTCTCGCAGCGACACCAACGCCATCTCGCTGCCCGCGAAGAGCGCGTTGATCACGACCAGGACTCCGACCAGGGCCAGTTGGCTCCCGTAGCTCTGCACGCCCGGTTCGCTCCCTCGTGGTGGTGGCACCGGCTGCTCCGCGCGGCACCCGCCGGTCGGCGAGCCCGCCCGGCGTAGGCGTGTCTTTGCCCCGTCCGGCGCCGGCCGAATCCTGCTCCGGCGAGGCTACGCCGAACCGGACGACGGTGACGCTACGCCGACTGGGGCATCGGTGGGTCAGGCCGACTGGGGAGTTGGCGACGCCGGCAGGTCGAGGACGTACGAGTCGCCGTCCGGGCGGAAGCCGAGCCGGTGGTAGTAGGGGGCCACCATCCGGGGCGGGCTGACCACCCGGTGGAAGCCCCGTTCGGTGAACAGGTGGCTGCGCCGGTAGACGAACTCGCCCGGGGTGAAGTCCCGGAATTTCGGGGTCACGTAGTCCAGGTCGATCTGGGCGACACCGGGCGCCTCGGCGTGCGACAGCACCACGCCGACCACCTCGTCAGCGGTGACCACCAGGAACGCCGAGCGCCCCGACGCGTCCGGGTCCCAGTGGAAGCCGGGGTTGAACCGGGTGATGTCGGCGGCGTGCACCCGCAGCGTGTGCGCGAGGAACTGGTCGCCGACGCCGACCTCCACCACCTGGTAGGTCTTCTCGTCGTGCCGGGTGGCGAGCATCCCGCGCAGGTACCAGATGTTGATCACCGCGAGCACGACGTTGAGCCCGACGCCGGGCCAGACCTCGATCGCGGCGTTGTAGCCGATCAGCACGAAGCAGCCGACGAGGTTGAGCGCCCGGAGCCGCAGGATGCGCGACTGCAGCAGCGACCAGACCAGCACCGCGGAGCCGGCCCAGCCGACGAGATCCAACCAGTTCACGCCGCGAGACTAGTGCCCGCCCAGGTCAGAGGCGTCGGCGGGCAGCTCCAACAGCCACTCCTCGACGTCTTCGCCGCGGCCGTTGGCGTACCCCGAGTCTTCACCGATCACCACGAACCCGCACTTGCGGAGCACCGCGAGGGAGGCGGCGTTGTCCTTGGCGGCGCGGGCGTGCACCGGCCGGGGCAGCTCGCGCAGCAGGGCGGCCAGGGCCGACGTGGCGTGGCCCCGACCCCAACGTGCCGGGTCGATCCAGTAGCTGACCTCGGTCTGGTCGCCGACGGGGAAGGCCGTCACGTAGCCGACCACCTCGCCGTCGACCTCGGCGGTGCGGACCAGGTTCTGCGGGTTGGTGAGCACCCGGGCCCAGTGTGCGGCGAACTCCCGACGGTCGGACGGGTCCTTCGGGCCGAACGCGGCCATCCGGTTGGCCTCCGGGTCCTGCTGGTGCAGGAAGAACTCGACGAGGTCGTCCTCACGGACCGGGCGCAGCAGCAGATCGGAGGTCATCGGCCGAGGGTACGTAACGGCGGTGACGACACGCCGAGGCGTGGAGTCAGCCGACGACGGCCACGACCGCCAGCACGGCGGCGCCCAGGGAACTCGCCACCGACAGCAGTCGACGCCACGGCACCCGCGCGTCGACCACCGGCAGGGCGCGCCACCGGGTCGCCGCCAGGGCCACCCCCGCCGCCGACAGGCCGGCGCCGAGCGGCCACAGCCAGGCCGGCACCATCGACCAGTCCCCCATTCGGTGCCCCAGGCCGAGGTAGGCGAACGCCCAGACCGCCGCAGCCAGCAACGTCACCTGGTCCAGTTGGCGACGGCGGGCGGTGCCGAGAAGGGAGAGGCCGCCGAGGAAGGTGAAGGCAACCGCGAGGCCGGCGCCGATCCACGGCAGCACCATCGACGTCGCCGAGTCGGCCTCCTTCGGTGGCACCCCGAGCAGCCGCAGCCCGATCGGCTCGACGCCCTTGTCCGTGTTGCCGAGCACCACCACCGCCCGCCCGGTCGCCCGTTCGAGGCCGACGTAGGACCGGAAACCGCCGGTAGCGCCGTTGTGCCAGACGATCTCGCGGTCGCCGTGCCGGGTGGTGAACCAGCCGTACCCGATGCGGGTGTCGTCGTCCTCGCGGAAACGGGCGGTGGCGGCGTCGGCACCGGGTGCGGTGCCGACGAGAGTCGCGGCGAGCAACCTGCCCAGATCCTCGGCCGTCGACCAGGGGCCGGCGCCGGCCGGGGCGTAGCCGGCTCCTGCCCACGGGTCGAGCGGCCGGCCGCCGGCCCGGCTGCCCTCGGCGCGATCGGCCGGCAGGTCGTCGACGCGGGTGGCGACAGTGGTGGCCGTCATGTCGAGCGGCCGTAGCAGCCGGTCGTGCAGCAACTCGGGGTACGCGACGCCGGCCTTCGCGGCGAGCGCGTGGCCGAGCACGGACGGCCCGAGGTTGGAGTAGTGGACCTCGCCGCGCTCGTCGTCGTCGGTGTCGACCCGGTCGGTGGCGCTGCGAACGGCGTCGACGCCCTGCCCGGCGTAGGGGTTTGCGCCGGAGACGTTGGACCAGAGGATGCGTGCCCACCCCAGGGGGGAGCCGGGGGCCAGCCGGGGCAGGCCGGCGCGGTGGCTGGCGAGTTCGGCGAGCGTGACGTCGCGGGCGGGGCCGGTGATCTCGGGCCAGGTGGCGCCGAGCCGGTCGTCCGGGCCGACGACACCGGCGGCGACCTGGTCGGCGAGGAGCATGCCGGTCAACGCCTTGGTGACCGAGCCGATCTCGAACGGGGTGCCCGGCTCCACGGGTCGACCGGTGAGGTCCCGGTCACCCAGTCCGGCGGTGCGGATCCGGCCGTTCTCGACCAGGGCGACGGCGAGCCCGCGCAGCCCTGACTGGTCGGGCGTAACCGAACGGGCGGCGGCGGCCAGGTCGCGGTCGCCGGTGCTCTGCCCGCCGAGTCGGGGCACCCGGGGCATCAACGCCACCCCGACCAGGCCGGCGATCAGCGCGACGGCGAGGACGGTGACTGTCGTCCGGCGCATTGTGGTTCCTCCATCCATGGGGTCGTCGGATGGGCGGCCGGGCCGCGTCTGGTCAGCGGCCGGCGGCGGTGAGGATGGCCAGCAACGGCACCACGCGTTCGGCGGGGACCGCGTACCGGCCTCGGCCGGCGCTGCGCAGCCAACCGGCGGCGGTGATCTGGCGCAGGTGGTGATGCAGTTGGCCGGTGGTGCCCAACTCCTCGATCTCGGCCAGCTCGCTGGTGCTCTGCCGGCCGCCGAGGATCTCCCGCAGGAGCCGCAGCCGCACCGGGTGGGCCAACGCGGAGAGGGTGCTGGGCAGGTCCGTCCAGTCGGCGGCGAGCAGGTCGTCGACGGTGCGGCCGTACTGCCAGTCGTAGTGCTGGCCGGCGACGCGAACGGTGCCGGTGTAGAGCACCGCGCCCGACCCGTCGGGTGGCAGGCGCTGCTTGAGGCCGTCGAGTGCCCAGAAGGTGCCCTCCGGCGCGGGTGGTGGCGGCGCGGCGGCGGGCCGCTCGCTCAACGCGGCAACCTGTGCCTCCAGCGCGGCGAGCCGATCTTCCACGGTGTCCATGCGTCGATACTACGAACATACGTAATTACGTGCAAGTGTCGGACCGCCGCGAGTCCGGAACCGGCGCGTCCGGACCTTGCGGTGCGGCCGAGCGGTCGACAATGAGCTGACCGACCCAGGGAGCGCCGATGAACCGACCTGTCGTGGTGGGCGTGGACGGATCGCCGTCCAGCCTCGTCGCCGCCGAACACGCGGCGCGGGCCGCCGTGCTCCGGTCTCGACCGCTGCTCCTGGTACACGGGTACCTGCATCCGTCCGGCTACGGCGTGCCGCTCAACCCGTACGACATCGGGGTGCCCCCGCCCTCCGCGGAGGCGCAGCAGATGCTGGAGCGCACGGCGGCCGAGCTGACCGACCGGTGGCCCGGCCTCGCCGCCGAGGTGCGTCAGATCCTCGGGGGCCCGGGAGCCACCATGATCGAGGAGTCCCGCCGGGCGGAGCTGGTCGTGGTGGGCAGCCGTGGTCTGGGCGGGTTCACCGGGCTGCTGCTCGGCTCGGTCGGCGCGCAGGTGGCCGCGCACGCCCACTGCCCGGTGCTGGTGGTCCGCCCGGACGAGCAGCCGATCCCGGTGGACGGCCCGGTGCTGGTCGGCGTCGACGGGTCCGAGTCGTCCCGGCTCGCCGTGGGCCTGGGCGCCGAGGAGGCGGCGCTGCGGGACGTGCCGCTGGTGCTGGTGCACGTCGGTCCTGCGGACGGGGCCCGGACGGTGCCGGAGGAGATCGAGGAGTCGCAGGCCGCGTACCAGGCCGACGTGGTGCGACTCCTGGCCGACGCTTCCGCCGTGGTGCGCGCCGACCACCCCGACCTGGTGGTGCGCGAGCATCCGGTCCGGGCGGCCGGCGCGGCCCAGGGGCTCATCGAGGCCAGCGGCACGGCGGCGCTGCTGGTCGTGGGCACCCGGGGCCGGGCCGGTTTCACCGGTCTGTTGCTCGGGTCGGTCAGTCAGGCGGCGATCCAGCACGCGCACTGCCCGGTGCTGGTCGCCCACCCGGTCAGCTGACCGGCGCTCCGTCGCCTCGGCCGAGCATCTGCAGGAAGTCGGTGGTGAGGGCGAACGGATCGGCCGGCCCGGTGGCCGGCGGCCGCCGCTCGATCTGGTCGGCCAACTCCCCGGCGGCGCGCCGGATCCGGGCGCGCAACGCGCCGTCGGCGGTGCCGTCGGACCAGTCCTCCGGAGCGGCGAAGACCGCCGTCGGGACGACCACCGACCGAAGGTAGGCGAACATCGGGCGGACGGCGTGCTCCAGTGCCAACGAGTGCCGGGCGGTGCCGCCGGTCGCGCCGATCAGCACCGGCCGGTCGACGAGCGACTCGGAATCCAACACGTCGAAGAAGGACTTGAACAGCCCGTTGTACGAGGCGCTGAAGATCGGGGTGACGGCGATGAGCCCGTCCGCCCCGGTCACCGTGTCGACGACCTCGCGCAGCGCTGCCGGCGCGAACCCGGTGAGCATGTTGTTCACCACGTCGTGGGCGTACTCGCGCAGGTCGACGACGTGCAGCTGCACGTCGGAGCCGCGCCGGACCAACTCGTCGCGGGTGGCCGCGGCGAGCTGGTCGGCGAGCAGCCGGGTCGACGAGGGCTGACTCAGCCCCGCCGAGATCACGGCCAGGGTGCGGTGGGTCATCGGGTCGCCCCCTCCGGCGCCTTGCCCGTCACGTCGTCGACGGCGTGCACTGTGCTGTCCTTGGCGCCGCCCGCGGCGGCGACCAGCGAGGCGTGCGTCGGCGCCGCCGGCACGTGCGCCGGACGTCTCGCGGCGAACTCCTTGCGCAGCACCGGCACGACCTCCTCGCCGAGCAGGTCGAGCTGCTCCAGCACGGTCTTCAGCGGCAACCCGGCGTGGTCCATCAGGAACAGCTGCCGCTGGTAGTCACCGACGTACTCCCGGAAGCCGAGCGTGCGGTCGATGACCTGCTGCGGGCTGCCCACGGTCAGCGGGGTCTCCCGGGTGAAGTCCTCCAGCGACGGCCCGTGCCCGTAGACCGGGGCGTTGTCGAAGTAGGGCCGGAACTCCCGGACCGCGTCCTGCGAGTTGCGGCGCATGAACACCTGCCCACCGAGGCCGACGATGGCCTGGTCGGCGGAGCCGTGGCCGTAGTGCGCGTACCGCTGGCGGTAGAGCGCGATCATCCGCTGGGTGTGCTCCTTGGGCCAGAAGATGTGGTTGGCGAAGAAGCCGTCACCGTAGTAGGCGGCCTGCTCGGCGATCTCCGGGCTGCGGATCGAGCCGTGCCAGACGAACGGGGGCACGCCGTCGAGCGGGCGCGGCGTCGAGGTGAACGACTGCAGTGGGGTGCGGTACTTGCCCTTCCAGTCGACCACGTCCTCGCGCCACAGCCGGTGCAGCAGGTCGTAGTTCTCGATGGCCAGGGGGATGCCGGCGCGGATGTCCTTGCCGAACCAGGGG
Organism: Micromonospora sp. NPDC005205; assembly: GCF_040608275.1. NCBI lineage: Bacteria > Bacillati > Actinomycetota > Actinomycetes > Micromonosporales > Micromonosporaceae > Micromonospora > Micromonospora sp. NPDC005205. The sequence continues at coordinate 9,545 of NZ_JBEXHV010000018.1, forward strand.
TAGACCGGGCCGGTGTTGCCGCGGCCCATCATGAGGTCCACCCGGCCGTCGGAGAGGTGCTGGAGCATCGCGTAGTCCTCGGCGATCTTCACCGGGTCGTTCGTGGTGATCAGCGTGGTGGCGGTGGACAGCAGCAGCCGCTCGGTACGCGCCGCGATGTAGCCGAGCATGGTGGTGGGTGACGACGGCACGAACGGCGGGTTGTGGTGCTCGCCGGTGGCGAAGACATCCAGGCCGACCTCCTCGGCCTTCAACGCGATGGCGACCATCGCCTTGATCCGCTCACGCTCGGTCGGCTCCCGACCGGTGGTCGGATCGACCGTGACGTCACCGACGGTGAAGATTCCGAACTGCATGACCAGCTCCTCGCGTGTCAACCGGGTGCCGTCGTGGTACCCGGACGCAGCTCACAACTTATTTGACGACGCAACTATTCCGTCGGCGGTACGCCTCGCAGTGGCGCCGGTCACCTCCGTAAGCGGACATCAGGTCGAAGGTCTCCCCACGGTGTCGGCCCTATCAGCCGCCCGCCACCGACGGCAGCACCTGCACCTCCGCGCCGTCCTTGACGGGGGTGGCCAGGCCACCGGAGTGCCGGCAGTCTTCCCCGTCGACGAAGACGTTGACGTAGCGGCGCAGCTCACCACGCTCGTCGCGGATGCGCCGGCCCAGCCGGGGGTGCGCGACGGCCATCTCGTCGAGGATCGCCCGCAGCGTCCCGGCGGCGGTGACGGTCAGCCGACTCGCGCCCCCGGCCTCGCCGCGCAGCGGGCCGGGCAGCAGCACGGTGACCACGCTCAGACCTCCGCGGCGCGGACGCAGAGCACGTCGGGCAGGTGCGCCGCGATCAGGGACCAGGAGTCACCCTCGTCGCGGCTGGCGAAGACCGAGCCGGAGCGGGTGCCGAAGTAGACCCCACCGGGGCTGGCGTCGTCGGCGCACATCGCGTCGCGCAGCACCGCCGGATAGAACGGGCCCTCGGGCAGCCCCACCGACAGCGGCTCCCACTTGCCGCCGGCGTCGACGGAACGGAACACCCGGCAGCGGTGGTCGGTCGGGAACCGCTCGCCGTCGGCCACCAACGGGAAGGTCCACACCGTGCCGCCGCGCCCCGGGTGGGCCACCATCGGGAAGCCGAAGTCGCTGGGCAGCCCGTCGGCGATCGAGGACCAGGTGCGCCCGTCGTCGTCGGAACGGTAGACGCCGTGGTGGTTCTGCGCGTACAGCCGCTCGGGGTTGGCCGCGTCCCGGGCGACCTTGTGCACGCACTGGCCGAACTCCGGCCACTCGTCGGGCATGAAGTAGGCGCGGATGCCGGTGTTGCCCGGCGCCCAGCTCGCGCCCGCGTCCTCCGAGCGGTAGACCCCACCGGTGGACATGGCGACCAGCAGCCGAGCCGGGTCACGCGGGTGAGGCAGCACCGTGTGCACGGCCTGACCACCGAAGCCGCCCTCCCACTGCGGGCGGTGCGGATGGTCCCAGAGGGAACGGACCAGCTCGAAGCTGCGGCCACCGTCGCTGGACCTGAACAACGCCGAGGGCTCGGTGCCGGCCCAGACCACGTCCGGCTCGTCGGGGCCGGCCGGCGTCAACTGCCACACCCGGCCGAGGGAGACGCCGGTGTCGGCTGGAAACGCGACCGGCGCCTGGTCGGGCTCGTCCCAGGAAGCGCCGAGGTCGTCGCTGGTGGCGACGCTGGGGCCGAAGTGGGAGCTGGTCATGCCGGCGAGCAGCCGCGGGGTGGAACGTCGGGTGTCGACGGCGACCGCGTAGACACCCGTCATCGGAAAGTGCGGACCGGTGATCTCCCAACTGCGCCGCTCGTCGGTGCTGGTGGCGAGAAACAATCCCTTGGCTGTGCCGATCGCGAGCAGTGTCGCCATGACGTCCTCCGAACCGTCGGTGAGCAGGTCCGGTGATTATGGCCACACCCTCCGACAACCCCCGCCGCCCACACGCCGCAGGTCGGTCAGCTTCGGACGCGCGGCACGTGCCGGCGGTACGCGCTGACCGTCGGGTCGCCGTCCAGCCAGAACCGCCAAGGCAGATCGTGCGCGCCGGTCACCCCGACCCGGGGACCCGCCACCACCGTCTCCGGCGGCACCGGATCGGCCGGCGGCCGTAGACGGACCGGGCCGTCGCCGAGCAGGTCCGCCCCGTACGCCTCACGGTCGATGCCGAGCGCAGAGCAGAGCCGGGCGGGCCCGCGGGCCAGATCCACCTCCCGCCGGACGGCCGGCCGGCGCTCCCGTGCCGTGGCCAGCCCGTCGACCACCGCGCCGGCGCGCAGCAGCACGGCGGAAGCCTCTCCCTCGACCCCGGTGACCACGTTCACGCACCAGTGCATGCCGTAGGTGAAGTAGACGTAGGCGTGCCCGGCGGGGCCGAACATCACGGCGTTGCGCGGGGTGCGGCCCCGATGGGCGTGCGAGGCGGGATCGCCGCCACTGCCCGCGTACGCCTCGACCTCGGTGATCCGGACGGTGACCCCGCCGGCGTACAGCCGGCAGCCCAGCAGCCCCCGCGCCGCCGGCAGCACCGGACCGGCGAGCAGGTCCGCCAGCGCCGCCAGGTCGGTGTCGGTGCTGCGGTCACCGGACGACAGGGCCATGACTCCGACCGTACCCATCCCGGTTCCCCGGCACCCGGCCGGGCGCGCCGACCACTGAGCGGCGGCCCGAACAAGACTCACGTCGCACACCAGACAGTCGGCCGAACAGTGAAACCGGACCCTCGGCTCGGGAGTGTTCCCGATGTCGTCGCACGGGGCGACGACATCACGGGAGGAATTCACCATGACCGTACGGAGCATCCGGCTACCACTGATCGCCACCGGCCTGATCGCGGCAGCCGCGACCCTGGCCTTCACCCCGTCGGCCAGCGCGAGCGTCCCGCTGCGGGCCGCGGCGCAGGCTGACAACGCGGCGCTGCCCACGATCGCGGTCGGCGCAACGGGCAAGATCGAGGCGAACGGCGCGGCGGCGATCGTGCCGGTCACCGTGACCTGCTCGAAGGCCCTCGAGTTCGACGTGACGGTCAAGGTCGCGCAGGCGGTCGGCCAGACGATGCGCGCGGGCACGACGGTTCGGAGGGTCACCTGCGCGGAGGGCACCCAGGAGGTGCGGGTCGCGGTGATCCCGGTCGAGCGTCCGTTCGCAGCGGGCGTCGCGTTCGGTGTGGTGACCGCGAGCCCCTGTGACCCGTACTGCACACCCATCTTCGGCGAGCGCCAGTTCAACCTGGTGCGCTGAGGCGTCGCCCGGCGGCACGGCATCCCCGTGCCGCCGGGCTTCAACAATCTGTTGACAATTATGCGTTCATAGGATGTGCTCGGGGTATGACGACCGAGGACATCTTCACCGTGCCGGACCCGGGCCGAGCCCGCGCCCACCGCACCCACGAGGCGTTACAGCGGATCAGCGAGCGGCACGCCGGCACCGACACCCGGCGGGGCCGGTGGGCCCACCCGTACGTGCTCGACCCGTGGGAGGCGGTCGCCCTGGTCACCGCGCTGGCCGCCGGCGGGGCCGAGCGCGAACCCGCTGAGGAGCCGATCGACGCCGCCGACCTGACCGCCGCGCTGACCCTGTTGCCCCACGTCCGCGCCGAACTGGACGCACTGGAGGCCGGCCTGCTGACGCTGGCCCGCGACCGGGGGCTGACCTGGCAGGCGATCGCGTACGGGCTGGGGTTGGGCAGCGCGCAGGCGGCCCGGCAGCGCTACGAGCGGGTCGCCGCCCGCTCGGCCGAGCAGACCTCCTGACGACCGCGCCCGTCGGACCGGCACGGCGCGTGTGCGACAGCAGTCGGGCGGGCAGACTGTGCGCACGACGAGGAGGCACCCATGGAGCGCGCGGAGATGCTGGCGTACTGCCTGGCCAAGCCGGGAGCGTGGCTGGACCAGCCGTGGGAGGGCGACGAGGTGGTGAAGGTGGGCAGCCGGATCTTCGCGTTCCTCGGCAGCGACAGCGGCAAGCCGACAGTCGGCATCAAGTGCGGGGCGACCCGGGAGGTGGCCGACGAGTGGCTGCACCGGCACCCCGACGACGCCAGCGTGATGGCCTACATCGGCCGGTCCGGGTGGAACACGCTGCGCCTCAACGGCGGGATCGACGACGACGAGCTGACCGAGGCTGTCGACTCGTCGTACGACATGGTGGTGGCCAAGCTCCCCAGGCGGGAGCGCCCGACGGCCTGAACCGCCGCGGCGCCGGCGGCAGGCGCCGACGCCACGGCACGGCTCAGCGCGGAACGACAGGCTCGGTGGCCCACTCCCGCCAGCCGGCCAGCCGGTCCGCCGCGGCGGCGAGCTGGTCGGCGACCGGGCCGGGGCCGGTGGAACCGGGGGTGGTCCGGGCCGCGAGAGCCGAACGGACCGAGAGCACGTCGCGCACCGACGGGTCGAGGTGCCCGCTGATCGTGGCCAGGTCCTCGTCGGAGACGTCGTTGAGCTCGCACTCCCGAGCAGCGCAGAGCGCCACCAACTGGCCGGTGATCTCGTGCGCGTCGCGGAACGGCACATTGCGTCGGACCAGCCAGTCGGCGACCTCGGTGGCGAGGGAGAAGCCGACCGGGGCGGCGGCGACGAGGCGGTCCACCCGGACCGTCATCGTGGAGATCATTCCCGCCAGGGCCGGAAGCAGCAGCTCCAGGGTGTCGACCGCGTCGAAGGCCGGCTCCTTGTCCTCCTGCATGTCCCGGTCGTAGGTCATCGGCAGGCCCTTGAGCATGGTGAGCACTGTCATCAGGCCGCCGACCAGACGCCCGGACTTGCCCCGGGCCAGCTCGGCGATGTCCGCGTTCTTCTTCTGCGGCATGATCGACGAGCCGGTGGCGAAGGAGTCGTCCAGCTCCACCCAGCCGAACTCGTGCGAGGTCCAGAGCACCACCTCCTCGCCGAGCCGGGACAGGTGCACCCCGATCAGGGCGGTGGTGAAGAGGAACTCGGCCACGAAGTCCCGGTCGGCGACGGCGTCCATCGAGTTGGCGAACGACGTACGGAAGCCCAACTCCTTGGCCACCGCCACCGGGTCCAGTGGGAGCCCCGAACCGGCGAGGGCGCCCGCGCCGAGCGGGCTGATCGCCGCCCGGTGGTCCCAGTCGCGCAGCCGTTCGAGGTCGCGCAGCAGCGGCTGCACGTGGGCGAGCAGCCAGTGCCCGAAGGTGACCGGCTGGGCGTGCTGGAGGTGGGTCATGCCCGGCGCGGCGGTGTCGATGTGCCGCTCGGCCTGCTCGACCAGCGCCTCCGCCAACTCGACCAGGCGGCTGGCCACGCCCCGGGCGTGGTCGCGCAGGTAGAGCCGCAGGTCGGTGGCGACCTGGTCGTTGCGGGACCGGCCGGCGCGCAGCTTGCCACCGAGGCTGCCGAGACGCTCCAGCAGACCGCGCTCCAGCGCGGTGTGCACGTCCTCGTCGTCGATGGTGGGGCGGAACGTTCCGGAGGCGCAGGCGGCCTCCAGGTCGTCCAGCGCGGCCAGCATCCGGCCCAGTTCCTCCGGATCGAGCAGGCCGGCGCCGGCCAGGACCCGGGCGTGCGCCCGCGAACCGGCGATGTCGTACGGGGCCAGGCGCCAGTCGAACTGCACGCTCACCGACAGTCGGGCGAGCGCCTCGGCGGGGCCGCCCGCGAACCGGCCGCCCCAGAGGCTCGTCCGGTTGGTGGCGGCGCTGTTCTCGGTCAGGCTCTTGTCGTCCACGTCGCCCATCATTGCGTTGGTTGCCTTTCGGTCGCGACTGCGGGGCCCGCTTGCCGCGTTTGATCAGTCTTCGCGCTCACACGTGTCACTGTCCGCCACTACCCAACCGGGCGTCCCGAGCCGCGGCCATCCGGCTCGGCAGCCCCCACAGCTGCACGAAGCCCTTCGCCAGGGACTGGTCGAAGGTGTCGCCGGTGTCGTAGGTGGCCATCTGGAAGTCGTAGAGGCTCGCCTCGGAGCGCCGGCCGGTCACAGTGGCCCGGCCGCCGTGCAGGATCATCCGCACCTCGCCGCTCACGTGCCGCTGCGCGTCGTCGATGAACGCGTCCAGCGACGCCTTCAGCGGCGAGAACCACAGACCGTCGTAGACGAGTTCGCCCCAGCGCTGATCGACGCCCTTCTTGAACCGGGCCAGGTCCCGCTCGACGGTCACCGCCTCCAGCTCCTGGTGGGCGGTGATCAGGGCGATCGCGCCGGGCGCCTCGTACACCTCGCGGCTCTTGATGCCGACCAGGCGGTCCTCGACCATGTCGAGCCGGCCCACGCCCTGGGCGCCGGCGCGCCGGTTGAGCTCCAGGATCGCCTGGTACGGGGTGACCGTCTCACCGTCGATCGCCACCGGCACACCGCCGTCGAAGGTGATCACGACCTCGTCGGGGTCGCGCTCCTGGGTCGGGTCGGAGGTGTACGAGTAGAGGTCCTCGACGGGGGCGTTCCAGATGTCCTCCAGGAAGCCGGTCTCCACCGCGCGACCCCACAGGTTCTGGTCGATGGAGTACGGCGACCTGGCCGACACGTCGATCGGCAGCCCCTTCTCCTCGGCGAAGGCGATCGCCTTGTCCCGGGTCCAGGCGAAGTCCCGGGCCGGCGCGATGATCTTCAGGTCGGGGGCGAGCGCGTTCAGGCCCACCTCGAACCGGACCTGGTCGTTGCCCTTGCCGGTGCAGCCGTGCGACACGATGGTGCCGCCGTGCGTGCGCGCCGCCGCCACCAGATGCTTGACGATCAGCGGCCGGGACAGCGCCGACACCAGTGGGTAGCGGTCCATGTAGAGCGCGTTGGCCCGGATCGCCGGCAGGCAGTAGTCGGCGGCGAACTCGTCGCGCGCGTCCACCACCTCGGACTCGGCGGCGCCGCAGTCCAGGGCACGCTGCCGGATGGCGTCGAGATCCTCACCGCCCTGCCCGACGTCGACAGCGACCGCGATCACCTCGGCGCCGGTCTGCTCCGACAGGTACGGAATGGCGACGGAGGTGTCCAACCCGCCGGAGTACGCGAGCACGACCCGCTCGGTCATGACGTGGTGTTCCCTTCAGCGGTGTCGTCCCGGCGGGCCCAACCGGCGAGCTTGTCTCCGAGCGCGGCCCCGCCGACGGCCTCACGGGCCACGACGAGGATGGTGTCGTCGCCGGCGATGGTGCCGACGATCTCGGGCAGGCCCGCCCGGTCCAACGCGCTGGCCAGGTACTGGGCTGCGCCCGGCGGTGTCCGCAGCACGGCGATGTTGCCGCTGGAGTCGACCCCGTTGAGAAGTTCGCGCAGCAGCCGTACCAACCGGGCCGGCGCGGCCTCGGCGTCGCGCAACGGCCGCTGCCCGTCCTCGGGGATCAGGTAGACGGCCGGACCGTCGCCGCCGCGCACCTTGACCGCGCCCAACTCCTCCAGGTCCCGCGAGAGGGTGGCCTGGGTGACGCCGACGCCGTCGGCGGCGAGCAGGTCCGCCAGCTCGGTCTGCGAACGGATCGGCCGGTCGCGGATCAGCTCCACGATCCGGGCGTGCCGGGCCGCGCGAGTCAGCGGCGCGGTCATCGCGGCCCTCCGGTGGCGGCATCGCCGGTCGGAGGTTCCAGCAGGAACGTCAGCAGCGCCTTCTGGGCGTGCAGCCGGTTCTCCGCCTGGTCGAAGACCGCGCTCTGCGGGCCGTCGAGCACGTCGTCGGTGATCTCCTCACCGCGGTGTGCGGGCAGGCAGTGCAGCACGATCGCGTCCGGTGCGGCCTGACCGAGCAGCTCCTTGTTGACCTGGTACGGCAGGAACGGGGTGATCCGGTCCAACCCGTCGGACTCCTGCCCCATCGAGGTCCAGGTGTCGGTGGCCAGCACGTCGGCGTCGCGTACCGCCTGGGCCGGGTCGGTCAGCACCCGCACCGACCCGCCGGTCTCCGCGGCGATCTCAGCGGCCCGTCGCACCACCGCCTCGTCCGGCGCGAACCCGGCTGGGCCGGCGATCCGCACGTGCATCCCGGCCGTCGCCCCGGCCAGCAGGTACGACTGCGCCATGTTGTTCGCGCCGTCCCCCACGTACGCCAGGGTGCGCCCGGCCGTGCCACCGCACCGCTCCCGGATGGTGAGCAGGTCGGCCAGCAGCTGGCACGGGTGGAAACCGTCGGTGAGCGCGTTGACCACCGGCACGGTCGCGCCCGCAGCAACCTCGGCGATCCGCTCGTCACCATGGGTCCGCAGCACGATCGCCGCGACGTAGCGGGACAGCACCCGCCCCGCGTCGGCGAGCGACTCCCCGCGACCGAAGTGGGTGACCTGCGTGTCCACCACCAGAGGGTGCCCGCCCAGCTCGGCGATCCCGGCGTCGAACGAGATCCTGGTCCGCAGGCTCTGCTTGTCGAAGAGCACCGCCACCGAGCGGGGGCCGACCAGCGGCCGGTGGCCGAACCGGTCCGCCTTCATGCCCGCCGCCAGGTCGAGGACAGCGGACTGTTCGGCCGGCGAGAGGTCGTCGTCGCGCAGGAAGTGCCGGGTCATCGAGTCGTCCCCGTCGTGGTGGTCAGTGTGGCTGGTGCGGTCTGCGCGCCGGCAGCGGCCGGGGCGGTCGCGTCAAGTGCTGCGGGCAGCGCCGCGAGGAAGGTGTCCGCCTGGGCGGCGGTGAGGATCAGCGGCGGGGCCAGCCGGATCACACCCGGCTGCACCGGGTTGACCAGGAAGCCGGCTTCCCGCAGCGCCTCGGCCAGCACCGACGACACCGGCGCGGTGAGCGCCACACCGAGCAGCAGCCCGGACCCGCGTACCTCGCCGATCAGCGGGTGGCCCAGCGCCTCGATGCCGCGCCGCAACCGCTCGCCGACCCGCTTGACGTTGTCGAGCAGGCCCTCGTTGGCGATGGTCGCCACCACGGCGAGCGCCGCCGCGCAACTGACCGGGTTGCCACCGAACGTGGTGCCGTGCGACCCGGGCGTGAGCAGGTCCGCGGCGGGGCCGAAGGCCAGCGTCGCACCGATGGGCAGACCGCCCCCCAGCCCCTTGGCCAGGGTGACCACGTCCGGTTCCACACCCTCGGCCTGGTGCGCGAACCAGTGCCCGGTACGCCCGACACCGGTCTGCACCTCGTCGAGGACCAGCAGCGCGCCGTGCTGGGCGGTGATCCGCCGGGCCTCGGCGAGGTAGCCGGCCGGCGGGACCAGCACGCCGTTCTCCCCCTGGATCGGTTCCAGGATCACCATGGCGGTCGCCTCGGAGACGGCCGCTTCGAGGGCGGCGACATCGCCGTAGTCGACGTGGGTCACCTCGCCGGGCAGCGGCCGGAACGGGTCGGCCTTGGCCGGTTGACCGGTCAGCGCCAGGGCGCCCATGGTGCGGCCGTGGAAGCCGCCCCTGGTGGCCACCACCTGGGTGCGGCCGGTGCGCCGGGAGAGCTTGAACGCCGCCTCGTTCGCCTCCGCGCCCGAGTTGGCGAAGAACACCCGGCCCGGTCGGCCGGCGAGCGCCAACAGCAGTTCGGCGAGGGCCACCGGCGGCTCGGCCACATAGAGGTTGGAGACGTGCCCAAGGGTCGCGACCTGCTTCGACACCGCCGCCACCACCGCCGGGTGGGCGTGACCGAGGGCGTTGACCGCAATGCCACCCACCAGGTCCAGGTACTCCCGGCCCGCGTCGTCGACCACGACGGCGCCCTGACCGGAGACCAACGCCATCGGCGGCGTGCCGTAGTTGTCCATCATGGACTGCTTCCACCGCTGCGCCAACGTGCTCATGTCGCGTCCGTCCCGTCTCCCGGCACCACCATCGTTCCGAACCCTTCCGAGGTGAACACCTCAAGCAACGTGGAGTGCGCCACCCGGCCGTCGACGACGTGCGCGGCGGGCACTCCCCCACGCACCGCTCGCAGGCACGCCTCCATCTTCGGCACCATGCCCGACTCCAGGCTGGGCAGCAGCTTCGCCAGATCGTCCGCGGCGATCTCGGAGACCAGGCTGCTGGTGTCCGGCCAGTCCGCGTACAGGCCGGCCACGTCGGTGAGCACGACCAGCTTGCGGGCCCGCAACGCAATGGCCAGCGCGGCGGCGGCGGTGTCCGCGTTGAGGTTGTGCAGCACCCCCTCCACGTCCGGCGCCACCGTGGAGATCACCGGAATCCGACCCGCCTCGATCAGGTCGGTCACCGCGGACACGTCGACCGACTCGACGTCCCCGACCTGACCCACGTCGACCGGCACCCCATCCACGTACGCCGGACGCCGCACCGCTGTGAACAGCCGCGCGTCCTCGCCGGAGAGGCCGACGGCGTACGGGCCGTGCGAGTTGATCAGACCCACCAGCTCCCGGCCCACCTGACCGACCAGCACCATCCGGACCACGTCCATCGCCTCGGCGGTGGTCACCCGCAGACCACCCCGGAACTCGCTGGCGATGCCGAGGCGACCCAGCATGGCGGAGATCTGCGGACCGCCGCCGTGCACCACCACCGGCTTCAGGCCGGCGTAGCGCAGGAAGACCATGTCGGCCGCGAACGCCCGCTGCAACTCCGGATCGGTCATCGCGTTGCCGCCGTACTTGACCACGACCGTCGAGCCGGTGAAGCGCGCCAACCAGGGCAACGCCTCGATCAACGTCTCCGCCTTGACCTGGGCACGAGCCAGATCGCTGCTCAGGCTCACCGCACCGGCCTTTCGTTCGCGACTGCGGGACTCCGCTGCGCCGCGTTCCTCGCGCTCATCGCGCCCGCCTTCCGTTCGCGACTGCGGGACTCCGCTGCGCTGCGTTCCTCGCGCTCACGTGGAGTACGCCGAGTTCTCGTGGACGTACGCGTGGGACAAATCGTTGGTCCAGATCGTGGCGGCCGACGTACCCGCGTGCAGGTCGATCCGGATGGTCACGTCCCGCCCGGTCAGGTCGACCTTCGAGCGGTCCTCGGCGGCGGCGCCGCCCCGGCACACCCACACCCCGTTTACCGCCACGTCCACCTCGTCCGGCTCGAACGCGGCAGCGGTGGTGCCGACGGCGGCGAGGATCCGACCCCAGTTCGGGTCGTTGCCGAACAGCGCCGTCTTGACCAGGTTGTTACGGGCCACCGTACGGCCCACCTCGACCGCCTCGTCCTCGTCCGCCGCGCCGACCACGTCGATGGTGATCTGCTTGGTGGCGCCCTCGGCGTCGGCCACCAACTGCTGGGCCAGGTCGTGACAGGCCGCGGTGACGGCGGCGGCCAGCTCGCCCGGCGTCGGCTCGATGCCGCTCGCACCGCTGGCCAGCAACAGCACCGTGTCGTTGGTGGACATGCAGCCGTCGGAGTCGACCCGGTCGAAGCTGACCCGGGTGGCCGCCCGCAACGCCTCGTCCAACGTCGCCGGACCGGCCACCGCGTCGGTGGTCAACACGCAGAGCATGGTGGCCATCCCGGGCGCGAGCATCCCCGCGCCCTTGGCCATGCCGCCGACCGTCCAGCCGCTCCCCCGGGTCACAGTGGTCTTCGGCCGGGTGTCCGTGGTCATGATCGCCTCGGCGGCGGCCGGGCCACCGTCGCGGGACAGCCGACGGATCGCCGAGCGGACGCCCGGCAACAGCTTCGGCATCGGCAGCCGCTCACCGATGAGGCCGGTCGAGCAGACCGCCACATCACCGGCGCCGAGGATCAACCGAGGGCTGACCGAGGTCAGCGCGGCGGCGGTGTGCTCGGCGGTGGCGTGCGTGTCCTGGAAGCCGGCCGGGCCGGTGCAGGCGTTGGCGCCACCGGAGTTGAGCACCACGGCGCGGACCACACCGCCCTGCACGACCTGCTGGGTCCAGAGCACCGGCGCGGCCCTGACCCGGTTGGTGGTGAAGACACCGGCGACACCGGCGTCCGGGCCGTCGTTGACCACCAGGGCCACGTCCGCGCCGCCGCCGGTCTTGAGGCCGGCGGCCACACCGGCCGCCCGGAACCCCCGAGGGGCGGTGACACTCAAGGGGTGACCCCCCAGATCGACAGGCCCGTCGTCTCCGGCAGGCCAAGCATCAGGTTGGCGTTCTGCACGGCCTGACCGGCCGCGCCCTTGCCCAGGTTGTCCAAGGCGCTGACCACGATCAGACGACCCGAGTCGACGTCGACGGTGGCCTGCAGGTGACACGAGTTGGAGCCGAGGGTCGCGGCCGTGTGCGGCCACCGGCCCTCCGGCAGCACGTGCACGAACGACGCGTCCGCGTACGCCCGGGCCAGCACCTCCTGCGGGTCGGCGCCACGCGCCGGCACCGCGGTGACGGTGGCCAGGATGCCGCGCGGCATCGGCGCCAGGACCGGGGTGAACGACAGCCCGGTCGCGCCGGTGGCCTGCTTGATTTCCGGGACGTGCTGGTGGGTGCCCACCCGGTACGGCGACAGGTCGCCCATCACCTCGCTGGCCAACAGGTGCGCCTTGGCGGCCCGGCCGGCGCCGGAGGTGCCGGAGGCGGCGACCACCACCACGTCGGCGGGGTTGGCCGCGCCGTCGGCGATCAGCGGCGCGAGCGCCAAAGTGATCGCGGCGGCGTAGCAACCGGTGTTCGCCACCCGGGTGGAGCCGGCGATCAGCTCCCGCTGACCGGGCAACTCAGGCAGGCCGTAGGTCCACTGCCCGGCGTGCGTGCCGCCGTAGTACTGCGCCCAGGCGTACGGGTCGGCCAGCCGGTGGTCGGCACCCAGGTCGACGATCCGCACCTCGGCCGGGAGCTGGGCCGCGAGAGCCGCCGACTGGCCGTGCGGCAGGGCGAGGAACACCAGGTCCGCATCGGCCAGGATCGTCGGATCGGTCTCGCCCAGCACCAGGTCGAGCCCGGTGAGCTGCGGGTGCACCACGTCGACGCGGTGCCCGGCCTGGCTGTGCGCGGTGGCGGCGACCAGGTCGAACTCCGGGTGCCCGGCGATCAGGCGCAGCAGCTCGCCCCCGGCGTACCCGCTCGCTCCGGCGACCGCGACTCGGATCCCCATACTCACCTCCGCATGACTATGCAGCGAAGGTTAACAGCGGCCCACTGCCCACTGCAACTTAATACAGCAGGCTGCATGGTAATGTGCCTCTATTCCAGCGGCCCACCCGGCCCGGCCCGCTCGGGTGGGCGCGGACGTGGCCGGCGGCTCCTCGCGGGTCCTACGTAACCATCCTGGCCAAGACCTGGGTCGACGCCGGATTCAAGAACCGCGTCGTCGAACACGGCGCCCACCTCGGCGTCGACGTCGAGATCATCACCAAAGACCCGCGGGTCAAGGGCTTCAGCGTGGTCAAACGCCGATCGGTCGTCGAACGCACCCTCGGCTGGCTCATGCACCACCGCCGACTCGTCCGCGACTACGAAGCCCGATCCGTTACTTGAGGATCTCCAGCAGCCGATTTCCCAGGACTGCGGCGGAGTGCGGATTCTGTCCGGTGACCAGGTTGCGGTCCTCCACCATGTACGGCTCCCAGATCGGGCCGCGGCTGTACTGGACGCCGACTTTCTCCTTCAGGTCCGTCTCCAGCAGCCACGTCACCCTGGCGGCCAGCCCGACGGCCTCCTCCTCCTCATTCGTGAAGCCGGTGACCTTGTAGCCCTTGAAGGGCGAAACGCCGTGGATCCTGGTGGCCAGCATGGCTGCGGGCGCATGGCAGACGATCGCCAGCGGGTTGCCCGATTCGAGCTGGGCGGTCAGCAGCCGGCCCGCGTCGGCGTCGAACGCGAGGTCGGACATCGGGCCGTGCCCGCCGGGCAGGTAGACCGCGTCGTAGTCCTCCAGGCGGACGTCGGACAGCTTGAGCGGCCGCCGCATGACCTCCGCATCCCGGATGATCGCTTCCAGATCGAGGGCTGCCTGCTCGCCGCCCACCATGGAGGGGCGCAGGCTCATCATGTCGACGTTCGGGGTGGTCCCGCCCGGCGTCGCGACCACGACCTCGTGGCCGGCGTCGGTGAGCAACTTGTACGGGTTTGCGAACTCCTCGGCCCAATAGCCGGTCGCATACCTGCTGCCGTCCTTGAGCACCCAGTACGTCGCTCCGCTCACTATGAACAGGACTTTCGCCATCGCCCAATCGCCTCCTCATCCCATTTGGCCTGCTGGATGGGAGTAACCATTCTCAGCGTCGACACGCATCCGCCCCGATGAACGCGTCTGGCCGCTCCGCGGTGGCTTCCCGCCCGGTCCGCTGGACCGCCCTGGGCAGCGTGCCAGCGGATCCCACTGCGCGCCGGTTTGGTCCGACTATGGCAGGGTATGTCCGGAGCGGTTGACAGCGATCGACGGCTGCGGCGAGGAGGACGACAGTGCGAGCGGTTCAGGTGGCCACGGCTGGAGGAGACTTCGAACTCGTCGAACGGGAGGTTCCGCAGCCCGGACACTGGCAGGTGCTGGTCCGGGTAGCGGCCTGCGGCATCTGCCACAGCGACGCGATGGCCAAGGGCGGCCTGGCCAGTGCCTACCCGCGGGTGCCGGGGCACGAGGTGGCCGGCACGGTCGAGGCGGTCGGCACCGGCGTGTCGCAGTGGGCGGTGGGCCAGCGGGTCGGGATCGGCTGGTTCGGCGGCGCGTGCTTCGTCTGTACGCCGTGTCGGGAGGGCGACTTCATCTCCTGCGTGCAGCGCTGGGTCACCGGACTCACCAGGGACGGCGGGTACGCCGACTACGTGCTCGCGCCGGCCGACGCGCTGGCCGCCGTGCCCGACGAGCTGAGCGACGTCGAGGCGGCGCCGCTGATGTGCGCCGGAGTCACCTGCTTCCACGGCCTCCGGGAGAGCGGCGCCCGCCCCGGCGACGTGGTGGGCATCGTCGGCCTGGGTGGCCTCGGACACCTCGGCGTCCAGTTCGCCGCCAAGATGGGCTTCGAGGTGGTCGCCATCGCCCGCGGCGCGGAGAAGGGCGACTTCGCCCGCCAGCTCGGCGCCCACCACTACATCGACAGCACCCGGGAGGACGTCGCCTCCAGATTGACCCGCCTCGGCGGCGCCAAGGCGGTGCTCTCCACGGTCACCGACGCGGCGGCCACCACGGCGGTCGTCGGGGGTCTGCGTACCCGCGGTCAGCTCGTCGTGGTCGGCGTCCCGGTCGCGCCCATGGAGATCTCCGCACCCGACCTCATCCTGAGCAGCCGGACCGTCGGCGGGCACGCCTCCGGCACGGCCAAGGACAGCGAGGACACGCTACGGTTCGCCGTCCTGACCGGGGTGCGGCCGATCGTGGAGACCACCTCCCTGGACCAGGCCGGGCCCGCCTACGACCGGATGATGGCCGGGCAGGCCCGGTTCCGAATCGTGCTCACCACCTGAACCCCGCCGCTTCCCGCGCCTCGGGCACGCGCCACGCTGCGCACCCTCGTCGCGTCGTCGCGTCCAGTCTGGGATAGCCCAGCCACAGCGGCGATGGCCTTGACTGCCTCGTTCAGACCGGTGGTCTCGGGTAGGACGAGTTCGTCGGGCCAGCCCAGAACGTCGTGAGCGGCGTACCAGCCGCCCATCTGGTCGGTGGTGAACTGAGTGGCCTGCGGGCGGGTGAGGTGCCGGCGGAGGGTCTCGGGCAGGGACACGTCGAGGTAGCAGAACTGGGACCGGCCGCGGTGGCTGTCCCGCAGGGCGTTCAGCATCCCCCGGTAGCGGCTGGTGTGCATGATGCCTTCCAGCACGACGTGGTAGCCGTGGTCGAGCGCGAACCGGACGGTCTGCCCGATCAACGCCGGTGCCACACCGCCGGGCTTGTCCCGCTCGCGCAGCAGGATGCGGCGCAGGTAGTCCTGCTCGACCAGGGTCTTGATCATTGGTGCGCCGCCGGGGGCTTGAACCCGAACCCGCACACAAGAGATCGCGGGGCGGGGACGAGCCGGTCCAGTTTCGCGCCGCGCAGGCTGACCCGAGGCGCTCCGCCGCGGCGGCGATCGCTGCGTCCCGTGCCGTGACCGCCTCCTCGACGAGGAGCGTCCGGCCTGTGCCCGTGCGGCCGCGGCGACCAGGTCGAACTCCGAGTGGCCGGCGATCAAGCGCAGCAGTTCAGCCCCGGCGTACCCGCTCGCTTCGAAGCGCTGGGATGACGGTCGAAGAAGTACGGCAGCCAACGCCGACAGAACGCGCCGAACGGCCGGACCGCCGGGCAGACCCGCCGGTTGAGGCCGGACAGGGACACCACGTCCGGCCGGTCGGCCTGGTTGAACAGGCCGATGGTGACGTCGAAGACCCCTCGTTGTACGGCTGCCTGGACACCTGTGGCCAGAATGTCCGCATCCACCTCGTCGACGGTGGCGTCCCGCCTCAGCAACTCGCCGGCCACGGCCGGCAACAGGTTGTTGCTGATGACCGTGATCAGTTTCGGGTTCGGCGCGAGATCGACGACGGGCGACGAGTAGCCGGAGACGTTGACGAAGGCCTCGGTGAAGGGCAGCAGGACCTTCGCCGTGCCCCAGCCCTCGACCAGTTCCGGCGCCGACCGCGACACCTCGGAGACCAGGTAAAGGTGGGTGGCGAGGACGGCGTACCGGACCCGCGGATCACCGGCCAGCAGCTGCGCGATCCGGAACTCCTCAGCGCTGAAACAGAGCCGGGCGAGCATGTACACGCGGGCCAACTCCCGCGCCTCGGCGGTCGTCAACAACACCTCGGCCGACCCCGCCCTCGGCCCGGGGACGCCCGACGACCGGCGCGAGCGGCGGCCCTCCTCGCCCGCGACGCCGAACGCGTCGTCAAGCGTCGAGAGGATGCGCTCGGCCGGCAGCGGTGCGGCGTCCGGGCCGCCCCGACACCGTCGGGCAAGGTCCGGCCAGTGCGTCGACAAGCGGCTCATGACATCCCGGCACGCCTCGGCGTGAGACTGGCCCCGTCGTGACGCGAGCCGCTCGATGCCCCGGAGCAGGTGCGCGGCCGGCGAGCCCGGGGTGGTCTCCTCGCGTAGCCGAGCGACAGCGTCCGGCAGGCTCCGGCCGGCCGTCAGCCCGAAGTAGCCGTCGAGGGTGTCGAGATCGGCAGCGCCGAAGCGCATCGCCACCGACTTCCCGGCCACGACCCGCTCCCAGTAGTACGCGTTGAGCGCGGCGGGATCCGCCAGCAGCGCGCCGAGATCGCCGGACTCCGGCGAGGGTCGCCCCGGCGGCAACACACGCCGCAGCAGCGTGCGAACGAAATCGTCGTTGCGCGCGGTCACCTCGGCGGAAGCGGCCTGAAACCAGACCTCGGACGCCAGCTTGGCGGTCTGCCTCTCCTCGTTCACGGATTCGAGATAGGTGGCCAGCTTCTCCTTCTCCGGAGGTGCCGGGCATCGTTCGCCCAGCGAGGGGGCCGCCAACCGGATGTACATCCCGAACAACTCGCCGGTGATCTCGCGGCCCGGAGCGCCCAGGTCGAAAAGGTCGTCGGCCAGCACGGAGCCGAGGGCACCGAACACACATCCGGTGGCCAGGGAAGCTTCGTCGGCGATGTCAGCGGCCGCGACGCACAGATCGACGATGAAGCGTCGCAGGGACAGCGCGGCCGCGTTCCCGTCGGTCGAACCCCAGACCGGGCCGGCGGGCCGGGACGCGACCGCCGTCGACAGGAGCTGCCGCAGAACGACCAGCGCGCTGTGCAGCTCATCGGCGAGTTCGCTGACCGGCCGGCGCGGCGCCGCGGACTCCGCGCGCAGGAGCGCACCGAGGTCGTGCCGCGTGACGATGTCCCGGATGTGCTCCGGCGTCATCTCCCGGATCACGATCCGCGCCCGCTTCCGCACCTCCTCCCGCAGGTCGGTGTAGAGCGGCATGTTGAGAGCGCCCTGCAGGTCGTACTGCATGCGCAGAACGAGGCGCTGCACGACGGGCGTGTCGTCCTCGACGGCCGAGGCCAGCGTGGCGCGGCGCAGTCGGTCGAGGGAGACGCCCGCGCTCTGCCGCTCGTACCAGGCACGGAAACCCTCGTCGCGCAGGAGATGCCGGTCCGGGTCGACGACGAAAGCGGGCCGGGACGCGGCGGCCGCGAGCGCCGCGACGACCCGCGGCATCTCGTCGGCGAGAAGCTCCAGGAAGGAGCGCCCGTCCCCGGTCGCCAACAGGAAGCGGTCGAGAGCCGACCCCGGAAGGTCATTGGCGCCGAGGAAGCCGGTGCCCTCGTCGGTCCGGTGGAACGCCGCCATGATCGCGCTGCGTGGCCCGCCGGCGGACGTACGGTACCGGTGATGGACCAGCCGACTCGCGGCGAAGATCGTGTGACACGGCGCCGGGATGTCCTCAAGGTGGACGACTCGCGGGAGGCCGTCGTCGAAGAAACGGGCCTGGGCGGCGAGCGCCTCGTCCACCCGGGTCTGCGAGGGAAAGATGCAGCTGTCCTCGTCGCTCCACACGGTGCCGTCGTCGTCCACGTAGCACTGCCGCAGGAGCCGATTCGTGCGGGGCAGGTAGGTGAGCCCCTGCCCCGAGGGCCCTCGACCGGTGCCCATCGTCCAGGTGACGATCACCTTGAACTCGTCCATGAAGGGGCTGTTGTCGACGTGCAGGGTGTTGTCCCGCGCCACGACGTCGAGTGGCTGCGTGTCCTTCGCCCGCAAGTCGATGATCTTCACGGGCCCGCCGAGGGCGTGCGCGACGAGCGCGACCAGCAGCGGATGGGAGAACGCCTCCCGGAAGTCAGGGTGCTCGACCAGGGAGCCCGCGTCCGCGACGTTCAGATAGTTGTGCAGCGAGCCACGGCTGCCCCTGGTGTCGATCGCCGAGTCGTACACCCGCCGCGCGCTGTCGAAACGCTCGGGTGGGACGAGCCCGGCGAAGCTGAGGGCACCCTCGGCCGCGAGGTTCCCGCTCAGCGACGTGAAGGTGTTCCGCAGGAGCGGGCCGTCCGCCTCCGCCCGGCAGGCTCTGTCGACCATTGCTTCGATCTCGCGGCGGAACCTCGTGGCTTCCCGCTCCCGCCGCAGTTGCCGATAGGACGCGGGGCTGGCCAGCTCGTCAGCCGGGACGAGCGGCGCGTACCGAGGACTCATGTCGCCGGACTCCCGACCACCAACGTCGACTGGGTGAGATCCGGGTAGTGCTCCAGGCGGGCCAGTGCCCGTTGGACCTCTTCCACGGCGCTCGCGTTCCCGCACTGACCGTACGCCTGCTCGAGCTGGCCCAGGATCGTCCGGACGGAACGGAAGTTGCCGAGGGACTCCTCCACCCGCCAGGCCCGCTCCAACCAGGTGCAGCCCTCTTCGACCTCGCCTGACCGCAGGCCGGTCGCGCCGAGCAGACGCAGGGCCAGAGCCCGGCCGTAGTCGTTGCCGCGCTCCTCGCACATGGCGAGGCTGCGCAGGCCGAGCCCCCGGGCCCACGAATAGTGACCCGTCTCGTTCAGGGCTCGCGCCGCGTCGTACAGACCCCGGGCCTCGCGGACGACGTTGTTGCCGCTTCTCGATTCCCGGGCCGCGCGCAACCCCCAGCGGAGCGCCTCCCGGTGGTCACCCGACCGGAGGCAGAGCTCGGCCATGGCGTGATGCGACGACGCCCGACCCGAATCGTCGCCGGACGCCGCGTCCAACGCCATCGAGGCGCGCAACTGCTCCTTCGCCGGCTCAAGCTGGCCGATGTCCGCGAGGGCCCGTCCCAGGGCGCGTCGGGACAGCGCCTCCATTGCCGGGTCACCGGCGGCCGCAGCGGCGACAGCCTCCCGCTGGACGGACAGGGTTCTCGTGACGTCCTGTCGCCAGTAGAGGAACGTGTTGACCGCCCGCGCGAACCGGGTGATGAAGGCGAAGTCGTGGTCGGCCCGGGCCTGTTCGATCAGGTAGGTCATGGACGCGGTGATCGACTCGAACCAGGAGAGGGCCTGCGCCACGGTGAGGCTGACCGATCCGGCGACCGCCAGCAGCTCCTGGTCCACCGGCAGGGAGTCCCGGTGCGGATCGATGGCGCGATCGGCGGCGTAGCTCAACGCCAGGTACACGGTGCGGATGCGGCGCGCGGTCAGCTCCTGCTCGGCGGCGTCCAGCACCTGCCCGAGCGTCTCCGCGAGATAGGCCTTCATCAGGTCGTGGAAGCGGTAACGGCCAGGGCTGATCTCGTCGATCAGAGACGCCAGGCACAGGGCTTGAAGACTGCGGTCACACACCCGCCTGGGCTGGTCGAGGACGAGGCACAGCACCGCGACCGAGCATTCGTTGCTGGGCAGCATGGACGCGACGTAGAGGACCTTCGTCGTCGCCGCGTCGAGGTCGTCCAGTGACCAGGAGATGACGCGTCCGACCTCGATACCCAGACCGGCGTCGTCGAGGAAGCGAAGTGGGCTCTGCTCCTCCTCGATTCCCCTCGCCGCGTCGTCGATCGTCCAGGTGGTCTGGATGGCGAGCTTCGCCGAGACGATTGCCAGCGCCAACGGATGCCCCTCCAGAAGCTGCACGATGCGCCGTGCGGCTGCCTGCTCCCGTTCGACGCGGACGAAACCCACACGTTCGGCGATGAGCTCCACCCCCTCGTCGAGGGTCAGCAACGGAAGTTTGAGGACCCGGGCGTCGTGACGAACGCTCATCTCGGGGATCGCCCGGCGGCTGGTCACCACCAACACCGACCCGAAGCCCGGCACCAGGTCCCGAATCTGCTCGTAGGAACCGACGTTGTCCACGATGACGAGGCACCGCCGGCCGGCGGTGACGGCGCGGAAGACGCCGCCCCACTCCGCCTCGTTCTCCGGAAGGTCGGACCGGTTGATCCCCAGCGTGGCCAGGAAGCTACGCAGGGCGTCCCGGGCCTCGATGCGCGGTGTGCCGGAGTACGCGCACATGTCGACGAAGAACTGCCCGTCGGGGTATTCGGCGATGCGCGAGCTGGCCCAGGCGACGGCGAGGGTGGTCTTCCCCGAGCCGGCCAGACCCCAGAGCATGCAGCAGCGCGAGCCCGGCGTCGTCATCGCCTCGTCCATCTCGTGCAGCAGGTGGTGCCTGCCGACGATCCTCCCGATGCCACCCGGGAGCATGTGCGGCGGCTCGGGCACGCGCGCGGCAGTGCGCGGCTGTTCGACGTAGATCGCGCCGGAGGTGCCCACCTGGAGGACCTGCTGCGCCAACAGGCCCTCGGCGACGTTGTGCGACGAGCTGCCGGAGGCGGGCTCCATGTCGGTCACCTTCCGGCTACATCGTGATGTCGCCGACGCGCTGGGCCTGCACCAGCTTGCCCACGTTGCTGGAGGCCACCACGTTCGTGCTGCCAGCCGGCGTCGCGCCCTGCCGGAGCTCCCGCAGAAACTCCGGATCCTCGGCCGCGAGACGGGCCAGAAGCGCACGGAGCTGAGCCATGTCGTCCGCCGAGGCGTCGCCCCGCGTGACCCGGTCCAGGGATTCGAGCATCCCCGCCGGCTCGTCCCCGCGGACGAATCGCCGCCGGATCATGTCGACGAGAGCCGCCCCGGACCCCTCGGCGATCTTGACGAGCGCCCCGGCGACAATTGCCTCGATCATGCGCTGCTCCTTGACCTGAAGGCCTGCGACAGGCGTCGGCGCTCACCCCTTCGCCAGGCAAGGCTACCGATTCGTGTCGACAGCGGAAAGGCTCGTGAGACGGTCGGCGACGTCGACGCCAAGCCCTCGGCCGGCCACCCGAACGCCGTCTCGTATCGACGTCGACACATGCCATTGGCGACGGATGCCTGGTGCCCAGCCACCGCTACCTGCCAGGGGACGCCATCGCCGGCGGCGAAGGCTGGCGCGGCGTGTCGGAAGCCCGACACGGCGGAGCCGGCGGCGACACGACGACGGCCCCGCTACCCGCTGCGGGGTACCGGGGCCGTCGTGAGTCGCGTCAGGCGCCGCGAAGGGTGGCGCCGAGGCGCTCCGCCGCGACGGCGACCGCCGCGTCCCGTGCCGCGACCGCCTCCTCGACGGTGAGCGTCCGGTCCGGTGCCCGGAAGGTCAGCTTGTACGCCAGCGACCGGCGGCCGGCACCGAGCTGCGCGCCGGAGTACACGTCGAACAGCCGCACGTCCTCCAGCAGCTCACCGGCGCCCGCCTCCAGCGCCCGGCGCACCTGCTCCGCCGGCACCGACTCGTCCACCACCAGAGCCACGTCGATCAGCGCCGGCGGGAAGCCGGAAACCGTCGGCGCCGGCGTCACCGGGGTCGGCGGCAGCGTGTCGAGGTTCAGCTCCATCGCGCTGGTGCGGCGGGGCAGCTCCAGCGCCGCTACCACCACCGGGTGCAACTCCCCGGCGTGTCCGACGACCGAGCCGTCGACCCGCAGCTCGGCGCAGCGACCCGGGTGCCACGGGGCGTACTCGGCGGCACACACCTCGACCCGCTCGTCGGGGATCCCGGCGGCGGCCAGCACGTCACGGGCCGCCTCGATCGCGTCCGCCCAGCCGGCCGGGCGACCCGCACCCCACCAGCCGGCCGGGTCCAGGTCACCGGAGAGCACCACCGCGACGTGCACCGGTTGCGCCGGCACCACGGCGTCGGCGGCTGCGAACTCCTCGTCGGTGGGGCGACGGTCCACGCCCATCGCCGGCGGGCTGCCGGCGCCGACGCGCGGGTGGAAGACCGCACCGATCTCGTAGAGAGCGAGGTCGCGGTGACCCCGGCCGAGGTTGCGCTTGAGGATGCCGAGCAGCGGGCCGAGCAGCGTGGTGCGCAGCAGCGGCTCCTCTTCGGACAGTGGGTTGGCCAGCCGCACCGCGGGCCGACGACTGTCGTCGGCCGGCAGGCCGAGCTGGTCAGCCAGCTCCGGCGACACGAACGGGTGCGCGAGCACCTCCACGTACCCCCGCTCGGCCAGCGACCCGGCGACCGCCCGGCGGCGACGCTGCCGCGGGGTCAGACCGCGCCCCGCAGGCGCGGTCGGCAGCACCGACGGCACCCGGTCGTACCCGTCGAGGCGGACCACCTCCTCGACCAGGTCGGCCGGGTCGGTCAGGTCGGGCCGCCAGGTCGGCGGGGTGACGCTCAGCACCGTCCCGACGCCGCTGGCCGCGCGGACCGCGCCCGGGTCCTCGGACAACCGGTCCGCGCCCTGCGCGACAGTGCAGCCCACCTGCTCCAGCAGGGCGACCACCCGCGCCGGCGGGTACTCGACACCGACCCGCCGGGTCGGCAGGTCCGCCGGAAGACTGATCGGGGTACGCGGCCGGACGTGGTCGATGTCCAGGATCTCCACGCTCGGGGTGCCACCGCCGTGCTCGGTGAGCAGCCGCACGGCACGCTCCAGCGCGACCAGCGGCACGGCCGGGTCGACGCCCCGCTCCCAGCGCTTCGCGGCCTCGCTGAACAGCTTGTGCCGACGGGCGGTACGCCCGACCATCGCCGGGTCCCAGTGCGCCGCCTCGAAGAGCACAGTGGTGGTGACCCCCGTGACGACCTCGCTGGTCTCACCGCCCATCACCGCGGCGAGGGAGATCGGGACGCCGGCGCCCTCGCCTGCGAGGGCGTTGGGCAGCCCAGCGTCGCAAATCACCATGTCGTCGGCGGTGAGCACCCGGCTGACACCGTCCAGGGTGGTCAGCTTCTCCCCCGCCTCGGCGCGACGGACCACCAGCGGCCCGGCGATCCGGTCGGCGTCGAAGGCGTGCATCGGCTGGCCCAGCTCCAACATCACGTAGTTGGTGATGTCGACCGGCAGCGAGATGCTGCGGATGCCGGCCGTCACGAGCCGCTGGGCCATCCACGACGGCGTGGGCGCGCCCGGGTCGACGCCCCGCACCAGGCGGGCGGTGAACCGGTCGCAGCCGACCGTGTCGCGGACCTCCACCGGGTACGCCGGCGTCTCGGTGCCGGCCGGGGCGGGCACCAGGGCAGGATCACGCAGCGGCAGGTCGAACGCGTGCGACAGCTCCCGGGCCAGGCCGCGCAGGCTCAGCGCGTACCCCCGGTCCGGGGTGATCTCCAGCTCGAACACGACGTCGTCGAGGCCGACGACGGGCCGCGCGTCGTCGCCCGGCTTGGCCGCGCCGTCCGGCGGGAGCACGATGATGCCCGAGTGGTCGTCGCCCAGGCCCAGCTCCTTGGCGGAGCAGATCATGCCGGCCGAGTTGTGCCCGTACGTCTTACGGGCGCCGATCGCGAACCCGCCGGGCAGCACACCACCGGGCAGGATCACCACCACCCGGTCACCGACGGCGAAGTTGCGCGCCCCGCAGACGATCTCCTGCGGCTCGCCGGTGCCGTTGGCGGCGCCCACGTCCACCCGGCAGAACCGGATCGGCTTCTTGAAGCCGGTCAGCTCCTCGATCTCGCGCACCTCGCCGACGACGAGCTGCCCGGTGACGCTCTCGCGAAGGTCCACCACGGACTCGACCTCGATACCGAGGTCGACCAGGGCCTGCTCCAGGTCACCGGTGGGCAGGTCGGCGGGGAGGTCGACGTACTCCCGCAGCCAACTGACAGAAACTCGCATGACTTCAGACCACCGTTCCCGTGTCTCGTACCCGCATCGCCTACGCCCCGGTCCCGAGCGCGCGGCTGAACCGCACGTCGCCCTCGAAGAGATGGCGGATGTCGCTGACCCCGTGCCGGACCATCAGGGTCCGGTCGATGCCCATGCCGAAGGCGAATCCGGAGTAGACCTCCGGGTCGACGCCGCAGGCGCGCAGCACCCGTGGGTTGACCATGCCGCAGCCACCCCACTCGACCCACTGCGGGCCGTCGCGGTGCTCCGGGAACCACACGTCGAACTCCGCCGACGGCTCCGTGAACGGGAAGTAGTGCGGCCGCCAACGGGTCTTCGCCTCCGGGCCGAACATCGCCCGGGCGAAGTGGTCCAGCGTGCCCCGCAGGTGGGCCATCGTGATGCCCTTGTCGACCACCAGACCCTCGGCCTGGTGGAACACCGGGCTGTGGGTGGCGTCGATCTCGTCCGTGCGGTAGACGCGACCCGGCACGATCACGTAGATCGGCGGCTTGCGGCTGAGCATCGTGCGGGTCTGCACCGTCGAGGTGTGCGTTCGTAGAACAAGGCCGGAGCCCGCGGAGCCATCAGGGGATGCGATGTGGAAGGTGTCCATCAACCCGCGCGCCGGGTGGTCGGCGGGGATGTTCAACGCGTCGAAGTTGACCCACTCCAGGTCGACCTCAGGCCCCTCGGCCACCTCGTAGCCCATCCCGACGAAGAGGTCGCTGATCGACTCCATCAGGGTGCTCAACGGGTGCCGGGCGCCACGCGGACGCCGGTCGTAGGGCAGTGTGACGTCCACCCGCTCCTCGACCAGCACCCGCTCGGCCTGCTCGCGCTCCACCACCTCGGCGCGCTCGGCGTACGCGGACTCGATCGCCCGGCGGGCCTCATTGACCCGCTTGCCGGCGTCGGACTTCGCGGCCGGCGGCAGCGCGCCGATCTCCCGACGCGCGAGGGAGACCGGTGACCGGTCACCCAGGTGCACCGAGCGCAGCGCGGTCAGCGCGTCCGGGTCGGCGGCGGCCTCGAACGCCTTCGTGGCGTCCGCCACGGCCTCGGCCAGGGCGGCGGGGTCGAGCAGGGCGACCTGCTTCGGGTCGTACGGATCGTTGCGGTAGCTCATGGCGTACGGGCACTCCCTCACGGCGGCGCCAGCCCTCACCGGGGCGGCTAGGCGAGTCTACGGACGCGCGGCTGTGCCGCAGCCCGCCGGTAGGAGTTGCGCAGGGAGCAGGTCAGGCCCGCCGCCCGCCGACACCGGCGGGCTGGCTAAACGAACGCCGTGTCGCGTTCATGGACGGACGCTCTCCCCTGCTGTCAGTCGCGCCACAGGCGTTCACCCTCAGCGCTGTGCTCTCGCTGAAGCGTACAGGCAGACCGCCGCGGCGGCAGCCAGGTTGAGGCTCTCCGCGCGCCCGTACAGCGGCACCCGCACAGTGGTGTCGGCGGCGGTGGTCAACTCCTCGGGCAGCCCGTGCGCCTCGGAACCGAACAGCCAGGCGGTGGGCCCGACGAGCCGACCGTAGTCGGTCAGGTCGTCCAGGTCGTTGTCGCCGTACCCGGTGGTGGCGAAGATCGACAGCCCGGCGGCGCGCAGCGCGCCGACCACCGCGACCGGGTCGGGGGCGCGCACCACGTCGACGTGGAAGAGGCTGCCGGCCGAGGCTCGCACACACTTGCCGTTGTACGGGTCGACGGCGTCCCCGGCGAAGATCACCGCACCCGCACCGGCCGCGTCGGCGGTGCGCAGCACCGTGCCGGCGTTGCCCGGGTCGCGGATCTCGGCGAGCACCGCCACCAGCCGGGGCGCACCCGCGAGGGCCTGTTCCAGTGAGACGTCCAGGTGCCGGCAGACGGCCACCAGCCCCTGTGGGGCGACGGTCTCGGTCAGCGCCGCGAGGGCGTCGTCGGTCACCTCGGAGACCGGCACGTCGGCGCGGGCCGCCGTGGCGGCCAACTCCGGGTACCGGTCGAGCGCGGTGGTCGTACCGAACAGTTCGGTGACCACCTCCGGCCGCGCGAGGGCCTCGCGGACCGCCTGCGGGCCCTCGGCCAGGAAACGGCCGGTGGCGTCGCGGTCCCGGCGGCGTTGCAGGCGGCGGGCGGCGACAACCCTTGGGGTACGCGGGGTGAAAGCCATGGTGTGCGCTCCTCCGGCACGATTGAGGCGCCCCCCGAACGGCGGTGCCGACACGGGAGACGCCTCGCTCTGGTGCGTGGGGATCAGGCGGCCTGAGCCGCCGCGCCGCCGGTGCCCTCGGCCGTGACCGCAGCCCGGGCCAGCTCGACGATCGCCGCGAAAGAGGCGGCGTCGTTGACAGCCATGTCGGCCAGGATCTTGCGGTCGACCTCGATGCCGGCCAGACGCAGGCCCTGGATCAGACGGTTGTAGGTCATCCCGTTGGCCCGGGCGCCCGCGTTGATCCGCTGAATCCACAGCTGCCGGAAGTCGCCCTTGCGGTCGCGACGGTCCCGGTAGGCGTACTGCATCGAGTGCAGCACCTGCTCCTTGGCCTTGCGGTACAGGCGGGAGCGCTGACCGCGGTAACCACTCGCGGACTCCAGCAGGGTACGACGCTTCTTCTGGGCGTTTACAGCCCGCTTGACGCGTGCCATCTCAACTCCTAATTACGTAAGGTGGCGCGCGTCAGCGGCCGAGCAGCTTCTTGATGCGCTTGACGTCGGCCTTGGCCAGCACGACCGTGCCGGTCAGCCGGCGGGTCTGGGTGGAGGGCTTCTTCTCCAGGTTGTGACGGAGGCCGGCCTGCTGGGCAACGATCTTGCCCTTGCCGGTCACCTTGACCCGCTTACCCATACCCGTGTGGCTCTTCATCTTCGGCATGTGGAACGTCTCTCCCCTGTTACTCGCCGCTGGTGTCGGCGGCGAGGCCGGTGTCACCGGCTGCTGCGGTCTCGCCGACCGCTGCGGTCTCATCGGCTTCCGGAGCGGCGGACTCGTCCCCTGCCCGGTCCCGAGGTCCACCGCGAGACGCCGTAGCGGCGACCGCGGAGGCCTTGACGGCCCGATGCGGAGCGAGAACCATGATCATGTTTCGGCCGTCCTGCTTCGGAGCGGCCTCGACGTATCCCAGTTCCGTGATCTCGGATTCGAGTCGACGCAGAAGCCGGTAACCCAGCTCCGGACGACTCTGCTCGCGACCGCGGAACATGATCGTCACCTTGACCTTGTCGCCCGCCTTGAGGAACCGCACCACGTGACCCTTCTTGGTCTCGTAGTCGTGCGGGTCGATCTTCGGCCGAAGCTTCATTTCCTTGATGACGGTCTGCTGCTGATTACGCCGCGCTTCGCGCGCCTTGAGTGCGCTCTCGTACTTGAACTTGCCGAAGTCCATGAGCTTGCACACCGGCGGGCGCGCCATCGGCGCAACCTCGACCAGGTCCAGATCGACGTCCGCGGCCAGCTGAAGAGCGCGCTCCAGCGGGACGATGCCCACCTGCTCACCCTCTGGGCCGACCAGTCGGACCTCACGTGCCCGGATCTGCTCGTTCACGCGTGGTTCGACGCTGATGGGGCCTCCTCGAGTCGTTTCTGCTCTGTCGCCGACCCCTGCGGCTCCCGGGAGGGAACCGACCCGAAAAGCAGAAGGCCCCGGCGCATGCCAGGGCCCGCTCGACCGGTCAGCACGATCACAAGGATCGCGCATCCGGCACCGGGACATGCCCGGAACCGGTGACCGGACCCGGCCACCGTAGCGGCGACTCGGGTGGGAGCAGGCGCTCCGCTTTCAAGGCTGCCTGCTCGCACGCGGAGACAGCCTGGTCGACTCGACAACACTACACCGGCACCCCGGCGACCCCCAAACCGGGCACGACCTGCGGCCAGTCACGGGCGCGGCCGACCATTGCGCCGCGCCGCCGCGCCGCCCTGGCGCGCGCCCGGCACCGCATTGGCGCCGCCCCGTCCCGCCTTGCGCCCCTGGCCGCCCGCCCTGGCGCGCCCTGGCGCCGCTTCAAGATCCGCGCACGTTCCCTGAAACTGCTGCCTCAGGGCGCCGGGAGGCAG
Organism: Micromonospora sp. NPDC005205; assembly: GCF_040608275.1. NCBI lineage: Bacteria > Bacillati > Actinomycetota > Actinomycetes > Micromonosporales > Micromonosporaceae > Micromonospora > Micromonospora sp. NPDC005205. The sequence continues at coordinate 37,778 of NZ_JBEXHV010000018.1, forward strand.
CAGTTTCAGGGAGGTTGTCCAGATCTTGGCGAGGGGTGCGCGGCAGGCCTGGCCGCTGGGCGGCGACGCGAGGTCGACGGCGGGCGGTTCCAGCCGCGAAGCGGCAGCGGCGGTTCGGCCGCCGACCGGCGTGGGCGGTTCGGCCGCCCAACCGGCGTGGGGGGGTTCGGCCGCCAACCGGCGTAGGGGTTCGGCCGCCAACCGGCGTAGGGGTTCGGCCGCCAACCGGCGTAGGGGTTCGGCCGCCAACCGGCGTGGGCGGTGTCGCCAGGGTCAGCGGCCGACGGCGCGTTCGGCGAGGCGGACCTGGTGGGCCTCGTGCAGCCGGCGCAGCGCGCGGACCCCGTCGACGGCCAGCTCCTTGTCGGCGGCCTGCAACGCGACCATCGGCAGCAGGTCGTCATCGTGCAGCTCCAGGCTGGCCCACGGCGCGCCCCGGTCGAAGCGGACGCCCCGGACAACCTCCCAGGGCAGCTCGTAGGAGCTGATGACGTTACGGACCCGAATGCTCCGGGCGTCGGCCTCCACCCGAGGACGGGTGAACAGCAGGAAGCCGAGCGCACCGAAGATGCCCAGACCGATCATGGCGATCTGGTCGCCGCGCTGGAAGCTGCCGTAACCATCGCCGGTCGGGCCACTCAGCGAGGTAGCGACCAGAGCGAACACCACCACCAGAGCGGCCGCCGCCGACCAGCAGACCACCCGGATGCGGCGGGGCTTCAGGCGGACCAGTTCGGTTTCACTCACCCCACCAGTCTGCCATCCGCGCTCGGTCATCGAACGCACCACCCGCCGAGCCACCACCCCGAGCCCACCGAAGGCCAGCAAACAAGATCGTGCTCGATCCAGGATCCAGTGGCCTCCGTCGAGATCGAGGCCACTACTTCAATGATCGAGCACGATCTTCCGCGTCCAGCAGCCCCAGAACACCCGCCGCCGCGTCGATCATGGAGTTGTGGTGGTGGACGTAAGGAGCGAAGGCGGCTGAAACGGCCACCATAACTCCATGATCGACGCGAGCGGCGGGGGCGGGGGCGGGGGCGGGGGCGCGGGGGGCGGGGGTTAGAGGCGGCAGGCGTGGATGTTGGTGACGAGGATGGCGCGGGCGCCCAGTTCGTAGAGCTCGTCCATGATGCGGTGCACGTCGTCGCGGAGCACCATTGCCTGCACCGCCACCCAGCCCTCGCGGTGCAGCGGCGACACGGTGGGCGACTCGATGCCCGGGGTGAGCCCGCTGGCCCGGTCCAGCAGACCGGCCGGCACGTCGTAGGCGAGCATCACGTAGCGGCGGGCCACCAGCACACCGTGCAGACGGCGCAGCAACTGCTCGGCCTGCGGTTGCGCCGGCGCGCCGGCACGCCGGACCAGCACCGCCGACGAGCGCAGCAGCGGCTCGCCGAAGACCACCAGGCCCGCCTGGCGCAGGGTCGCGCCGGTCTCCACCACGTCCGCGATCACGTCGGCGACGCCGAGGCGTACGGCGTTCTCCACCGCGCCGTCGAGGCGGATCACGTCGGCCTTGACGCCCACCTCGCCGAGGTGCCGTTCGACCAGACCCGGGTACGCGGTGGCGATGCGGTGGCCGCCCAGCTCCTGCACGGAGGCGATGTCGTCGGGGCGGGCGGCGAAGCGGAAGGTGGCCCGGCCGAAGGCGAGGTCGACGACCTCCTCGGCCGGCGCGGCCGAGTCGATCAGCAGGTCCCGGCCGGTGATCCCGAGGTCGAGGTCACCGGAGCCGACGTAGGTGGCGATGTCCTTCGGACGCAGGTAGAAGAATTCGACGTCGTTGGCCTCGTCCCGGCAGACGAGGTCCTTGGAGTCGGTGCGCTGGCGGTAGCCCGCCTCGCGCAGCATCTGGGCGGCCGGTTCGGCCAGGGTGCCCTTGTTGGGAATGGCGACACGCAGCATGACGGAGTGCTCCTTCGATCCGGTTGGCGATCAACAGGGGTGGAGGCACTCACAGATGTCGGTAGACGTCCTTGAGCTCGAGACCGCTGGCAAGCATCAGCACCTGGACCTGGTAGAGCAGCTGGGAGATCTCCTCGGCGGTGCGCTCCGGCCCCTCGTGCTCGGCGGCCATCCACGACTCGGCCGCCTCCTCGACGACCTTCTTGCCGATGAAGTGCACGCCCTTGTCCAGCGCGGCGACGGTGCCCGAGCCCGGGGTGCCGGCGGCGGCCTTGGCCTGCAGCTCGGCGAACAACTCCTCGAACGTCTTCACGGGAAACGATTCTTCCAGCCACCCCGGCGGCACCCCGCGTCCGGGTCCGCCAAAATCCAGCAAGCGGACAATTCCCTACCAACATGGTAGGACAATTGTCGATCGATGCCCATGGAGCTCTACGCTGTCCGCCATGGCCAGCCGCTCACGTCTCCTCGCGCTCACCTTCGCCGGTGCCGTCGTCGTAGCCACCGCCGGGTGCGCGCCACAGGACGAAGATCCGACCCCCACTGTCACCGCAGCGCCGTCCTGCGCCAAGGACAGCCTGCCCACGCGTACGCCGGGCAAGCTGACCATCGCCACCGACCAGCCCGCGTACGAGCCGTGGTTCGCCAAGGACAAGCCGGACAGCGGTGAGGGCTTCGAATCCGCTGTCGCGTACGCGGTGGCCGAGAAGCTCGGCTACGCCCGCGCCGACGTCACCTGGACGCGGGTCAAGTTCGACACCGCCATCGCGCCGGGGCCGAAGGACTTCGACTTCGACATCAACCAGTTCTCCATCACCGACGAGCGCAAGCAGGCTGTCGACTTCTCCGCGCCGTACTACCTGGTGCGGCAGACCGTCATCGCCTTGAAGTCCTCGAAGATCGCCGGCCGGAAGTCGCTGGCCGAGCTGCGGGACGCTCGGCTCGGCGCGCAGGTGGGCACCACCAGCTACCAGGCGATCACCGACGTGATCAAGCCGGCCGCCAAGCCGCAGGTCTACAACAGCAACGACGATGCCAAGAAGGCCCTTCAGAACGGGCAGCTGGACGGTCTCGTGGTCGATCTTCCGACCGCCTTCTACATCACCGGTGCGGAGATCACCGACGCTGTGATCGTCGGGCAGGTGCCGCAGGTCGGTACGCCCGAGGCGTTCGGGTTGCTGCTGGACAAGAACTCCCCACTGACCTCCTGCGTGAGCGGGGCGGTCGGTCAGCTCACCACCGCGGGGACGTTGAAGGAGCTGGAACAGAAGTGGCTCGCCCAGGTGGCGGGGGCGGCCGAGCTGCGGTGATGCTTCTGGATCGGGTGCCCTCGGAGGCGCAGCTGCGGCGGTCGGCGTACCGGCGTCGGCAAACCGTCTACAGCGTGCTCGTCGCGGCGTCCTCGACGGCGGCGCTCGGCACGCTGCTGGTGCTCGCGGTGACCGGGGCGCCGGGCTGGGACCGGGTCCGGCGCTCGTTCCTGGATCCGGAGATCGCCCGCGACGCGCTGCCGACGGTGCTGAGCGGGCTCTGGCTCAACGTACGGCTGCTGGTCTGCTGTGCGGTCGGCGCGCTGCTGCTCGGGCTGGTGCTCGCCGTGCTGCGGACGCTGCGCGGGCCGGTCTTCTTCCCGGTCCGCGCGCTGGCCGCCGGCTACACCTACACCTTCCGCGGCCTACCGCTGATCATCGTGCTGTACCTGCTCACCCTCGGCGTGCCGGGGCTGCGGTTGCAGGGCATGCCGCCGGTGCTGGTGCTGGGTGGGATCGCGTTGGTCCTCACCTATGGCGGCTACCTCGCCGAGGTGTTTCGGGCCGGCATCGAGTCGGTCCACCCCAGCCAACTCGCCGCTGCCCGCTCGTTGGGCCTGACCCACCGGCAGACGATGCGGCACGTGGTCCTGCCGCAGGCCGTCCGCCGGGTGGCGCCACCCCTGCTCAACGACGTGGTGGCGTTGCAGAAGGACGTCGGGCTGGTCTCGCTGGCTGGGCCGATCGACGCGGTCCGCGCCGCGCAGATCGCCACCGCCCAGACCTTCAACTACACGCCGTACATCGTGGCGGGGGTGCTCTTCGTGCTGCTCGCAATCCCACTGATCGCCGTCACCGACTGGGTGACGCTGCGCGCGGCCCGCCGACAGTCGGGAGGCTGATCCATGGCGTTGCTGCGCTGCCGGGGCCTGCGCAAGGAGTTCGGCGGGCACGCCGTGCTCGACCAACTCGACCTGACCGTCGCCGAGCATCAGGTGGTGGCCCTGATCGGCGCGTCCGGGTCCGGCAAGTCGACCCTGCTGCGCTGCGTCAACCTGCTGGAGGAGCTCGACGACGGCACCATCGAGTTGGACGGGGAGGACATCTCCGATCCCCGGGTGGACCCGGACCGGGTCCGGCGGCGGATCGGCATGGTGTTCCAGGCGTACAACCTCTTTCCGCACCTGAGCGTGTTGGACAACATCACCCTCGCGCCGCGACGCGTACACGGGCGGGGCCGGGCGGAGGCCGAGGCGCAGGCCCGGGAGCTGCTCGACCGGGTGGGGCTCGCCGCCAAGGCGGACGCCTACCCGGACCGGCTCTCCGGCGGGCAGCAACAGCGGGTGGCGATAGTCCGGGCGCTGGCCAACTCACCTCGACTGATGCTGCTCGACGAGGTCACCTCCGCGCTCGACCCGGAGCTGGTCGGCGAGGTGCTGGCGATGATCCGCGACCTTAAGGCCGACGGCATGACAATGGTGCTGGCCACCCACGAGATGGGCTTCGCCCGGGACGTCGCCGACGAGGTGTGCTTCCTCGACGCCGGCCGGGTGGTCGAGAGCGGGCCGCCCGAGCAGGTGCTCGGCGAGCCGACGCAGCCTCGTACCCGACAGTTCCTGCGCCGGATCATCGAGGCCGGCCGCCTCTGAAGGCGGGCCTTCAGAGGCGGCAGAGGCGTCAGCCGCCGAAGCCGACCCGTTGGGCGTTGCCCGCAGCCACCGTCCGCACGGCCAGCGCCGCGTCGAGCGCCGCCACCGTGGCGGCCCAGCCCTTGTCCTCCGCCGAGCCGGGCAGCCCGGCGCGGTCGCGGGCCTGCTCGATGGTCTCCACCGTCAACACGCCGTGCGCCACCGGCTTGCCCTCGTCCAGCGCCACCCGGGTCAGTCCGTCGGTGACCGAACGGCAGACGTAGTCGAAGTGGGCGGTGGCTCCACGGACCACCACGCCGAGGGCGACCACCACGTCGCAGCGGCGGGCGAGGGCCTGCGCGACCACCGGCAGCTCGACCGAGCCGGCGACCCGGGCGACAACGGAACGCGCGCCGCACGCCTCGGCGGCGGCCACCGCACGCTCCAGCATGTGGTCGGTCAGCTCGCCGTGCCAGCGTGCGGCAACGACCCCGACGGTCAGCCCCGCGGCGTCGACCGCCTCGACTCCCGGCTCACCGAAACCCGCCATCGTCATGCTCCGATCTCGTCGTTGGCGACCGGACGCCCCAGCGGCGCCTCGGAGACCTCGTCCAACTCGTCCAGCAGGTGACCCATCCGGTCCCGCTTGGTGCGCAGGTAGCGCATGTTCTCCGGGTGCGCGCCGGCCGGCAGCCCCTCGCGGCCGGTGATGGTCAACCCGTACCCCTCCAGGCCGGCCCGCTTGGCCGGGTTGTTGGTCAGCAGCCGCATGGACCGCACGCCAAGGTCGTAGAGGATCTGCGCGCCGGTGCCGTAGTCGCGGGCATCGGCCGGCAGGCCCAGGTCGAGGTTGGCGTCGACGGTGTCGCGGCCGGAGTCCTGCAACTGGTACGCCTGCAGCTTGTGCAGCAACCCGATGCCGCGCCCCTCGTGCCCACGGACGTAGAGCACCACGCCCCGGCCCTCCTGCCCGACCCGAGCCAGTGCGGCGTCCAGCTGCGGTCCACAGTCGCAGCGCAGCGAGCCGAACACGTCCCCGGTCAGGCACTCGGAGTGCACCCGGACCAGCACGTCCTGGCCGTCACCGATGTCACCGAGCACCATCGCGACATGTTCGGCCGGGTCGTGCTCGGCGCGGTAGCCGAGCGCCCGGAACACCCCGTGCTTCGTCGGCATCCGGGCGTCGGCGACCAGCTCGACCTGCTTCTCGGTACGCCGGCGGTAGGCGATCAGGTCGGCGATGGTGACGAGCGTGAGGCCGTGCTCGGCGGAGAACTTCTCCAGGTCCGGCAGGCGCATCATGGTGCCGTCGTCGTTGACCAGCTCGCAGAGCACGCCGGCCGGACGCAGCCCGGCCAGCCGGGTCAGGTCGATCCCCGCCTCGGTGTGCCCCGGCCGGCGCAGCACCCCGCCCTCGCGAGCGCGCAGCGGCACCACGTGGCCGGGGCGGGCCAGATCGGTCGGGTCGGTCGCCGCGTCGGCGAGCAGCCGGCTGGTGTGCGCGCGGTCGGCCGCCGAGATGCCGGTGCTGACGCCCTCGCGGGCGTCCACCGTCACCGTGTACGCGGTGCCGCGCCGGTCCTGGTTGGTGTGGTGCATCGGCGGCAGGTCGAGCCGGTCGGCTTCGCTCTCGGTGAGCGCCACGCAGACGTAGCCGGAGGTGTAGCGCACCATGAACGCCATCAGCTCCGGCGTGGCCAACTCGGCCGCGAAGATCAGGTCGCCCTCGTTCTCCCGGTCCGCGTCATCGACCACGACGACCGGCCTGCCGGCCGCGATGTCCGCGATCGCCTGCTCGATATCCCCAAAGCTGGTCATGCGACGGCCTCCCGGTAGATGGGCTTACGAACGGTGGCCGTGGCGCGGGAGGTGCGCCACCAGGCGGCGAAGCCCCAGACGCAGAGGGCGCCGTAGATCAGGTACATGACGGCCGAGGGGTAGAACCCGCCGCGCAGCAGCAGCGGCACCCCGACCGCGTCCACAGCGATCCAGAGCAGCCAGAACTCCACCCAGCCGCGGGCCATGCCGTACGTGGCCAGCAGGCTGCCGGTGAGGATCCAGGCGTCGGGCAGCGGGCCCCACGAACCGAGGGCCTTGAGCAGCGGGTACGCCGCGGCGGTGCCGACCACGGCGGCCAGCAGCATAATCAGCCGCTCCCGCCCGGTGGCCCAGCGCGGAACGACAGCGGCCTGCCCGGAGTCGCCGCGACGGTTGCGCTGCCAGCGCCACCAGCCGTAGACGCTGACCGCGAAGAAGAACACCTGCCGGCCGGCCTGCCCGTACAGGTCGTGCTCCTGCGGGGTGGCGAACACCCCGCCGAGGAAGACGGTGAGGAGAAGCGCGTTACCGACCATGCCGACCGGCCACGCCCAGACCAGCCGGCGCAACCCGAGCAACGCCGAGACCAGCCCGAACGCGTTGCCGACGATCTCCCTGGCCAGCACCGGCGACCCGGCGACGTGCACCTGGGCGTCCAGCAGCCAGCTGAGCGGGCCCATCAGGCCACCCCGCCCTGGTCCGAGGCCAGCCCGCGGGCGTCGGCGTGGGTGAGCCGGTCGCCGAGCAGCCGCTCGACGTACTTGGCCAACACGTCGACCTCCAGGTTGACCGGGTCGCCGACGCCTTTCGCGCCGAGCGTGGTCAGCTTGAGCGTGGTCGGGATCAGCCCGACGGCGAACTCGTCCGCGCCGACGGCGGCGACTGTCAACGAGACACCGTCGATGGTGATCGAGCCCTTCTCCACCACGTACCGGGACAGGGCGGCGGGTAGCCGGAAACGGACCGTCTCCCACTGCTCGGCCGGCTCCCGGGAGATCAGTTCACCGACACCGTCGACGTGGCCCTGCACCAGGTGCCCACCGAGCCGGCTACCGAGCGCGGCGGCCCGCTCCAGGTTGACCGGGTCGCCGGGGCGCAGCGCGCCCAGCGCGGAGCGGCGCAGCGTCTCCCCCATCACGTCGGCGGTGAAGACACCGTCGGCCACGTCCACGACGGTCAGGCAGACACCGTTGACGGCGATCGAGTCGCCGTGGCGGGCGTCGGACGTGACCAGCGGGCCGCGTACGCCCAGCAGCGCCGAATCGCCTGCCGTCGGCGCGACCCGGACGATCTCGCCCAATTCCTCAATAATGCCGGTGAACATCTCAGCCCTCCCTTTTCCGGGGCAAAGCAGTGATCCGGAGATCCGGACCGATCTGCGTAACGTCGACGAACTCCAGATCGATGGCCTCGGCGATGGTGGTCACTCCCGCGTCGACCAGAGCCGTCGGGCCGGCGCCGAGCAACCGCGGCGCGACGTACCCGACGATCTTGTCGACCAGGCCGGCCTCCAGGAACGCGCCAGCCAGCCGGGGGCCGCCCTCCAGGAGCACCGCGCGGACCCCGCGCTGGTGCAGCGCCGCGAGCAGCGCCGACAGGTCGACCCGGCCGTCCGGGTCGGCGCCGACCTCGTCGGCGGTCGCGATCCAGGTGCGTGCGGCGCCGTCGCGGACCTTGGCGTCAGCCGGGGTACGCCCCGAGCTGTCCACCACCACCCGCAGCGGCTGCCGGATGGCAAGGCTGCCGTCGCGCAGGTTGCGGGCGGTCAACCGGGGGTCGTCGGCGAGCACGGTGCCCACCCCGGCGATGACCGCGTCGACGGTGCCGCGCAGCGCGTGCACGTCGATCCGGGCCGCCTCCGAGGTGATCCACATGCTGGTGCCGTCCGCCGCGGCGGAGCGACCGTCGAGCGTGGCGGCGTACTTCCAGATCACGTACGGCCAGCCTCGGCGCATCGAGGTCAACCACGCGACGTTGCCGGCCTCGGCCTCCTCGCCGCGTACCCCCAGATCGACCCGGACCCCGGCGGCGCGCAACGTGGCGGCACCCCCGGAAGCGACCGGGTTCGGGTCGGGTACGGCGATGACCACCCGGCCCACCCCGGCCTGGACGAGCGCGGAACTACAGGGGCCGGTGCGGCCGGTGTGATCGCAGGGTTCCAGAGTGACGATCGCGGTGCCGCCCTTGGCCCGCCGCCCGGCCTGCGCCAGAGCGACGATCTCGGCGTGCGGTCCCCCGGCGTACGCGTGGAAGCCCTCGCCCACGACCTCGCCGTCGGAGTCGAGGAGCACGCACCCGACCACGGGGTTGGGGCTGGTGGTGCCGAGCCCGCGCGCTGCCAACTCGATCGCACGCCGCATCGCCTCATCAACGGAGACGCTGGCCATCGCGCTGCCCCTGCCCTCTCACTCGCCGTCCGCGCGCTGGCGGTCAGGGAGGCGGTGGCCATGGGGCCACGGGCAGGCGGTGGCGGATTCCGGGAACGGCACAGCCGCCCCGGGGGGTCGGCACGGCACGCTGAAGCCAGCGGCCGGCTCGGACCCGTCCGTCCCGCGCGCTGTCTCCCATCCGGACTTTCTGGGCGCGGACGAACCGCCCCCAACCGTCGGCCCCGGATTTTCACCAGGTCCACCGGACAGCAGAGCCGTCCGGGTCGCGGGCTGACCACGGTCAAACCGTGGATCACCGCCGGTTCGGAATTTCACCGAGTCCCGCCAGCGCGTGGTGGGTACACGGGAAGTCTTACACGCCGATCCGTCTCCGTCGCCACCTAGGCGAGCTACTTCACAGCGTTATCACGCTCAGGTGACGCCTCGACGCCGGTCCACCGCCACGTACGAGCCCGGTTGACTCTTGGCCACCGTCTTCATCTCCGAGGCCACCGCGATCGCTTCGAGCGGGTCGGTGAACCGCTTGCCCGCGTCGGAGAGGGACACCCCGATGGAGAGCGTGACCAGGGCCGCCCGCCGGATGTTGCCGCGTCGATCCTTCAACTCGACGAAGCCGCGCTCCCGGTCGGTCTGGTCGTAGAGCGTGTCGGCGGCGTTCTCGAAGTCGACGACCGCCCGGGACGTGAGTGGGCGCACCTGGTCCGGGGCGCAGACGATGACGAAGTCGTCGCCACCGACGTGACCGAGGAAGGCCGGTGGCAGCCCGACGCCCACCACCGCCCGGTGCAGGCTGCGGGCCAGCGCGGAGATGAAGTCGTCGCCGCGCACGAAGCCGTACCTGTCGTTCACGCTCTTGAACCGGTCGATGTCGACGTAGCCGACGGCGTAGTCCACGCCGTTGCGGACCCGATCGCTGATCTCCCGACGGATCCGGCTGTTGCCGGGCAGCCCGGTCAGCGGGGAAACCTCCCGGAACTCCTTGTTCCGGCGCAGCGTGGACGAGACCCGGGCCACCAGCTCGGCGGTGTCGAACGGCTTGACCAGGTAGTCGTCGGCGCCGGCGCTGAGCCCGTGCACCTTGTCGACGGTCATCCCCTTGGCGGTCAGCATGATCACCGGAAGGGCGGACGTCATCGGGTCGGCGCGCAACCGGCGGGTCAGCTCCAACCCGTCGATCCGGGGCATCATGAGATCGACCACCGCCAGGTCCGGCCGTTGGCGCTCGATGACCTCCAGGGCCTCCTGGCCGTCGCTGGCGTGGATCACCTCGAAGCCGTGCAGCCGCAGGTTGAACTCGACGAACCGGGCGATGTCCTCGTCGTCGTCCACGACGAGAATGATGTCCTTGCGGTCGGCCTCGGGCTCCACCTCAGGCCCCGGGCGCCGCGCGTTCCGCCAGTGCCCGCAGGTGCCGTACCGCCTCCGCCGGGTCGGCGGCCCCGTACACGGCGGTGCCGGCCACGAACGCGTCGGCGCCGGCCGCCGCCGCCTGCTCGATGGTGTCGGCGGCGATCCCGCCGTCCACCTCGATGCGCAGCTCCAGGTGCCCGGCCGACGCGTGCCGCCGGGCCGTCCGCACCTTCTCCAGGAGCTGCGGAATGAACCGCTGCCCACCGAAGCCCGCCTTGATCGTCATGATCAGCAGGGTGTCGAAGCTGGGCAGCAGGTCCAGGTAGGGCTCGATCGGGGTGTCCCGGTCGATGGCCAGGCCCGCCTTCGCGCCTGCCGAGCGCAGGTCCTTGGCGAGCGCCACCGGGTCGTCGGACGCCTCCGCGTGGAAGGTGACGTTGTACGCCCCGGCGTCGGCGTACCCGGGGGCCCACCGGCGCGGGTCCTCGATCATCAGGTGCACGTCGAAGGGCATCGCCGTGACAGCCCGCAGGCTCTGCACCACGGGCAGCCCAATGGTCAGGTTCGGCACGAAATGGTTGTCCATCACGTCGACGTGCAACCAGTCCGCGGCGTCCTCGACGGCACGGACTTCTTCGGCGAGGCGGGCGAAATCGGCGGCCAGGATGCTCGGCGCGACGATCGGCGGCGGTACGGTCACGGGGCCAGTGTACGAACGTGGCCACCCGCCACCCGCATCGCGGCACCTTTGGGGACGCCCTGTGACCCAGCAGTGACCATTGGTGCAGAATTGGACGCTCCGGGCCCCCGAATCCGGACGAACAGACATCAGCCACTGGCCGATCGACGGAAACGCGACGACACTCCAACCGGGACGGTGCCGTAAGCTGCACGCCCGCCGGGGTCTCGCCGCGGGGCGCGGCGACCGGCCGCCAGCTCCCGGGAGGGCGGACGATGCGACGGTGGCTTCCAGCGCTGGCGCTGGCCAGCGTCACGACGATGCTGCTGGCCGGCTGCGCGCCGGCGCGAGGCGCGGACGGTGATCTCACCGACGACTGGCCGACGCTGCGGGTTCCCAAACCGTTCACCCCCGCCACCGACACCTGCCTGCCACGGATCACCACTGTCGTGCAGGCCAGCACGTACGAGACGGTGGACTGCGCGCGCAACCACCTGGCCGAGGCCATCCACGTCGGCACCTTCGTCGGGCCCGACGCGCTGACCGAGGCCCGACCGGAACCCGGATCGCAGGCGCTGCGCACGGCTCGCGCCGAATGCGACCAGCGGGCCCGGGAGGTGCTCGGCGGCGACTGGCACACGGCCCGACTCGCGCTCTCCCTCGCCTTGCCGTCCGCGCCCGCCTGGGCCGGCGGCGCCCGCTGGTACCGCTGCGACCTCAGCGAGACCGGCAGCATCGACAACACCCGCCCGGTCAACCGCACCGGCAGCCTGCGCGGCGCGTTGATCGGCGACACGCCCCTGACGCACCGCTGCTTCGACCCCAAACTGATCGGCGACAACCTCAACTACATGGCGCCGGTGCTCTGCACCGAGCCGCACCGCGCCGAGTTCGTGGGCGTCTACGACGAGCGGGACATCAGCTGGGCGGAGTTCGCCAAGTCCGCCGAGCAGGCGCACCGGCGCTGCATGGCGCTGATCGCCGAGTACGCGGCGGTACCCAACAACAGCGAGCTGCCGTACCGGGCCGGGTCCATCTACTACCCGCCGTCACAGCGGGAGTGGGAGGAGGGCGACCGTGGGGTGCGCTGTTTCCTGTGGAGCGACGACCGCAAACTCACCCGCTCGATGCGCGACGTCGGCCCGGAGGGACTGCCCGCGATCTGAGCATCAGTGCCGTATGCTGCTGCGCCGTGGCGCAATCGACCGGCTGGGTCCGGTCGGGGGCCAGCAGCGGCGGGAGGTCGGGATGCGACGGTGGTTGGCGGCGTTCGCCGGGGGTGGGGCGCTGGCCCTGGCGCTGGCCGGGTGCGGCGCACCCGCCGGGGTCGACCGTGACCTCACCGACGACTGGCCGGCACCCGTCGCGGCGCAGCAGTTCGTCCCCTCCGCCGACGTCTGCCACCAGAGCTCCCAGCAGGTCGGCTTCCTGACCGGCTACAACCCGACGGCGTGCACCGAGGCGCACCGGGTGGAGACCATGCACGTGGGCACCCTCACCGGTCCGGGCGCCGAGGCCGGCACGCCCCCGCAGCCCGGCTCGGCCGGCATGCGGGCCGCGCAGACCGGATGCGACACGGCGGTCAACAAGGCGGTGGGGGCCGACTGGCGTTCCGGGCGGCTCGGCCTGACCGTCGTCCTGCCGTCGCCGCAGGCCTGGTCGGGCGGCGCCCGCTGGTACCGCTGCGACGTCACCGAGATCGCCAGCATCGACGACACCGCTGTCGACCTGCGCACCGGCAGCCTCCGGGGCGCGCTGTCCGGGCCGGCCCCGCTGGCGTACCGCTGTTTCAACCCGAAGCTGGTCAAGGACGACATCGACGAGATGGTGCCGGTTTCCTGCACGGCCAAGCACCACGCCGAGTTCGTCGGGGTGTGGCAGGCGCCGGACACCAGCTACGCCGAGTTCACCCGCGGCACCAAGCGGACCCACCGGGCCTGCCAGACGATGATCGCCAAGTACGCCAAGGTCCCGGACAACTCCCAGCTCGACTTCCGCGCCGGCACGATCTACTACCAGCCGTACGAGGAAGAATGGCGCAACGGGAACCGGGGCGTGCAGTGCTTCCTCTGGATCTCCGACCGGAACCTGACCCGCTCGATGAAGAACGCCGGCACCAAGGGCCTCCCGGTCACCTAGGCCTCCCGATCACCTAGGCCTGCGGAAGCCCGGTCGCGCAGAGCGTGAGCGCACGCGTCCGGCCGGTCGGCTGACCGGCCGGACGCGTCGAACGGATCAGCCTCGGCGCAGGACGGCGAGGAACATCGCGTCGGTGCCGTGGCGGTGTGGCCAGAGCTGCACTGTCGGCCCGTCACCGAGACCGGGCATGCCGGCCGGCAGCAGCGGACGGGCATCCACGAAGTCCACCGGAACCCCGCTACGGCGGGCCGCCTCGGTCACCGTCACGTGCGTCTCGACGGTGTGCGGCGAACAGGTCACATAGGCGACCAGGCCACCCGGGCGGACCGCCCGCAGCGCCGCGCCGAGCAGTTCCCGTTGCAGCCGGGTCAGCGGCGGCAGATCGGACGGCTGGCGACGCCAGCGTGACTCCGGCCGACGACGCAGCGACCCCAGTCCGGTACACGGCGCGTCGACCAGCACCCGGTCGAAGTGCTGCTCCGGCAGTTTCGGGTCGCCACCGACCTCACGGCCGTCCATCGTCAGCACGGCCACCGGCAGATCCCGGGTCGCCAGGGAGACCAGCCGAGCGCGGTGCTCGGCCACCTCCACAGCCGTCACCCGGGCACCCCGCTGCGCGGCCAGCGCGCCGAGCAACCCGGCCTTGCCACCAGGGCCGGCGCACAGGTCCAGCCAACGTCCGTCCGGGCCGTCGAGCGGCGCGTCGGCGAGCGCGGCGGCCACCAACTGGGAGCCCTCGTCCTGGACGTGGGCCCGGCCGTCGACCACCGCCGGGATGTCGCCCGGCGAGCCGCCGGCAAGATAGACGGCGTACGGCGAGAAAGCACCGGGCGCACCGCCGACCTGGTCGGCCAGCTCGACCGGGTCGATCAGGCCGGGCCGGGCAGCCAGGTGCACCGGCGGGCGCTCATTGTCCTCGATCAGGAGGCGCTCCGTCTCACCCAGATCGCCACCGAGCGCCTCGGAGAAGGCCCGCACGATCCACTGCGGGTGGCTGTACGCCAACGCGAGGTGCCCGACCGGGTCGGTCTCCATCGGCGGTGCGAGCTTCGCCACCCAGGCGTCCGCGTCACGGGTGGACACCTCCCGCAGCACCGCGTTGGCGAAACCGGTAGCGCCCGGTGCTACCGAACGGACCAGGTCCACGGTCGACGAGACCGCGGCGTGCGGCGGCACCCGGGTGTGCAGGAGCTGGTACGCCCCGAGCCGCAGCGCGTCGCGTACCGGCGGGTCGATCCGGGCCACGTCCCGGCCGGCCGCGTCGGTCAGGATCGCGTCCAACGTGCCCAGGTGGCGCAGGGTGCCGTAGGTCAGCTCGGTGGCGAAGGCCGCGTCCCGACCGAACAGCCCCTCCTCCCGCAGGATGATGGGCAGCACCAGGTTGGCGAACGCGTCGTCCCGGTGCACCGCCGCCACCGCCTCGTACGCGGCGCGGCGCGGTCGGTCCATCGGTGGCCGGACCGGGCGGCGGTCCCCGCCACGGCCGGTCGACGGGCCGGAGCGCGTCGGTCGGGTTCCCTCCGGTGCCGTCACGCGAAGTCCTCTCCAGTGCCGACCCGGACGCCGCGCGCCCAGTCGGTCGCGTTCATAGCCCGCTTGCCCGCGGCGCGGACCTCGCCGAGACGTACCGGCACTGTCGCCGTGCCGGCCAGCACCCGGGACTTCTCCACCAGCAACTCCCCCGGCTTGAGCTCGGGGCCGTCGGGCACCGGGACGACCGGGCCGAGCTTCACCCGCTCGTCGCGGAACGTCGTCCAGCCGCCCGGCGCGGGTGTGCAGGCCCGGATCCGCCGGTCCACGGCGAAGGCCGGGTCGCTCCAGCGCACCCGCGCGTCCTCCACTGTCAGCTTCGGCGCCAGCGACACCCCGTCGGCCGGCTGCGGCTCGGCGCGGGCGGTGCCCTCGTCGATCGCGTCGAGCACCGCCACCAGCAGCCCGGCGCCGGAGTCGGCGAGCCTTCCCAGCAGGTCGCCGGAGGTGTCGGTGGCGCGGATCTCGTCGGTCAGCGTGCCGTAGACCGGGCCGGTGTCCAGGCCCTCCTCCAGCTGGAAGACGCTGGCCCCGGTCAGCTCGTCACCGTGTAGCACGGCGTGCTGCACGGGCGCGGCGCCACGCCAGGCGGGCAGCAGGGAGAAGTGCAAATTGATCCAGCCGTGCCGGGGGATCTCCAGGGCCGCCGGCGGCACCAGCGCGCCGTAGGCGACCACCGGCACGCAGGCCGGCTCCAGCTCGCGAAGCCGGTCGAGGAACTCCGGGTCGCGGGGACGGGCCGGGGTGAGCACCTCGACGCCGTGCTCGTCGGCCCACGCGCCGACCGGGGAGCGGGACAGGCCCCGTCCACGCCCGGCGGGCGCGTCGGGCCGGGTCACAACGGCCACCAGCTCGTGTCGGGAGGCGGCGACGGCGGCCAGGGCGGGAACGGCGACGGCCGGCGTACCGGCGAAGATCACGCGCATCCGGGTCAGCGCCCCAGACCGAACGGGTCGCTGATGTGCGGGCTGAGCTTGACCGTGGGCGGGGCTGCCCCGTCGTACCACTCGGCCTGGCGGATCGCCTTCATGGCTTCCTTGCGCCCCTCCGGGTCCAGTCGGTCCAGAAAGAGCACCCCGTCGAGGTGGTCGGTCTCGTGCTGCACGCAGCGCGCCATCAGGCCGGTGCCGACGATCTGCATCGGGTCGCCGAACGAGCTGAAGCCCTTGGCGATGACGTTCTGCCGACGCTTGGTGTCGAAGTAGAGCCCGGGGATGGACAGGCAGCCCTCCGGGCCGTCCTGCTCCTCCTCGTCGGGGAACTCCAGCACCGGGTTGATCAGGTGCCCGAGGACGTCGTCGACGTCGAAGGTGAACACCCGCAGGCTCACACCGAGCTGCGGCGCGGCCAGGCCGGCGCCGTTCTGCTCACGCATCGTGTCGGTGAGGTCGGCGACGAGCCGACGTAGCTCGGCGTCGAAATTGACCACCGGATCGGCCGGCGTGCGCAGCACCGGATCCCCAAACAGACGGATGGGCTGAACGGTCACGCGGGACGGCTCCTTCTTCGAATGGACGAGGGTGCCGTACCAGTCTACGGAGTGCCCGGCCGGACGCCGGGCGGCGCACCTCGCTCAACCACCGCCGGTGTGCCCAGCGTCACCGGCGGACTGCCCGGCCAACAGCTCCCGCACCCGCTCGGCGTCCGGGTGGCCGAGATCGTCGAGGATGACCAGGGCCCGCCGCCAGGTACGCGCGGCGCCGGCAGCGTCCCCCACCGCCTGCCGGCTCTCGCCGAGCCGGGACAGGGTGTCCGCCTCGTCGTAGCGGTCGCTGACCCGCCGGTAGAGCCCGAGGGCCCGTTGGAAACAGCGGATCGCCACCGGGTGGTCAGCCAGTCGGGCGTGGATGAAGCCGAGGCTGTCCCAGGTGTTCGCCTCGCCGTGCCGGTCCCCTGTCGTCCGCAGCAGCGCCAACGCCTCCCGGCAGTGCCCGAGCGCCGGCTCGTACCGGCCGAGCTGGGCGTACGCCCACCCGACCGCGTTGCGGGCGCTGGCCTCCCCGGCGACGTGCCCGGCGGCCCGGTACAGCGCCAGGGCCCGCTCGCTCTGTTCCAGGGACTCGGCGTGCCGGCCGAGCCCGTCGAGCATCGCGCCGAACGCCCGGTGGGTGCGCGCCTGGCCGGTGTGGTCGGTCAGCTCCGCGAAGATCGCCAGGGCCTGCCGGTAGTTCCTCGCCGCCTCGTTCACCCGGCCCAGCCGGGACAGCACCCTGGCGAGGTCGCGGTGGGCGTTCGCCTGCCCGGGTCGGTCGCCGGCCCGCTGCGCCCCGGCCAGGGCGTTGCGCTGGGCCACGGCCAGGTCCGGCCACCGCCCCCGGCGTTGCAGGAAGTCCACCAGTGTCCAGGCCAGCTGCCACGCGTGACCGTCGAACCCGGCCCGCCTCGCGTGGGCGACGGCCGCGAGCAGCACCGGATACTCGACGCTGAACCAGGCGAGCGCCTGACCGAGGTCGGTGATCTCCTCGGGCAGCACACCCGGCGCGGCGGCGGTGAGGGTGACCGGGTCCCGACCCGGTTGCAGCAGCAGTGCCGCCGCGTGGGCGGTGTGCAGGTAGTGGTCCAGCCCACGCCGGATCGCGGCCCGCCGGGCCGGCTCCGGTTCGAGACGTTCGACCTGCTCGGCCGCGTACGCCCGGAGCAGGTCGTGCGCGCCGAACCGACCGGGGGCGTGCTCGGTGACGAGGTGCGCGTGGGCCAGTTCGGCCAGCAGTCGGGGCACCTGGGCCCGGGGCAGCCCGGCCAGACTGGCCGCCGCGGCGAACCCGATGTCCGGTCCGGGATGGCAGCCGAAGAGCCGGAACAGGCGGGCCGCCGCCGGGGTCAGGCCCCGGTACGACCAGGAGAAGACGGCCTGCACGTCGGTGCCGGCGTCTCCTCCGTCGAACGAGTCGAGTGGCCGGGGCGCCGCCCGCAGTTCGGCGGCGAGGGCGGCCAGCGGGAACGTCGGCTTCTCCGCACCTCTCGCGGCGAGCACGGCCAGCGCCAGCGGCAGCCGCGCACACCGCTCGATGATCTCGTCCACCGCCTGCGGCTCGGCCGACAACCGGTCCGTGCCGAGCCTCCGGGCCAACAGTTGCCAGGCCTCGGCGGTGCTGAGCAGGTCGACGCCGATCGGCCGGGCGCCCTCGGCCGCGATCAGCCCGGCGAGCCGGTTGCGGCTGGTCACCAGGACCAGGCAGTTCGGGCTGCCGACCAGCAGGGGTCGGATCTGGTCGGCGTCGCGGGCGTTGTCCAGCAGCACCAGCATCCGGCGGCCGGCGAGCAGGCTGCGGTAGAGGCCAACCTGCGCGGGCAGGTGGGTGGGGATGCGTTCGGGCGGCACCTCGAGGGCCTCCAGGAAACCTCGGACCGCCTCGACGGCCGTCACCACCGTTCCGGTGGCGTCGAACCCGCGCAGGTCGACGTAGAGCTGGCCGTCCGGGAAGCGGTCGGCGACCCGGTGCGCGAAGGTGACAGCGAGGGTCGTCTTGCCGACCCCGGCCGTACCGGACAAGGTCATGACGGGGATCGACGCCATACCGTCGTTCCCGGGTGCCACGGCGCGAGCGCATTCGGCCTCGAGCTGGGCGAGTTGGGTCGCCCGCCCGACGAACCCGGGCAGCGCCGGGGGCAGCTGACGGGGTATCGGGAACCGGGGGGACGTGGTGCCGGCGCGCGGGCCGCCGACCCCCGCCCGCGCGACCGCCCGCCCGCTGGTCGCGTGCTCCCGGTTCGGGCGTCGGCGTCGCTCTTCGACCCGGTCCCGCGCGGTGGCCAGCACCCCCTGTTCGGCGGGGCTGGCCCCGAGCAGTCGGATGAGGACGTCGAACCGCTCCGGTGGCGGCAGGATGTTGCCGGCGAAATACTCCCCGATGATCCCGCGTGACCAGCCGGTCTTCGCGGCCAACTGTCGGTACGTCAGCAGGGTCTCGCCCTGTTGCCGGGCCTCGCGGCGGCGCAGCTGGCGCAGCAACCCGGCCAGCTCGGGCAGTGTCTGTGTCTCGGTGCAGACGCGGACCAGCTCGGCTGACCCGTGTGACGTCTGATGAGTGCCGGACGGTATCCACTGCTCAGACATGCGACCCCCACCCCGGTCATCCGGCCCCCCGGATGCGCACGGGCAGGGTAATTCCGGCCCCACGCCGATCGATAGACGGCTGCCAATGTATGACAGTTCCACTACGGACAGTCGCCCCGTCCAACAGTGTCCAGCGGTGTCCAGTCCCGTCCAGGATCCGCCCCATGGCGTCGACGCCCCTGCCACCGTCCTGGTGCGGGCACGGCCCGCTCCACGACCCCTGGGGGAAGAGGTACCAGATGATCCGTCCACACCCGACCACCCGGCGCCCCGTGGCGATGCTGCGTCGCGTCGCCGTCACCGCGATCAGCCTCACGCTGCTGGCCGCCGGCCTGACCGCCACACCGGCCACCGCCGCACCCGCGGGCAAGGCCCCCGCCACCGGATCGTTCATCGACAGCACACCGGTGCCCGGCGGCTTCGCCTCCTGGTCGGAGCTGCTCCGGGTGCAGCAGCGGATGAACAACGCCGCCGCCCAGATCACGAACGCGGCGCAGCGCAGCGCCAACTCCGGCTTCGCCGGCATCGTCGCCGACCCCACCACCCGCCACCTCCAGGTCTACTGGAAGGGTGAGCCGCCGGCCAACCTGGTGGCCAACGCCCGGGCCACCGTCGCCACCAAGGTGCTCCCCGCCGCGTACTCGCAGCGGGAACTCATGGTCGCGGCCGACCGGCTGCGGGCCGCCGCCGGGGACAAGATCACCACGGTGGGGCCGCGCGCCGACGGCGCCGGCCTGCTCGTCGGCACGCAGGACGGGCTGCTCGGCGCCACGGCCATGGCCGGCGTGCCGGTGACCGTGCAGACCAAGGTCGCCGCCGCGCCGGCGACCCGATGGGACGACACGGCGCCGTGGTGGGGTGGTGCCGCCTGGCGCAACGCCAACACCGGCGGCGGCTGCTCGACCGGCTTCGGGGTCTTCCAGGGCGGGTCCGCGCGGATCCTTTCCGCCGCGCACTGCGGCAACATCAACAACGCCGCGACCGACCCGACCGGGCAGTCGATGGGCATCGTCGGCACCCGCAACGCCGGCACCGACACCCTGCTGCTCTCCGGCGCCGCGGGCGGCCGGGTCTTCAACAACAGCACCGCCGCGAACGGCGACGTGGTCAGCGAGTTCAGCAACCAGGTGATCGGCGCGTCGGCCAGCCAGGTCGGCAACTGGGTGTGCACCTCCGGCGCGTACTCCGGCACCCGCTGCTCGATCCAGGTGAAGGCCCGCAACCTCTGCATCAACGTGCGCGACTTCGGCCAGGTCTGCGGGCAGGTCCAGGCCGAGAACACCCTCCACAGCAACGCCGTCGGCCAGGGCGACAGCGGTGGCCCGGTGGAGATCGTGAACGCGGCGAACACGCTCCAGGTCTGGGCCACCGGCACCAACACCGCCATCGACGACACCTTCACGTCGACGGCCTGCACCGGCTACATGAAGACCGGCCGGGTCTGCGCCTGGCGGTTCTACTACGAGGACATCTTCTCCGGCATGGCCGGTGTCGGCGCCTCGGGCGTCATCCTCGGCTGAGCCGTCTCGGCGACCGCCGTACGACTCGGTGGCCGGGCCGGCGCGCGTACCCCGCGCGTCGGCCCGGCCTCGCTCAGACGCCGGCGGCCGGGTCCCCCGCGAGCACCGCGTCGCCGCGGAGCAGCGCCGGCTCGGGCAGCGGCAGTTGGATCTTGTGAGCCGCCTCCCAGTCGTAGATCAGGCCGGGGCGCACCTGGGCGGCGAAGTAGTCGATCGCCGTCATCCCGCCCACCACCGGCTCGTCGACCTCGGCGACCAGCTGGGCGGGGACCAGGGAGAACCCGTTCTGCAGAGCGGCGCTGAGGCGGCGATGGCCGTCGACGACGAAGAAGTACTCGCCGGTGAACCCGATCTTCAGCGGTTCGAGGGCCTCGTCGCCGGCCTCGGCCACCCCACCGACGAAGTCGGTGTCCCACAGACCACGCAGGGTGGCGATGTCCTCGGTCGGGTAGACCCGGGCCGGGTCGAGCAGCAGCAGCGGCGGCCCGTCGCGCAGCACCTCGGCGCCGAGCGTGCCCTCGTACGCGGCCACGATGTGCTCGATCACCTCGGCGGCGGACGCCCGGGTGGTGTCACAGATCAGGTCATAGTTACGCAGCCGGGCCTTGTCCACCCCGTAACGGATGATGAACCGACTGCGCTCGCTGGCGCTGCGCTCCCGGAGCTTGGCTTTGGCCTCCTCCAGCGAGGCGTAGCTCTCGGCCGGCCCGGAGGGGCGGGCGAGCACCCGGCGGGCCGCCTCGCCCGGCTCGGTGATCATGTGCACCTTGAGCGCGTCGGTGAAGAAGTGCCACGCCAGCCGGGAGTCCATGATGAGGGGCTCACCGGAGGCGGCAATGTCGCGCTGGAGCTGGTCCACGTAGCCGTCGACGGCCTGATCCAGCTCGGCGTGCAGGTTGAGCTGCAGCGCGGTCATCTGCCGCTGCTGCGCCATCTCCCGGTAGAGGTCCCCCACGCTGACCCGGCGCATGCCGAGCCGCTTGGCGATCTCGACCGACACGGTGCTCTTGCCGCTGCCGAGGTCGCCGTTGAAGACGATCGATTGTCCAACGGTCACGACTGGTCCACCCCTGATCACCGGCTCTTAGACATCATCGACCTCGCGCCCGACCGACGCGTTCCCGCCATCGTCGCGCCATCCCGCGACGGCCCCAGCTCGGCGTGGCTGACGCCCCCTCGAAACCTGGAGCCCGTCGTACGCCTTGGCATGACGGGCGATGCTACCACTCGGGCGCCACCGCTTTGCCGGACGCGGTGTGCGAGGGCCCCCGGCAGCGGGTGAGGTCCGCGACCGTCAGCACCGGCCGAAACACCTCAGAACAGGCTCAGCGGATCGACCTGGAGACGAACCGGATCGGCGGCCTTGCGAGCGGCCCGGACGCCGGCGGCCGAGTGCAACGCCTCGGCGAGCGCAGCGGCGCGGGCCCGGGGCACCCGGACCAACATCCGTTCCCGGCCCTCCTCGGCCGGCACCGGCCCGAGCACCTCGGCGTCGTCCGGCAGCCGAGCCGCCGCCAGCAGGTCCGCGACCGCCTCGGCCACCCCGGTGACGCTCGCCATCCGCACGGCCGGCGGGAAGCCCAACTCGCGGCGCTCGGCCAGCTCGCGGCCGGCGAACCAGCCGGCGTCCCAACGCAGCAGCGCCTGCACCGGGGCGAGCGCGCCGTCGGCGACCACCACCACCCGACCGGCCGGCGCCGGGCGGGCCAGCGCCGCCGCCGCCAACCAGCGGCGCAGCGACTCCTCGCCGGCGCGCAGGTCGGCCCGGGTCAGCAGGGCCCACGAGTCGAGCAGCAGCACCGCGCCGTAGCCGCCCTCGGCGACCGGCTCGGCGCCCGGGGTGGCCACCACCAGGGCCGCGCCGCCTGGCACGTCGGTCAGCACCTCCTCGCGCCCCGAGGTGCGCACCGGCACGTCGGGGAACGCCCGGCCGAGCTCCTCGGCGGTCCGCCGGGCGCCGGTCACCGCGGCCCGCAGCCGCCGCCCACCGCACTCCGGGCAGGCGTACGCGGCCGCCACCCGGGCGCACCACCGGCAGGCCGGGGTACCACTGGCCGAGGGCAGCGCGAGCGGGCCGGCGCAGTGCGCGCAGCGGGCCGGGGTGCGGCACTCGGCGCAGGAGATCGACGGGATGTAGCCGCGGCGGGGCACCTGCACCAGCACCGGCAGGTCCTGGCGGAGCGCGTCGCGGGCAGCCGTCCAGGCCAGGCTGGGCAGCCGGGCGGTGGCGGCCCCGGGGTCGCGGGCCAGCTGCGGGTCGTCCCCGGTCGGCGCGATGACCGGAATCCGCGCCCGCACGGTGGCCCGGTCGGCGACCACCTCCGGGGCCCAACCGGTCTCCACCAGCAACTGCGCCTCGGCCGTCCGGGCGTACCCGCCGACCAGCGCGCCGGCCTCGGCGAGGTGGGCGCGGGTGAGCAGAACGTCGCGGGCGTGCGGGTAGGGCGCCCGGGGCTCGGAGTGCAGGTCGTCACCGTCGTCCCAGACGGCGACGAGGCCGAGCCGGGCCACCGGGGCGAACATCGCCGCCCGGGTGCCGATCACCACCGGCACCTGGCCACGGCGAGCGGCGAGGAACGCCCGGTACCGCCGGGCCGGGCCGAGAGCGGCGGAGAGGCTGACGTGCCGCCCCGGGCCGAGGACGCCGGTGAGAGCCGCGTCGAGACGGTCGAGGTCACGCGCGTCGGGCACCACGACCACGGCGCCGCGCCCACCGGCGACGGTGGCCGCCACCGCGTCGGCGTACCGGGCCGCCCAGTCCTCACCGGGCAGCGCCGACCAGACCGCGCGGGGCGCCCGGCCGTCGGCGAGCGCCCGCAGCAGAGCCGGACCGGTCGGGTAGTCGCGCCACCCGCGCGGGTCGACCGCCCCGATGGGGGCGGCCGGGGTGGGCGGCTCGTCGTGGGGCTCCTTCTCCACCCGCGCGTGCCGGGGCGGCACGGCGAGCCGGAGCACGTCGGCGAGGCTGCCCGCGTACCGGTCGGCGACCGCCCGGGCCAGCCGGGCGACCTCCGGGGCCAGCACCGGCTCCGGGGACACCACCTTCTCCAGGTACGCGAGTCGGCCGGTGTGCCCGGAATCGTCGGCACGCGACAGCAGCCACCCGTCGACGAGTTGCCCGGCGAAGCGCACCTTCACCCGGGTACCGGGCACCGCCACCTCGTCCAGCTCCGCCGGCACCAGGTAGTCGAACGGCCGGTCCAGGTGCGCCAGTCCGACATCCACGCAGACGCGCGCGACCGGCGACCCGTCCGCGGGTCGCCGGTCGCTGCGCTTGGTGGCGGTCAGGCTCCCGCGGCCGACTTGAGGTCGGCGGCCCGGTCGGTGCTCTCCCAGGTCAGGTCCGGCAGCTCCCGGCCGAAGTGGCCGTACGCGGCGGTCTGCTGGTAGATCGGGCGGAGCAGGTTGAGGTCCCGGATGATCGCGGCCGGCCGCAGGTCGAACACCTCGGTGACGGCCTTCTCGATCGAGGACACGGGCACGGTCTCGGTGCCGAACGTCTCGATGAACAGGCTCACCGGGTGCGCCTTGCCGATGGCGTAGGCCACCTGCGCCTCGCACCGCTCGGCCAGACCGGCGGCGACCACGTTCTTGGCCACCCAGCGCATCGCGTACGCGGCCGAGCGGTCCACCTTGGACGGGTCCTTGCCGGAGAACGCGCCGCCACCGTGGCGGGCGTACCCGCCGTAGGTGTCGACGATGATCTTGCGGCCGGTCAGTCCGGCGTCGCCCATCGGGCCGCCGATCTCGAAGCGGCCGGTCGGGTTGACCAGCAGCCGGTAGCCGTCGGTGTCCAGGCCGAGGCTCTCCAGCTCCGGGGCGATCACGTGGTCGCGCACGTCCGGGGTGAGCAGCGAGTCCAACGAGATGTCGGCGGCGTGCTGGCTGGACACCACGACGGTGTTCAACCGGACCGGACGCAGCCCCTCGTACTCGATGGTGACCTGGGTCTTGCCGTCCGGCCGCAGGTACGGGATCGTGCCGTCCTTGCGCACCGCCGAGAGGCGGCGGGCCAGCCGGTGCGCGAGCGCGATCGGCAGCGGCATCAGCTCGGGCGTCTCCGAGCAGGCGAAGCCGAACATCATGCCCTGGTCGCCAGCGCCCTGCGCGTCCAGCGCGCTCTCCGACGCTCCGGTGCGCAACTCGAAGGCGTTGTCCACACCCTGCGCGATGTCCTCGGACTGCGCACCGATGGAGACGCTGACCCCGCAGGAGGCGCCGTCGAAGCCCTTCTTCGACGAGTCGTAGCCGATGTCGAGGATGGTCCGGCGGACGATCGTCGGGATGTCGGCGTAAGCCTTGGTGGTCACCTCACCGGCGATGTGCACCTGACCGGTGGTGATCATGGTTTCCACTGCCACGCGGCTGTGGGGGTCCTCGGTCAGCAGCGCATCGAGGATGCCATCGCTGATCTGGTCAGCGATCTTGTCCGGGTGGCCTTCCGTGACCGATTCGGACGTGAAGAGACGGCGTGTCACGGCACTCCTAAGCGTATGAAGTCGTTCCGCGGAAGTTTAATCACCACTGCGGTCCGTGTCGGGTTCGGTTGTGCTCTGTTCCACCCGTCAGGAGCCACCAGGCAGCCGCGCTACGACGAGATCCCAGACGGCGTCGGCCACAGCTTCCTTGGCCTGCTCGGGCAGCCGGCTGACCGAGCCGTCCGCGCCGATGACCGTCACCGTGTTGGTGTCGGCGCCGAAGACCAGGTCCGGACCGACCTCGTTGATCACGATCAGGTCGGCCCGCTTGCGGGCGAGTTTCGCCCTACCGTTGGCCTCGGCATCGCCGGTCTCGGCGGCGAACACCACCAGCACCTGCCCTGGCCGTTTGCGCTGGCCGAGCTCCGCCGCGATGTCCGGGTTCGTGACGAGCTCGATGGTGGGTGCGACACCGTCGTCCGACTTCTTGATTTTGCCAGTCGCGTACGTCGCGGGCCGGAAATCGGCCGGCGCCGCCGCCATCACCACCGCGTCGGCCTCGACGGCGGCCTTGACTGTCGCCTCCCGCAACTCGGCGGTGGTGCCCACCCGGATCAGGTCGACCCCGGCCGGGTCGGCGAGGCCGACGTTGGCCGAGATCACGGTGACCCGGGCACCCCGGGCGACAGCCGCGCGGGCGAACGCGTACCCCTGTTTGCCCGACGAGCGGTTGCCCAGGAAACGCACCGGGTCGAGAGGCTCGCGGGTGCCACCGGCGGTGACCACCACCCGGCGACCGGCCAGGTCGGCGGGGGCGGAGTCGCCACGGGCCAGCAGCCGACCCGCGACGGCGAAGATCTCCGCCGGGTCGGGCAGCCGGCCCTTGCCGGTGTCGGCGCCGGTGAGCCGGCCGACGGCGGGCTCGATGACCCGGACCCCACGGGAGCGCAACGTGGCCACGTTGGCCACTGTGGCGGGGTGCTCCCACATCTCGGTGTGCATGGCCGGGGCCAGCAGGACCGGGCAGCGGGCGGTCAGCAGGGTGTTGGTCAACAGGTCGTCGGCGAGGCCGTGGGCGGCCTTGGCGAGCAGGTCGGTGGTGGTCGGCGCGACCACCACCAGGTCGGCCTGCTTACCGAGCCGGACGTGCGGCACCTCGTGGACGTCGGTCCAGACGTCGTCGGCGACCGGTTGACCGGAGAGCGCGGCCCAGGTCGGCGCTCCAACGAAGCGGAGCGCCGACGCGGTTGGCACCACCCGAACCCGGTGACCCGATTCGGTGAAGAGTCGCAGCAGCTCGCACGCCTTGTAGGCGGCGATGCCGCCACCGACCCCGAGGACGATCGAGGCGGACATCGGCCAGCGGGGGCTTACGGCTGGTCGGTCGGCTCGGCGGTGAGCAGGCCCGAGTTGATCTCGCGCATGGCGATGGAGAGGGGCTTCTCCTGCGGGGTGGTCTCGACGAGCGGGCCGACGTACTCCAGCAGACCCTCACCGAGCTGGCTGTAGTAGGCGTTGACCTGGCGCGCGCGCTTGGCGGCGAAGATGACCAGCGCGTACTTCGACGTCGTCTTCTCGAGGAGCTCGTCGATCGGCGGGTTGGTGATGCCTTCGGGGTTGGCGATGGATCCCACGAATTAACCTCTGCGTCTTTCGAGCCGCGCGGACGCGGTGCTGAGTCTCAACGGCGGCCGACCGTCAGCCACGCACGCGTGACCAGGCCGGATCCGGATAAGAAGAACCGAGTAAGCCTACCAGCTCCTCAACCACCCGTTCGGTGTGGTCGTGGGTCAGCGCGTACGCGACGGTGGCGGCCACCGTGGCGTCGGGCGCGTACCCGGGTGGGCTCAGCAACACCAGCCGGGCATCGGGCAGGCGCGCCCGGACCAGCGGGACGCCGCGCAGGTCGAGCGGGAGCAGCACCGGCTGCCCGGCGTCGAGCCGGGCGCGCAGCGGTGGGTACGGGGTGCCCCGGCGGTGCGAACCGATCCGGGACCACTCCAGCAGCTCGCCGTCGACGATCCGTCGATCGAACTCGGCGGGTGCGAGGAAGACGCGGTCCACCCCGTCGATCTCCGACTCCCGGCGCGGCCTGGTGGTTGCCGCGACCGGGATCCACACGGACGGAGAACGCGCCCGGACGAGCTCGACGACACTCTCCCTGCCGGAACCCGAAGGTCCAGCCAGGACAGTGAGCCGAGCCGCCGGGCGCGCCTCGTCATCCGTGCTCACTGCTTGTTTCTACACGCTGCCAGGTTCAGTTGGCGGCGAACTCTCCAAGCAGTGCCTTGCGCTGCTGCTCGCCGAGGCCACGCAGGCGACGGCTGTCGGCGATCTTGAGCTTCTCCATGATCTGGGTCGCCCGGATCTTGCCGATGCCCGGCATGGCCTGCAGGACGGCCGACACCTTGAGCTTGCCAACGACGTCGTCGCTCTCGGCCCGCTCGAGGACAGCACCGAGGGTGGTCTTGCCCTGCTTGAGCTGCTCCTTCAGCTGAGCACGGGCCTTGCGGATCTCCGCGGCCTTCTCGAGCGCGGCAGCGCGTTGTTCGGGGGTCAGTGACGGGAGCGGCACCAGTTCTCCTCAGGTCCCTATCGCGGCGGGCGGGGCGCACCGCCGCATCTGTGAAACGTGGTGTCGCTGTGAACCAAGGGGTCCATGGTTCCCAGCGCGGGGAAAACTAGCGGCCAACGGAGCTTTCGGCAACGTGGGGGCCGCATGATCACCGTAGAGTGACCGACCCGTCAGTCAGTCACCGGGCAGGCAGAACGGCCCGGCAGTCGACCAGAACGCGGTCCGCGGCGACCCGCAGCGCAACCACATCAGGGCCTGCCGAGAGCACTTCCCGGGAGTACGACGGGAGCACCGAGGCGAGGCTCGAACCGAAGACGGTCCGCAGATCGGCCGCACCGGCACCCTGCGCGCCGAGCCCCGGAGCGAGCAGTGGGCCGCCCACACCGGAGAGGTCGTGACCGGTGTCGCCGATGGTCGCGCCGACCACCAGACCGAAGCTCCCGAGTGGGGACGCACCCCTGTTGAGCTGGGAAATCTCGTCGATCACGGTTTGCGCCACGGTGCGGCCGTCGGCCGTGACGGCCCGCTGCACGGCGGCACCCTCGGGGTTGGAGGTGAGGGCCAGCACGAACACGCCGCCGCCGTGCTCGGCAGCCAGTTCGAACATCGGCGCCAGCGAACCGACCCCGAGGTAGGGGCTCGCGGTGACCGCGTCGACATACATGGGGCTGGATGGATCAAGGTACGCGGCGGCGTACGCGCTCACCGTCGAGCCGATGTCGCCGCGCTTGACGTCGAGCAGAACGAGCGAGCCGGCATCCCGTAACTGTCGGATAGTTGACTCAAGAATCGCCACACCTCGGGACCCGAACCGCTCGAAAAAGGCCGACTGAGGCTTGACTACCGCAACCCGGTCACCGAGGGCTTCCACCACGGTTCGGCTGAACCGGTCGAGCCCCTCGACGTCGTCCGGGAGGCCCCACTGAGCCAGCAGACCCGGATGCGGGTCGATGCCCACACAGAGTGGGCCCCGCTCGGTGATCGCCCGGTGCAGCCGGGTACCGAAGCTCTCCATCGGAGTGTTCCCCTCTTCTCGTCCGGGCGGCTGACCCGCCCGGGTAACCCGTCGACCCGGTGGCCGGGCCGACTCAGCCAGCCGCCACCGCCGCCGCCACCCCGGTAGCGATCCGGGCCACGTCGGCATCGTCGGTGACGTACGGCGGCATCGTGTAGATCAGGTCGCGGAACGGGCGCAACCACACCCCCTGGGCGACCGCGGCAGCCGTCGCCGCGCCGAGGTCGACCTCGTGATCGAGCTGGACCACGCCGATCGCGCCGAGGACCCGTACGTCGGCCACGCCCGGCGTGCCGCGCAGAGGCTCCAGACCGGCGCGCAGGCCGGCACCGACCCTGGCGACCTGCCCGGCCCAGTCTCCGGCCCGCAGCAGCCCGATGGAGGCGTTCGCCACCGCGCAGGCCAACGGGTTGCCCATGAACGTGGGCCCGTGCGCCAGCACACCGCTCGTCGAGATGCCCCGGGCGACCTCCGCGGTGCACAGGGTGGCCGCGAGCGTGAGGTAGCCGCCGGTCAGCGCCTTGCCCACACAGAGCACGTCCGGCGTCACCCCGGCGTGCCCGGCGGCGAACATCTCGCCGGTACGGCCGAACCCGGTGGCGATCTCGTCGAAGATCAGCAGAATTCCGTGCGCGCGGGTCACCTCGCGCAGCACCCGCAGGTAACCCGGGTGGTGGAAGCGCATCCCGCCGGCGCCCTGGACGACGGGCTCGACGATCACGGCGGCCAACTCGTCGGCATGCCGCTCGACCGTCTCCACCAGCGCCGCCACGTACCCGTCGTCCGGCGGATCGGTGAAACCGCCCGGCGGCACCGGGGCGAACACCTGCCGGGGCAGCACGTCGCCCCACAGGTGGTGCATCCCGCCCTCCGGGTCGCAGACGCTCATCGGATGGAAGGTGTCGCCGTGGTAGCCACCCCGCCAGGTCGCCAGCCGGCGCCGCTGGGGCCGCCCGACGGCCCGCTGGTACTGCAGGCACATCTTCACCGCCACCTCGACGCTGACCGAGCCGGAGTCGGCCAGGAACACGTGCTCCAGGCCGTCCGGGGTCAGCTCGACCAGGGTCCGGGCCAGCCGCACCGCCGGCTCGTGGGTGAGCCCGCCGAACATCACGTGGCTCATCCGGCCGAGCTGGTCGGTCACCGCCGCGTCGAGCACCGGGTGCCGGTACCCGTGGATCGCCGCCCACCAGGACGACATCCCGTCCACCAACTCCCGCCCGTCGGCCAGGGTGAGCCGTACCCCCTCGGCGCCGCGCACCACGTAGGGCGGGTTGGCCGGCGGCAGCGCGGCGTACGGGTGCCAGACGTGCGCCCGGTCAGCGGCCAGGATCTCCTCGGGTGTCACGCGTACTCCTCTGCGCCTCAAGCGGTCCGGACGGCGGACGTCCTGCGGCCGGGTCGAACCTCTCCGCCGCCGCCTCCCCCGCCGTGGCCGCCGCTTCCATTTCCGCCGCCTTTGCTCTGCACCCGCGGATGCGCCATCCGGTGGCGGCCGCCTGTCGCGCCCCGAGTGGTGCACCCACGGGTGCAGAGCAAAGGGGCAACAACGGGCGTGGTGTCGTCGACGCGGAGCGGGCCCGGCACCCGGTTGCGCCGGGCCAGCACCGCACCGGGGGCGGTCACCGGCCGGCGACCGCTTCCGGTGCCGCCGTTGCGGCCGCCGCGCGGGCGACGGCGCGGACCAGGGCCGGTCCGCGGTAGATGAAACCGGTGTAGAGCTGCACCAGGTCGGCGCCCGCATCGAACATCCGCGCCGCGTCGTCCGGGTCCAGCACACCCCCGACGCCGACGATCGGCAGCCGGCCGCCGGTCTCGGAGTGGACGAAGGCGACCACGTCACGGGCCCGCCCGGTGAGCGGCCGACCCGAGAGGCCGCCGGCCTGCCCGCCACGCTCGACGTCGACGTCGGCCAGCCCGTCCCGGGACAGCGTGGTGTTGGTGGCGATCACCCCGGCGGCGCCCCGGGCCAGGCAGACCTCCAACAGCTCGGCGATCGCCGCCTCGGTCAGGTCTGGCGCGATCTTGACCAGCACCGGCTTCTCCCCCACCAACGCGCCGAGCAGCGCGTCCAGGTGGGCACGGTCCTGCAACGACCGCAGACCCGGGGTGTTCGGTGAGGACACGTTCACCGCGAAGTAGTCGCCGTGCCCGCGCAGCGCCCGGTACGAGGCGAGGTAGTCCTCGACCGCCTCGTCCAGCGCTGTCACCTTGGACTTGCCCAGCGAGATGCCCAGCGGCACCCCGAGCGGGCGCGGCAGCGCCGCCAAACGGACGGCCAACGCGGCGGCCCCGGCGTTGTTGAAGCCCATCCGGTTGACCACCGCCTCGCTGGCCGGCAGCCGGAACAGCCGCGGCCGGGGGTTGCCCGGTTGGGCGTGCGCGGTGACCGTGCCGACCTCCACGAAACCGAAGCCGAGCGCCGGCCAGGCCGGCAGCGCCGCGCCGTCCTTGTCCATGCCGGCGGCCAACCCGACCGGGTTGGGGAACCGCACCCCGAACACGGTGCGCGGCGCGTCGACCGCGTAGCGGGCCCGCAGCGCGGCGAGCGCGGCCGGCCGCCGCGACAGCGCCGCCAACCGCCGCAGCGTCCACTCGTGCGCAGCCTCGGCGTCGCCGCCGCCGATCCGGAACAACCCAGGTCGTACGACCTGCTCGAACAGTGTCACTGGGCGGCCCGCAGAGTGGCGTGCAGGTCCTGCAGGGGGCGGACCTGCATGTCGCCGCGGATCCGCGCCTCGATGCCCATCACCGCCGCGGCGGCTCCGGGAACCGTGGTGATGCACGGGATGTCCGCCGTGACGGCCGCGCTGCGGATCTCGTAGCCGTCGGAACGGGCGCTGGCGCCCGAGCCCTGCGGCGTGTTGATCACCAGCGCCACGTGACCGCCGCCGATCAGCGACACCGCGTCGTCGCCCGCACCGGCCTGGTAGTGCTTCCGGATCTGCTCACAGGCGATGCCGTGCCGGCGCAGCACCTCGGCCGTGCCGGCGGTGGCGACGATCTCGAAGCCCAGATCGGCCAGCCGCTTGATCGGGAAGATCATGCCGCGCTTGTCCCGGTTGGCCACCGAGACGAAGATCTTCCCAGCGGTCGGCAGCGACCCGTACGCGGCCGACTGGCTCTTGGCGAAGGCGTGCCCGAAGTTGGTGTCGATGCCCATCACCTCGCCGGTCGACTTCATCTCCGGCCCGAGCAGCGAGTCGATCCCCTTGCCCGCGCGGGTCCGGAAACGCTTGAACGGCAGCACCGCCTCCTTGACCGCGACCGGCGCGTCGGCCGGCATCGTGCCCCCGTCCCCCGTCGCCGGCAGCAGGCCCTCGGCGCGCAGGTCGGCGATGCTCGCACCGAGCGCGATCCGAGCCGCCGCCTTGGCCAGCGGCACCGCCGTGGCCTTGGAGACGAACGGGACGGTCCGCGACGCGCGCGGGTTGGCCTCCAGCACGTACAGCACGTCGTCCTTGAGGGCGTACTGCACGTTGAGCAGGCCACGGACCCCGACGCCACGCGCGATGGCCTCGGTGTAGCGGCGGACCTCGACCAGGTGCGAGCCCGCGAGGGTGATCGGCGGGAGCGCGCAGGACGAGTCGCCGGAGTGGATGCCCGCCTCCTCGATGTGCTCCATCACGCCGCCGATGTAGACCTCGCCGTCGGCGTCGCACAGCGCGTCCACGTCGATCTCGATGGCGTCGTCGAGGAACCTGTCCACCAGCACCGGGTGGTCCGGGGAGA
This sequence comes from Micromonospora sp. NPDC005205, assembly GCF_040608275.1. NCBI lineage: Bacteria > Bacillati > Actinomycetota > Actinomycetes > Micromonosporales > Micromonosporaceae > Micromonospora > Micromonospora sp. NPDC005205. The sequence continues at coordinate 69,787 of NZ_JBEXHV010000018.1, forward strand.
TGTCGGTGGCCCGGCCGATGTAGTCGCGCAGCGTCGGGTCGTCGTAGACGATCTCCATGCCCCGCCCGCCCAGCACGTACGACGGCCGGACCAGCACCGGGTAGCCGATCTCGTCGGCGATCGTCTTGGCCTCGTCGTACGAGGTGGCCATGCCGTGCGCCGGCGCGCGCAGGCCGGCGCGGGCCAGCACCGCGCCGAACGCGCCGCGCTCCTCGGCCAGGTGGATCGACTCCGGGGAGGTGCCCACGATCGGCACACCGGCGTTCTTGAGCCGCTGCGCCAGCCCCAGCGGGGTCTGCCCGCCGAGCTGGACGACCACCCCGACCACGCCCGGCCCGCCGGCCGCCCGGCCGGACGAGTCCTCGGCGTGCCAGACCTCCAGGACGTCCTCGAAGGTCAACGGCTCGAAGTAGAGCCGGTCGGCGGTGTCGTAGTCGGTGGAGACCGTCTCCGGGTTGCAGTTGACCATGACCGTCTCGTAACCGGCCGACCGCAGCGCCTGGACGGCGTGCACGCAGGAGTAGTCGAACTCGATGCCCTGCCCGATCCGGTTCGGGCCGGAGCCCAGGATCAGCACCTTCGGCCGGTCCGACGGCACGACCTCGGTCTCCAGGTCGTACGTCGAGTAGTGGTACGGCGTGGTCGCCTCGAACTCGGCCGCGCAGGTGTCCACGGTCTTGTAGACCGGGCGCACGTCCAGGCGGTGGCGCAGGGTCCGCACGCCGTCCTCGGCGGCCAGCTCCGGGCGCAGCGCGGCGAGCTGCCGGTCGGACAGACCGGCCCGCTTGGCACGACGCAGCAGGTCGGCGTCGAGCACCGGCGCGTCGACGATCTCGGCGCGCAGCTCGATCAGCGCGGCGATCTGGTCCAGGAACCACGGGTCGATCCCGCCGGACGCCTCGGCCACCTCGGCGATCGACGCCCCGAGCCGCAGCGCCCGCTCCACTGTGTACAGCCGGCCGTCGTGGGGGATCCGCAGCGCCGCGAGGGTGTCGGCCAGGGTGACGCCGGCAGGGTCCGGCACACTCCAGAAACCGGCCGACTTGGTCTCCATCGAGCGCATCGCCTTGTTCAGCGCCTCGGTGAAGTTGCGTCCAAGGCTCATCGCCTCGCCCACCGACTTCATCGTGGTGGTCAGCTCCGGGTCCGCGCCGGGGAACTTCTCGAACGCGAACCGGGGGATCTTCACCACCACGTAGTCCAGGGTCGGCTCGAACGCCGCCGGGGTCTTCAGGGTGATGTCGTTGGGGATCTCGTCGAGGGTGTAGCCGATGGCCAGCTTCGCGGCGATCTTCGCGATCGGGAAACCGGTCGCCTTGGAGGCCAGCGCCGAGGACCGCGACACCCGGGGGTTCATCTCGATGACGACGATCCGGCCGTCGACCGGGTTGACCGCGAACTGGATGTTGCAGCCGCCGGTGTCCACCCCGACCTCGCGCAGCACGGCGATGCCCAGGTCACGCAGGTGCTGGTACTCCCGGTCGGTGAGCGTCATGGCCGGCGCCACCGTGACGCTGTCGCCGGTGTGCACGCCCATCGGGTCGATGTTCTCGATCGAGCAGACCACCACCACGTTGTCGTGCCGGTCGCGCATCAGCTCGAGCTCGTACTCCTTCCAGCCGAGCACGCTCTCCTCGATGAGCACCTCGTGCACGGGGCTGGCGGACAGGCCGTCGCCGGCGATGCGGGCCAGGTCCTCCGGGGTGTGCGCCATGCCGGAACCCAGGCCACCCATGGTGAACGACGGCCGGATCACCACAGGCAGGCCCAGCTCGGCGACGGTCGCCTCGACCTCGTCCATCGAGTGGCAGACCCGCGAGCGGGGCACCAGGGCGGTCGGGTCGTCGATGCCCAGCCGTACGCCGGCCTTCGCGACGATCTCCTTGAACAGCTGCCGGTCCTCGCCCCGGTTGATGGCGTCGATGTTCGCGCCGATCAGCTCCACGCCGTACTTCTCCAGGACGCCGGCCTCGTGCAGGGCGACGGCCGTGTTCAGCGCGGTCTGCCCGCCGAGGGTCGCGAGGATCGCATCCGGGCGCTCCTTCGCGATGACCAGTTCGACGAACTCCGGGGTGATCGGCTCGACGTACGTGGCGTCGGCGAACTCCGGGTCCGTCATGATCGTCGCCGGGTTGGAGTTGACCAGGCTGACCCGGATCCCCTCGCTGCGCAGCACCCGGCACGCCTGGGTGCCCGAGTAGTCGAACTCGCAGGCCTGCCCGATGACGATCGGCCCGGAGCCGATCACGAGGATGTGCTGGAGATCGGTCCGCTTAGGCATTGCTGCGCCCCTTGCTGTGGGTCCGGCCCTCGATGAGTTCGGCGAAACGGTCGAAGAGGTAGTCCGCGTCGTGCGGACCGGCCGCCGCCTCCGGGTGGTACTGGACGGTGAACGCGGGCAGGTCCACGGCCCGCAGCCCCTCGACCACGTTGTCATTGAGGCAGACGTGCGACACCCGTACACCGCCGAAGTCGGTGTCGATCACCTGGTCGGGGACCACCGCGCCGCCCACCACGCCCGGCACCTGGACGGCGCCGAGCCGCTGTTCGCGGCCCGACACGTCGACCGCGAAGCCATGGTTGTGGCTGGTCACCTCGACCTTGCCGGTGACCCGGTCGAGCACCGGCTGGTTGATCCCCCGGTGGCCGTAGCCCAGCTTGTAGGTGCCGAAGCCGAGCGCCCGACCGAGGATCTGGCTGCCGAAGCAGATGCCGAACAGCGGCACCTCGCGCCGCAGCGCCTCCCGGGCCAGCTCCACCGCGGCGTCGGCGGTGGCCGGGTCGCCCGGACCGGGCGACAGGAAGATCGCGTCGGCGCCGGTGGCGAGCATCTGGTCGATGCTCGACGACGCCGGCAGCACGTGGGTGGTCACCCCCCGGGTGGCCAGCCGACGCGGCACGTTGCGCTTGATGCCCAGGTCCAGCGCGGCCACTGTGAACCGGTGCTCGCCCAGGGCCTCGACGACGTACGGCTCGGCGGTGCTCACCTCGGCGGACAGGTCCGCGCCGACCATCTGCGGCGCCTGACGGACCCGGGCCAGCAGGCTCTGCGGATCGTTGTCGATGCTGGAGATGCCCACCCGCATGGCGCCCCGCTCGCGCAGGTGCCGGGTCAGCGCCCGGGTGTCCACGCCACTGATGCCCACCACACCCTCGGTGGCGAGACGGTCCTCGAGACCACCGGTGGCCCGCCAGTTCGAGCCGATCCGGGCCGGGTCGCGCACGACGTAGCCGGCCACCCAGATCCGACCGGACTCGTCGTCCTCGCCGTTGACGCCGGTGTTGCCGATGTGCGGCGCGGTCTGCACCACCACCTGACGGTGGTACGACGGGTCGGTGAGGGTCTCCTGGTAACCGGTCATGCCGGTGTTGAAGACCGCCTCGCCGAAGGTCTCTCCGACGCTGCCGTACGCCTCGCCGGGGAACGTACGCCCGTCCTCCAGCACCAGGATTGCGGGTCTGCGCTTGACCATTACTTGACAGCCTTTCCGTCCAGGACCGTCGGCTCGCCACGCAGGAAGGTCGCCACGATGCGACCTGGCAGCGTCATGCGGGCGTACGGGGTGTTGCGACTGCGACTGGCCAGCTCCGCCGGATCGATGGTGCGGTGGGCGGCCGGGTCGATCAGGGTCAGGTTGGCCGGCACACCCGGCGCGGGGTCGACGCCGTGCCCGGTGAGGCCGGCGATCCGTGCGGGGGTGCGCGACATCCGCTCGGCGATCAGGTCCCACTCGGGGCCGAGCACGTCCAGCGCGATGGAGAGGGCCGTCTCCAGACCGAGCATCCCCGGTCGGGCGTACGCCCACTCGCACTCCTTGTCCTCCACCGCGTGCGGCGCGTGGTCGGTGGCGATCACGTCGACCACCCCGTCGGCGAGGGCGGCGCGCAGGGCGGCGATGTCCGCGGCGGTGCGCAGCGGCGGGTTCACCTTGTAGACCGGGTCGTAGCTTTCCGCCCGTTCGTCGGTGAGCAGCAGGTGGTGCGGGGTCACCTCGGCGGTCACGCGTACCCCGCGGGCCTTCGCCTGGCGCAGCACCTCGACGCTGCCGGCGGTGGAGACGTGGCAGACGTGCAGTCGGCTGCCCACGTGCTCGGCGAGCAGCACGTCCCGGGCGATGATCGCCTCCTCGGCGACCGCCGGCCAGCCGATCAGGCCGAGCCGGGTGGAGACCTCACCCTCGTGCATCTGGGCGCCCTCGGTGAGCCGGGGCTCCTCGGCGTGCTGGGCGATGATCCCGTCGAACGCCTTGACGTACTCCAGTGCTCGGCGCATCAACTTCGGGTCGGCGACGCAGTGCCCGTCGTCGGAGAAGATCCGCACCCGGGCCGCCGAGTCGGCCATCGCGCCCAGCTCGGCCAGTCGCTCGCCGGCCAGCCCGACGGTGACCGCGCCAATCGGCTGCACGTCGACCAGACCGGCCTCGCGGCCGAGCCGCCAGACCTGCTCGACCACGCCGGCGGTGTCCGCCACCGGGGAGGTGTTGGCCATCGCGCAGACCGCCGTGTAGCCGCCCAGCGCGGCCGCCCGGGAACCGGACTCGACGGTCTCGGCGTCCTCCCGGCCGGGCTCGCGCAGGTGGGTGTGCAGGTCGACGAGGCCGGGCAGGGCGACCAGGCCGGTGCCGTCGACGACTGTGGCGTCCGGCGCGGTCAGGCCGGGGCCGACCTCGGCGATCACGCCGTCGCGGATCAGCAGGTCGGTCGGCGCGGCGCCGACGACACTCACGCTGGTGATCAGGTACGCGGTCACCGGTTGTTCCCTCCGAGCAGCAGGTAAAGGACAGCCATCCGCACGGAGACCCCGTTGGTGACCTGTTCGACGATGGTGGAGCGGGGTGAGTCGGCGACCTCGGGGGTGATCTCCATCCCCCGGTTCATCGGGCCGGGGTGCATGACGATCGCGTGCTCGGGCAGCCGGCGCATCCGGGGCCCGTCCAGACCGTAGCGGCGGGCGTACTCGCGCGCGGAGGGGAAGTAGGAGTCGTTCATCCGCTCCCGCTGCACGCGCAGCATCATCACCACGTCCACGTTCGGCAGGACGGAGTCGAGGTCGTAGGAGACGTCGGTGCCGGGCGCGAGGGCGCCCGCGATGTCGACCGGGATGAGGGTCGGCGGGCCGACCAGGGTGACCTTGGCGCCGAGGGTGGAGAGCAGCAGCACGTTGGAGCGGGCCACCCGGGAGTGCAGCACGTCCCCGACCACCGCGACCGACAGACCGGCGAGCCGGCCCAGCCGGGCCCGCATGGTGTACGCGTCCAGCAGCGCCTGGGTGGGGTGCTCGTGGGTGCCGTCGCCGGCGTTGACGACCGACCCGTCCACCCAGTTGGCCAGGCGGTGCGGCGCGCCGGAGGCGGGGTGTCGGACGACGACGGCGTCCGCGCCCATGGCCTGCAGGGTCAACGCGGTGTCCTTCAGGCTCTCACCCTTGGTGACGCTGGACCCCTTCGCGGAAAAGTTGATCACGTCGGCGCTGAGCCGCTTCGCCGCCGCCTCGAAGGAGATCCGGGTACGGGTGGAGTCCTCGTAGAAGAGGTTCACCACGGTCCGTCCGCGCAGCGCGGGAAGTTTCTTGATCTCCCGGCCGGCGACGGTGGCCATCTCGGCGGCGGTGTCCAGGATCTCGGTGGCGGTGTCGGCGTCCAGGTCCCCGCCGGAGAGCAGATGCTTGATCATGAGGCAGTTCCCCCGTACAGCTTGACCTCGTCCGTCCCGTCGATCTCGGCGAGCGTCACCTTGACGCTCTCGGCGAGCGAGGTCGGGATGTTCTTGCCGACGTAGTCGGCGCGGATCGGCAACTCCCGGTGGCCCCGGTCGACCAGGACGGCGAGCTGGACCGAGGCCGGGCGGCCCACGTCGTTGAGCGCGTCGAGCGCGGCCCGGACGGTGCGGCCGGAGAAGAGCACGTCGTCGACCAGGATGACCCGTTTGCCGTCGATCCCGCCGGGGGGCAGCTCGGTCGGACCCACCGCGCGGGTGGCGTGCCGACGGAGGTCGTCGCGGTACAGGGTGATGTCGAGCACACCGACTCCGACGGCGACGTCCTCGAAGGTGCTGATCCGGTCGGCGAGGCGCCGGGCGAGGGGGGTGCCCCGGGTGGGAATCCCCAGCAGCACCGTGTTGGCGGCGCCCTGGGTCTTCTCCAGGATCTGGTGGGCGATGCGGTCGACCACGCGTTGCACGTCGGCGCTGGCGAGGATCACCTTCACCGAGGGTTGTTGCGGTGGTGACGAGCGGGCAGCCGGTGGGTACGCCACGGCGGACCTCCTTCCCCGCCTCACGGGACGGGTCGTTAAAGGATGTCGGGCACCTCCGGCCGGACCGCACAGCGGACCTGGACCGGGGCTTCCGCCACGTTACCAGTGGTCACCGGGGTGATGGCCGGCGGCCACTGACCACCGGGTCAGGTACCGGAAAAGGGGAAAACTCCCCGGACGCTCCGCAACGGTAGGGGCACGACCACTTGACCACGTGTCGCATTCCCCGTACCGTCACGCTCCGTAGCGATCGACGGGAGAACCCCGAGCAGCACTGGGAGTGTCCGAATGCCCTCTGAATACGCCAAGTCTCTGGGCGCCCGCCTGCGCTCCATCCGCCAGCAGCAGGGTCTCTCCCTGCAGGGTGTGGAGGAGAAGTCGAACGGGCGGTGGAAGGCCGTGGTGGTCGGCTCTTACGAGCGTGGCGACCGGGCCGTGACGGTGTCCCGCCTGGCCGAGTTGGCCGAGTTCTACCGCGTACCCGTCTCGGAGCTGCTGCCTGACGGCAGTGGCGTCCGTCACGAGCCCACCAGCAAGATCGTCCTGGACCTGGAGCGGCTCTACGACGAGGCCTCCGAGGACCTGGCCTACGTCGCCCGCTACGCCCGCGCCATCCAGCAGCAGCGCGGCGACTACAACGGCCGGGTGCTCTCCATCCGCGCCGACGACCTGCGGGCGCTCGCGATCGTCTACGACGCCTCACCGTCGGGCCTGATCGAGCGGCTCACCGAGCACGGCGTGCTGGTGGCCGACCCCCGGGCGTTCTTCGCCTCCTGATCTGCCGCTTCACCTGATCTGCCGCTTCACCGAAAGGGCCCGTGCCAGCTGGCACGGGCCCTTTCGGATTAGCTGTGTCCGGTGCGGACGCTCAGCGGGTGGCGTACTCGGCGATCCGGCCGAGCACCCCGTTGAGGAAGCGCGGCGAATCGTCCGTCGACATCTGCCGAGCCAGCTCGACGGCCTCGCTGATCGCCACCGCGTCGTCGATCTCGTCGACGTAGAGCAACTCGTAGACGGCGATCCGGGCCAGATTACGGTCGACGACCGGCATCCGCTCCAGCGTCCAACCCTCGGCGTAGCTGGCAATCAGCTCGTCGATCCGGTTGAGGTGCTCGGCAACCCCCTCGACCAGACCCACCGCGTAGCCGAGGTGCTCCGGCCGGGGCTGCTCGATCCGCTGCACGTAGCCGGCGAGCACCTCCACCGGAGGCTTGTCCCGCAGGTCGGCCTCGTAAAGGACATCCAGCGCCCGCTTGCGCGCCTTGCGGCGCGCCGGCATCTGCTGCTTGGAACCCTCAGCCATCAGGCGCGGCCGAGGTAACGGCCGTCGCGGGTGTCGACCTTGATCTTCTCGCCGGTGGTGATGAACAGCGGAACCGGCACGGTGGCGCCAGTCTCCACGGTCGCCGGCTTGGTGCCGCCGGTCGAACGGTCGCCCTGCAGGCCCGGCTCGGTGTAGGTGACCTCCAGCACGACGCTGGTGGGCAGCTCGATGTAGAGCGGCACACCCTCGTGCTGGGCGATGGTCGCCTCCGCCTCGGGCAGCAGGTAGTTGGCTGCCTCACCGACGGTGCCACCGGGCACGGTGATCTGGTCGAAGGTCTCCAGATCCATGAAGACGAAGTCCTCACCGTCGGCGTACAGGTACTGCATCGTGCGCTTGTCAACGGTCGCGGTTTCGACCTTGGTGCCCGCGTTGAAGGTCTTGTCGACCACCTTCCCGGACAGCACGTTCTTCAGCGTGGTGCGCACGAAGGCACCACCCTTACCGGGCTTGACGTGCTGGAACTCGACGACGGCCCAGAGCTCGCCGTCAAGGTTGAGTACCAGGCCGTTTTTGAGGTCGTTGGTGGAGGCCATTTCCTGCCTTGATCATCAATTGGCGGACAGACCTGGCAAGTCTACAAGCTGCGTCGAATCGGACGGCCCCCCGTTCGGAGCACCCAGTCGGTGGGCCCTCAGCGGGTGGCCAGATGGTGCAGAGCGAGACGATATCCGTCGATACCGAGACCGCAGATCACCCCGGTCGCCACCGCCGAGATCACCGAGTGGTGCCGGAACTCCTCACGGGTGTGGATGTTGGAGATGTGCACCTCCACCAGCGGCCCGCGCAGCATGGCGCAGGCGTCCCGCACCGCGTACGAGTAGTGCGACCAGGCGGCCGGGTTGAGCACCACCGCGGCTCCCTCGTCGGCCGCGGTGTGCAGCCAGCCGAGCAGCTCGTGCTCCGCGTCGGTCTGCCGGACCGTCACCGCCAGCCCCAGCTCCCGACCCGTGCTCTCGCAGAGCGCCACCAGGTCCGCATAGCTGGTCGCGCCGTACACGTCGGGCTCGCGGGTGCCCAGCCGACCCAGGTTCGGCCCGTTCAGAACGTAGACCTTCAAGGGGTTGCCACCTCCCGGTAGGCAGCCTCCAGCAACGCGTCGTCGGGGCCCTCCAACATCGCCGGGCGGGCCAGCCCGTCGAGCACCACGAAGCGCAGCCGAGCGCCCCGGGCCTTCTTGTCCACCCGCATCGTGGGTAGCAGCTTCGGCCAGGCATCGGCCGGGTAGCTCACCGGCAGGCCCAGCGCGCTCAGCGTGACCCGGTGTCGGTCGGCGGTCGGCGCGTCCAACCGCCCGGCGAGCCGCGCCAGCGTGGCCGCGTACACCAGACCGACAGCGACGGCGTGGCCGTGCCGCCAGCGGTAACCCTCGTTCTGCTCGATGGCGTGGGCCAGGGTGTGACCGTAGTTGAGCACCTCCCGCAGGCCCGATTCGCGCAGGTCGCCGGCGACCACGTCGGCCTTGACCCGGATGGCCCGCTCGATCAGCTCCCGGCTCACCGGACCACGGGGGTCGGTGGCGGCCTCCGGGTCGTTCTCGATGAGATCCAGGATCGTCGGGTCGGCGATGAAACCGCACTTGACGACCTCGGCCAACCCGGCCGCCAGGTCGACAGCGGGCAGGCTGTCCAGAGTGGCCAGGTCCGCCAACACCCCGACCGGCGGGTGGAACGCGCCCACCAGGTTCTTGCCGGCGGCCGTGTTGATGCCCGTCTTGCCGCCCACCGCGGCATCCACCATGCCCAGCAGCGAGGTCGCCACCGGCACCCAGCGCACACCCCGCAACCAGCAGGCCGCGACGAAGCCGGCCAGGTCGGTCACCGCGCCGCCGCCCACCCCGACCACCGCGTCGGTACGGGTGAAGCCCGCCGCTCCGAGCCGGTCCCAACAGGCGGCGGCCACCTCGACGTGCTTCCCCGACTCGGCGTCGGGCACCTCGATCGGCAGTGGCTCGACGCCGGCGGTGCGCAGGCGTTCGCCGAGCGCGTCCGCGAGGGCCTTGAGCGGACGCGCGTGCAACACCGCCACCCGGGTCGCGCCGGGCAGCAGGCCAGGCAGCGCACCCAGCAGGTCACGTCCCACCAAGACGTCGTACGGCCGCTCGCCGCCGACCGGAATTCGGGTCACCTCGTCCATCGCCGGCAGCCTAGTCCAGCGGGCGGCGCGGGGAGGGCGGCTGTCCACCTGCTGGCCGAGCGGCCCAGTCCGCCAACCGGCGGGCGTGCTCGGCCACCGCGGCGCGCAGCGCGTCCGGATGCCGCACGGTGAACGGACAGCCCAGCCCGGCGAGCAGCGCCGCCATCCCGGGCAGGCTCTCCGCTCGGGCCCGCAGCAGCACCCCGTCGGTGGTGGCGGTCAGCTCGGCCACGCTGGGCGGGATGCGGCGGCGGGCGGCGACCAGGTCGGTCTCCAGCACGACCTCCACCTCGTGCCGGTACGGCACGCCGGCCAGCGACCGGGTCACCCAGGCCACCGCCTCGAAGCCGTCGGGCACCGTGAACGTCGCCGCGCCGGGCGTCACCGCGCCGATCCGGTCCAGGCGGAAGGTCCGAATCTCCCCGCGTCGGTGGTCGTGGCCGGTGACATACCAACGGCCGGCGTGGAAGACGAGCCCGTACGGGTCGAGTTCGCGCTGCGACCGCTCGCCCCGCCAGGAGCGGTAGTCCAGCGCCACCCGCTGCCGGTGCCGGGCGGCCGAGGCCAGCGCGAGCAGGGTGCCGGACGCCGGCCCGCGCTCCGCCTCCGGGCGGCGCAGGGTGAAGCCCAGGTGCTCCTGGACAGCGGCGAGCCGGTCGGCGAGCGCAGCCGGCAGCACCCGGCGGATCTTCGCCAGCGCGGTGGCGGTGGCGGGCTGCTCGGTGGCGAGCCCGACCCGTTCGGCGACGACGAGGCCGAGCAGCACGGCCACCGCCTCGTCGTCGGTGAGCATCAGCGGCGGCAGCTTGTACCCGGGGTGCAGCCGGTAGCCGCCGTGGCGGCCCCGGTCGGCGGTGACGGGTATGCCCAGCTCGACGAGCGTGGTCGCGTACCGGCGCACCGTCCGCTCGTCCACCCCGAGGTGGCCGGCGAGTTCGGCGGCCGTCGACCGGTGCCGGGTCTGCAGCAGTTCGAGCAGGGCCAGCACCCGCGCTGCGGGATGTGACACGGGCCACTCCTTCAAACCGGGCGGATCCTGTCCGGAATAGATCGTACGGTCTGTCGGTAACCGAGAGAAGGAGCCACAGATGGCGACATTCGTGCTGGTGCCGGGATTCTGGTTGGGTGCCTGGGCGTGGCGGGACGTGACCGCCGCGCTGCGGTCGCAGGGGCACGAGGTCTATCCGATGACGCTGACCGGGGTGGCCGAACGCGACCACCTCGCCGGGCCGGAGGTCGGCCTGGACACGCACACCACCGACATCGTCCGACTGATCGAAGTCGAGGACCTGCGCGACGTACTGCTGGTCGGGCACTCCGGCGGTGGGATGCCGGTCGCCCAGGCGGTGGACCGCATCCCGGGCCGGATCGCCCGGGTCGTCTACGTGGAGAGTGGGCCGCTGCCGGACGGCACGGCACAGTTCGACACGGTGCCGCCGGACGAGCAGCAGCGGCTACGCGAAGCGATCGGCACCGGGCACCTGCTGCCGCCGCCGGCCTGGGACCCGGCCGCCGACCCGACGAACCTGGCCGGCCTGGACGAGCCGACGCTCGCGCTGCTGCGTACCCGGGCCACCCCGCAGCCGCTGCGGGCCGCCACCGACCCGGTCCGACGCACCGGCGGGCACCCGGTTCCGACCGCGCTGGTCGCCAGCACCTTCCCGCTCAGTGTGGTGCGGCAGATGATCCAACAGGAGCATCCGTTCTTCACCGGCCTGGCCGACGGCCAACTGCACGAGTTGCCCACCGGGCACTGGCCGATGCTCAGCGAGCCGAAGGCCCTGTCCGACGTCCTGGACCTGATAGCCCAAGCCTGACCCCGCCGTCAGCGCCCCCGCCCCGCCCCTCCTGCGCCGATCTTGCACTTTCGGTTGCCGAAATGCGCTGAATGCCCTTCAAGTCAGAGCAGGAAGTGCAAGATCGGCGCAACAGGGGGGCGCGGGGGCGCGGGGCCTGACGTCAGCGCGGGAGCAGGGCGGCGACGTCCGCGACGACCTGCGCCGGGGCTCGGCCGTCGGTGACCACTGTCTCGGTGGCGACCTCGGCGTAGAGCGGCCGGCGCTGGTCCAGCAAATGCTTGAGGGTGGCCCGGGGGTTGATCGCCAGCAGCGGCCGGCCGGCGCCGAGCCCGACCCGCTTGACCGCGTCGGGCAACTCGACCGAGAGGTGCACCACCCGGTGCCCGATCAGGGCCGCCCGGGTCTCCTCGGCCAGCACCGCGCCGCCGCCGAGGGCGAGCACGCCGGTGCCGCCGGCCAGCGCCGCGGCCACGGCGGCCCGTTCCAAGGTACGGAAGTGCGCCTCACCCTCGTCGATGAAGATCTCCGGGATCGGCTTCCCGGCCATCTGCTCGATGTCGGTGTCGGTGTCGCGGAACTCCACGCCAAGGGTGGCGGCGAGCGCCCGGCCGACAGTGGTCTTGCCGCAGCCGGGGGCTCCGACCAGCACGACGACCGGTGCCATCAGCGGATGACCAGCGCGTCGAGGTACCCGGCCAGGTTGCGGCGGATCTCGGCTATCGAGTCTCCGCCGAACTTCTCGGTGGCCGCCTCGGCCAGCACCAGCGCCACCATCGCCTCGGCGACCACCGCCGCGGCGGGCACCGCGCAGACGTCGGAGCGCTGGTTGATCGCGGTGGCCGGCTCGCCGGTGGCGACGTCCACGGTGGAGAGGGCACGGTTCAGCGAGGAGATCGGCTTCATCGCGGCGCGGACCCGCAGCGGCTCGCCGGTGGTGATGCCACCCTCCAGCCCGCCGGCCCGGTCGGTGACCCGGCGGACGCCGGTGGCCGACGGGATGATCTCGTCGTGCGCCTCCGAGCCACGGGACCGGGCCTGCTGCCAGCCGTCGCCGATCTCCACACCCTTGATCGCCTGAATGGACATCAGCGCGGTGGCCAGCCGGGCGTCGAGCTTGCGGTCCCACTGCACGTGGCTGCCCAGCCCCGGCGGCACCCCGTACGCCAGCACCTCGACCACGCCGCCGAGGGTGTCGGCGGCCTTCTTCGCGGCATCGACCTCGGCGACCATCAGGGCGCTGGCCTCCGGGTCGAGGCAGCGCAGCGGGTCGGCGTCGATCCGCGCGGCGTCGGACGGCGTGGGACGCAGCCCGGGCTTCGCGGCCACCGGCCCCAGCTCGACGACGTGCGAGACGATCTCGATGCCGAGCGCCTGCCGGATCAGCGCCTTGGCCACCGTGCCGACAGCCACCCGGGCGGCGGTCTCCCGTGCGCTGGCGCGCTCCAGGATCGGCCGGGCATCGGTGTGGCCGTACTTCTGCATGCCGGCCAGGTCGGCGTGGCCCGGCCGGGGGCGGGTCAGCGGGGCGTTGCGGGCCTGCCGGGCCAGCTCGTCGGGGTCGACCGGGTCGGCGGCCATCACTGTCTGCCACTTCGGCCACTCGGAGTTGCCGACCCGGATCGCCACCGGGCTGCCCAGGGTCACGCCGTGCCGCAGGCCGCCGAGCAGCTCGACCTCGTCCCGCTCGAACGACATCCGGGCACCCCGCCCGTAGCCCAGCCGTCGACGGGCCAGCTCGTCGGCGATCTCGGTGGTGGTCACCTCGATGCCGGCCGGCACCCCCTCCAACATCGCGACGAGGGCGGGACCGTGCGATTCACCTGCAGTCAGCCAGCGCAACACAGCGGTCAGTCTGTCACGGCGGGCCACCGACGCGGCGCGCTCCCCGGGGCGTCCCGCCCAGCGGACGCCGCCGCCCGCTGAACAGGACATCCTGTGCTCTGCACCCGCCGCCGCGACAACCCGCGACGCAACCACCGGACGGCCTTTGCTCTGCACCCGCCACTGCGACGCGACGCACGACGCACGACGCACGACGCGCGACGCGACGGTGGCTCAGATCCCCCGACCGCGCTTGTGCAGGGTGCGCAGCACCGCGTCGGCCCGGACCACCCGACCCGCGACGGCGAGAGCCAGGTAGGCGCGCGGCTCGCGGGGGTTGCTCCGCAGGGTGCGCCGGGCCCAGCGCAGCGCGCCCCGGCGGTCGCCGGAGGCGGCCTGGGCGAACGCGATCTGCCCGGCGACACGGGCCTCGCCGGCCGGTTGACTGGCGAACTCCGGGTAGCGCTGGAGCAACCACTGCAACGCCTCGGAGATGGTGTCCCACCGCTGCGCGAAGTACGAGCGCTTGTGCCAGCGGACCAGCACCGACGGCGTCCGCAGGTTGATCAGAGGCGCGCTGCGCGCGGCCCGCAGCAGGAACTCGTAGTCCTCCGCGTAGCTGCCCGGGATCTCCTCGTCGACCAACCCGAACCCGTCGCGCAAGGCGGTGGCGCGGATCAGGAAGGTCGACGGGTGCAGCTCCGTCATCCGATCGCGGAGCAGGTCGTCCAGGGTGATCCGGTCCTTGTCGAGCACCCGGTCGACGGTGTGCCCGTCGTAGCTGACCCGGATGCCGCAGCAGACGAACTCGGCGGCCGGGTCGTCGGCCAGCGCGTCGACCTGGGCGGCCAGTTTGCCGGGCAGCCACTCGTCGTCGTCGTCACAGAACGCGACAAGCTCACCCTCGGCGGCGAGGGTCCCGCTGTTGCGCGCACCGGCCAACCCGGGGGTACGGGCGTTGCGGATCACCCGTACCACGCGGGCCGGGCCGCTCCCCAGCTCGGTCAGCGACTCGTCCGGCACGGACTGGTCGAACACCACGACGACCTCGATCAGGGCCGGGTGCTCCTGTGCCAGGATCGCGCGCACCGCGGCCCGCAGCAGCTCGGGGCGGTCCCGGGTGGGCACCACGACGCTGACGGTCGGCTGCTGGGTCATCGAATCTCCTCCGTACCCGGGCGCGGCCGGGACCAGGCCCGCCACCGGGGTGGGCGCGCTGTCGAACGGGCCACCAGGTCGTCGACGATCTGCCCGACCCGGGCCACCGCCGCCCGTCGTGCCTCGTGTGCCTCCGGGTCGGCGGCCACCGCGTACCGGGACGGGTCGGCCAGCCCGGCGGCCAACGCGTCGTGCAGGGCCTCCCGGGTCTCGCAGAGCGCCACCAGCCCGGCGGCGCCGAGCCGGCGGGCGAAGAGGAGCTGGTGGTTGTCGACGTGCTCACCGCGAGCCGGGTCGCGGGGCACCACGATGGGCAGGTGGCCGTGCCGGCGGGCCTCCAGGATGGTCGCCGGGCCACCGTGGCAGACCACCAGATCCGCGTCGATCATCGCCTGTTGCAACGCGTCGTGGCCGAGGAACGGCACCGCGCCGCTGAGCTGGGGCGCGGTCGTGTGCCCGTGCTGCATGGTCAGCCCGATCGGGCCGGCAGTCTGCGCGTGCCACTGCGCCAACCAGTCGACGAGCCGGTCGAAGGGGTGCTTGTCGGTGCCCACCGCTACCAGCAGTCGGAGCTGGGCGACCGCCGAGCTGTCACGCTGGCGCGGCAGGCGGGCCGCCTCGGTGCCCGGTCGGGGTTGCGGACGCCGGGCGGTGCCCGTCTCCCCGGTCACAGCAGCGTCCCGACGACTGTCGCCTCGGGGTACTGCCGGCGCTGCTCGTCCCACTGCACGAGCATCGCGGACAGGAACGGCCGGCAGAGCCGAGCGGTCAACGTCGGGGTGTCGATCCGGTCGTACACCTCGATGTAGACGGTCGGGATGCGCCGCAGCCGGGCCAGCACCACGAACGGCACCGCCACCCCGGCGCCTGTGGTGACCACGGCGGCGACCCGCCGCGCCCGCAGCACCCGCCAGGCCAGCAGCGCGTTGCGCAGCAGGTTCGGCACGTTGCGGGTGGTCGGGTGGTACGCCGGCACCAGGTCCTCGCCGTCCAGCAGCGACACCGCCTCCGGGGTGTCGAAGGTGACCCAGCAGCGCCGCCACTGTTCGTACCAGGGCCGCAGGGCCAGTAGTTGGGCCAGATGGCCACCGCTGGAGCCGACCAGCAGCAGCACCGGTGCCCCACTGTCGTCGTTGTTCGTGTCCACGCGACTCCCCACAAGTTCGCTTGGAATTTCAGTTCACGCCAGGCAGAAGCAGATCACACGATCCCCGGTCGTTGAATAGCGCGACCGGCCGAGGCGACGATCTCCACAGCGGGCGGTGCGGTGCACCGAACGTCCGAGGTCCATCGATCGTCATCACCACCTGCGATTATGTCGTCACTCTGCGACGCACCGTCGTCGCCGCGATTCCTCCAGATCAGCCGCTATGTCTTTTCTCGATGACGTCCAAGAGTGCGGGATGCAGGGCGGCGTTCCAGCCCGCGCCCGCGTCGGCCAGCCGCCACGTCCGCAACCACATCTCCACCAGGTACGCGTCGGCGACGAGCCGGCGCTGCGCGGCGTCGAGGCCGAGTCGCTCGCCGTGCCGGCTCAGGTGTCCGTCCACCGCCGAGGCGGCGGCGGCGGCCGGCTCCCCGCGCAGCACGAGGGCCCGCTGGAACGCGTCGTGCGCCAGATCGAAGCCGACCGGCACGTCCGGCCCGCTGTGCTCCCAGTCCCAGGCGACCAACCGGCCGGCGTGCCAGCCCAGGTTCCACGGCACCCAGTCACCATGCCAGTGACCGAACTCGACGCTGGTGTCGCCATGCCGGCGGGCCAGCGCCGAGACCGCGGCGACCGCCCGCGCACCGGCCGGCTCGGTCGCGGCGGCCCGGCCGGCCTGATCGGCCAGCCGACGCAGGAAGGTCGAGTCGACCAGCGGTCGAGGTGTGCCCTCCGGGCCGCCCCGCCGGGCGACCGCGAGCAGCGCCGCGATCCGGGGCGGGTCGTCCACCGGCACCCCGCGTACCGCCGGGGGCAGCGGCTCGATCACCGCGACCACCTGACCCGCCCACGACGTCTCGGTGAGCAGTCGCGGCGGCGTCGGATGATCGGCGACGCCGACCACCTCGCGCAACGCCCGCAGCGCCGCCGCCTCCGCGCTGACCAGCGCGCGGGTCGCGTCGTTCCAGCCGATCTTCGCGTAGCCGCGCGGACTCCCGTCGGCACTGAAGAGTTGCAGGGTGGGCTTGCCGTTCGGGTCGGGTGGGCGGACCCCGAACGCGGCCAGCAGCGGGGTGTCACCCAGGTCGGCGGAGAGCCGCTCGCTCAGCAACAGCTCCGCGGCCGGCACCCCGGCCGGCACCGAGACGGTCAAGGTGGGAAAGAGCGCGAGCCCCGCCCGACCGAACCGGGCCAGCCCGCCGAGCACCGCCCGCAGCGCGCGCACCTTCGGTGGCCGCAGGGCGTTGTACGCCAACAGGGACGCCGCCCCGGCCCGGGGCGCGCCCAACGGCACCAGGAACCGGGCCCGGGCGACCGACGGCACCACCGCGTACCGGGCCACCGCCTGGTGACCGGCCGGCGGGGCACCGGCCATGGTCAGGCCGACCCGGTCGTCCGGGAAGACCGCGCGGCTCACCCAACCCAGGCCGTCCACCCGCGAACGCGGGTCGGTGGCCGGGCCCACCCCTGCCGTCACGCCGCCCGGTCCGCCCAGTCGAGGTCCAGCCCGAGCCGTTGCCGCAACGCGTCGTTGTACGGCCGGTAGTAGTCGGTCAGCTCGGCGCGCACGCTCGGCTCCAACGGTGCCGAGCGCCGATCGTTGTAGACCTTGAAGTTGGGCAGGTCGTACGCCGGCAGACCGAGGAAGTCCAGGGTCCGTCGGTAGGTCGCCCGCGAGTCGCGGTACAGGTCCTCGCTGGGCAGGAAGAGGATCTGCCCGGAGTCGAAGCGCTCCAGCCACGGCTCCAGGTGCTCCAGGTAACGCCCCCGGGCCCGGTACGTGTACCAGTCGTACGGCTCGCTGAACGACTCCGGCTCGGCGATCAACCGCTCCCGCTCCCCCGCCGTGCGTTCCGGCTCGGCGGCGAGGGCGGCGGCGAAGTCCAGTGGTTCGATGCCGTGGGTGCGGCGTTCCTTCCAGTGCGAGTACGCCCGCTCCACCGGGTCCCGCAGCAGCACGATGAGCTTCACCGACGGCATCAGCGCGGAGACCCGCTCCGCGGCGAGCGGGTGGAACATGTACAGCGGGGCGGCCTCACCGACCCGGACCGGCCCGCCGTGCCGCTTGGCCAGGGCCTCGCGCTGCCGCTCGGTCGGGAAATGCGAGCGGTACCAGGCTTCGCCGCGACCCCAGTGCTCCTCGAAGTAGTGCGCCGACTTGGTGTTCCACGCGGGAAAGAGCCGGGGCACCAACGGGTGCTGGATGAGGTAGTTCCACAGGGAGGTGGTGCCACCCCGTTTGGTCCCGATGATCAGGAAGTCCGGCAGCGGCCGGCGGTCGCTGGTGCGAACGCCGTAGTCGACGAGCGACTCCCTCACCCGGGTGGTCACCTGGGTCGGAACCAACTGCTTGACCCGGTCACGGATGGACACCACGACGAACCTCACCTGCCTCTCGTCGATGCCGAGGTGGGTTCGGCGGCCGCGGCCGCGTTGTCCCCTCCACGGATCTGCCTCATGGTCCCCCGGATGCCGGCGCGCACCCGGGGCAACGTCAACATGCCGACGCAGCCGGTCAGCAGCACCGCCAACGCCACCGCGAGGCCGGGCAGGCCGCGACCGCCCACCAGCACGCCGGCCCCGGCGGCCAAACCCACACCGGCGATCGTGGCCGCCGCGGCACGCACCATCGCGGCGTCGAACAGCGGCTCCCGAACCACCGACCGGGCGAACCCGGCGGCGGTGAGGTTCTCGGTGGCGATGCCGGCCGCCCAGGCCACCGCCGCGCCCGTCGCGCCGTAGCGGGGAATCAGCCAGAGACCCAGCGAGACGGTCACCGTCAACCCGGCAACGGTGGCGACCAGGTGCAGCCCGCTGCGCCCGCCCATCAGGAGCAGGCTCTGCACGTTGCCCACTCCGGTGTTGACGAGCATCGCCAGCGCCAGCACCGTCATCGCCGGCACACCGGCGGTGAACTCCGGCCCGAACAGTTGGAGGAAGGCCAGCGCGAAGACCGCCAGCAGCAGGTACACCGGCCAGGACAACGCCAGCCCCCAGGTGGTCAACTGCCGGTGCACGGCCGCCGCCGCGGCCCGCTCACCCCGCCCGAGCAGCCGGGACAGCTGCGGCGACACCGCCACCCGCAGCCCCTGCATGGCCAACTGACCGGCCAGCACGTACCGGCCGACCGCGCCGAAGACACCGGCGTCCGCCGGCCCGGCCAGCACCGAGGTGAGCAGCACGCCCACCCACATGCTGCCGGCATCGATGGCCGCCGAGGCGGCCCGGGGCAACGCGAAGCGCCAGAACGTGGACCAGTCGGCGCGGTGCGGACGCAGCGTCGCGCCCCGACCCAGCCCGAGCGGGCCGGCGACGAGGGTGAGACAGGCCAGCAGCGCCAACGCCGCCGGCACCAACCAGCCGGTCATGCCGGCGAGCAGGCCACCACCGGCCAACGCGGCCGCGCCGACCAGCACCGGGCGGGCGACCGGCAGCAGCAGGAACTGCACCCCGACGTACGCCCGGATGGGCCGCACGCAGCGCAGCGCGGCCAGCAGCAGGGTCATGGCGACCACCACCGGCACCGCGGCGAACGTGACGGTGAGCAGAGCGTCGCCGCTCGCACCGGAGCCGCGCAGCAGGCGGGGCGCGAGGGCGTCGGCGGCAAGCACGCCCGCGCCGGCGACCAGCAGCCCGGTCAACAGCGGCGGGATCAGCGCCACCGGGAGCACCCGGGCGGCGTCGCCGCGCACGCCGGCGGTGCGGCGGGGCAGGGCCCACATCAGACCGGTCTCCGCGCCGAGCGTGCAGATCGCGGTGGCCACTGTGACGACCCCGATCGCGGCGAAGAACGCGCCCGCACCGGCCGGACCGTAGCCCCGGGTGATCACGACCGCCAGCACGAACCCGAACAGGCCACTGGTGGCCGCGCCGAGCAGTCCGGCCACGCCGCTACGCGCGCTGCGGCGGGTCTCGGCCGAGCCGGTGTCCTCGGCGGGCGACGACGCGGCCTGGCCCTCGGCGGGGGCGGGCGTGGGTCGGCCCTCGTCGGCACCGGCCGACGGTCGGGTCGCGGCGGTCACGCGGGCACCGGCGCGATCCGCGCGGGCGGCGGCGACCCGGCCAGCCGGGTCAGCCGTTCGCGTTCGGTGAGCGCCATCGCGAAGGCCACAGCGAAGAACGCGACCGCCAGGTTCTGGTTCGCCATGCCGTAGAACGGGACCTGCACGAGGCAGACCACCGGCACCACCGCCAGCCACTGCCCGGCCGCCGACGTCGCCCGCGCGCAGATCACCGCCGCGGCGACGAACCACGCCAGGAAACAGATGAGCGCGGGTACGCCGTGGCTGAACAGCACCATCCACAACTGCCCCTGGGTGCCGATCGGCGCGGCCGCCGACACCGTGTCGACGTTCACGGGAGCCCCGTAGCCCAACCAGGGCGACTCCTGCACCCGGCGGATCACCTCGGTGTAGAGCGAGAGCCGGTCGGTGTTCGTGTCGCTGGAGTCGACCCGCCTGCTGATCAGCTCGGTGATCGGGATGAACAGGGTGGCCAACCCGCCGATCACCACGACCCCGACGATGGAGGCGGCCACCCGGACGTTGCCGCGCAGGCTGGCCCGCACCCCGAGCACCGCCAGCCCGGCGCCGAGGCTGAGGAACATCGCCCGGTTGAGGGTGAGGAACGCCGGCGCCAGCGACAGCGGCAGCGACGCCAGCAGCGCCCAGCGCAGCAGCCCCTGCCGGCGCAGCATCGCGAAGGCCACCACGCAGGGCAGGGTCATCGCGTACGCGCTGCCGTAGTTGTTGGTGTACGCGAACGGCGCGGCCGGCCGATAGATCGGGTTGAGCGAACGAGCGCTGTACTCAGCGGTGGTGAGGTGCACCATGTCCTGGATGAACGGGGTGCCGGCCACCCCACCGGGCAGCAGCACCTCCATCGGGGTCGTCATGGCCAGCCGGGGCACGAGCACCCCGAGCCAGCCCAGCGCCACCAGCCCGAACCAGAACGCGCAGAGCGGGGTGAGCACCGCCACCAGGCTGGCGCGTTCCCGGGCTGCCGCGTAGACGTAGACGCCGACCACCAGCGCGGTCAGGTAGAAGGCCAGCCGCAGGGCGAACGTGAGCAGCGAGGCGGGCGACGACAACTGGGTGGCGCTGACCACCACGATGGCGAGGAAGAGCAGCCAGATACCGGCCGCCGGCGGCAGGGGCACGCGCCCCCGGGTCAGCAGCAACGCGAACAGCAGCGCGCCCAGCAGCGGCCAGCCGAGGTAGAACGCACCGAGCAGCCACCAGAGCGGCACCAGGCCGAACATCATCGACAGCGGCCAGAGCGGCAGGTGCGGCGGCGCGGACGGCGGCACCGGCGCGGGCTCCTGCGGAGCGCCTCCGGGTGGTGGTTCGGTCGCCGGGGCGCGGGTCACCGACACGCTCAGGCCCGGCCGTTTCGGGTGAGCACGAAGCCCAGCGGGGTGACCCCGGCGGCGCGCAGCCGCTCCACCAGGCGCCGCAGGTCGCTCTGCCGGGTGCGGTCGCGCTCCACGACCACCACCGCGCTGCCCTGCCGGGCCACGGCCACGCCACGCTCGTCGGACTCGGCCGGTGGGGCGTTGAACAGAACCAGGCCGTGGTCCGCGCCCTGCCGCCAGGTGCCGAACCGGACACTGCCCACACCCACGACAACCTCGTCGGGGGTGACGACGCGACTGTTCTCCGGGCGGGCGGACGCCACCCTCGGCAGCGTCAGGGTGGCGTCGGGGTCGGTGGACGGGCGGGCGCCGGGCGGGTGCGGGGAGGGCCGACGGGCGGGCGTGCTCTCCGTGGTGGCACCGGCGGCCGGTGTGCTGCCGGCCGGCCGGGGCTTGGGCACCAGCGGTCGGGACGGGTCGATGGGCAGTCGCCCCCGGTCGGCGAGGACGCTGGC
Source organism: Micromonospora sp. NPDC005205 (assembly GCF_040608275.1). Classification (NCBI taxonomy): domain Bacteria; kingdom Bacillati; phylum Actinomycetota; class Actinomycetes; order Micromonosporales; family Micromonosporaceae; genus Micromonospora; species Micromonospora sp. NPDC005205. The sequence continues at coordinate 91,294 of NZ_JBEXHV010000018.1, forward strand.
ACGTAGCCGCTCGATCCGTCCGCTGTCGTCGGCGACGAAGACTTCCCGGCCGTCCACGGCGAGCGCCACGGCGAGACCGGCGGTGAGCGGGGTGGCGTCCTCCCGGGCGGTGACCAGGGCCACCCGGGCCGGCTGCCGGACCCGCTCGGCGACCGCCATCGCCACGTACCGGATGTCCGCGTCGACCGCCCGGGGGCTGCCCCGGAACGCCGGCCGGCGCACCGTGCCGAGCAGCGGCAGGCCGGAGGCCTCCCGGCCGTCGGCGACCGAGCGGACCCGCCGGTCGGTCGACTCCCAGAGGTACGCCAGGACGATGCCGACCAGCGCGCCACCGAGCAGGCCGGCGACCAGGTAGAGCGGCCGGTGCCCGGCGGAGGTGACCAGCGCCTTCTCGGCGGTCTGGGTGACCCACCCGGGGTTGACGTCGACCGCGGCGATCTCGGTACGGGCGGCGTTGAGCTGGGTGAGCTGGTTGTTGATCCCGGCCAGTTCGGCCACCAGCGCGTCACCGGCTGCGGTGTCCTTGGCGGTGTTCGCCCGCTTCTGCAACGCGGTCTGCTGGGCGGCGACCTTGGTGATGCTGGCGTCGTAGGAGCGCAGCATCTCGGCGCGCTGCTGCTCGTACATGGTCCGGCGCACGCTCAGGTACGCCTCGGCGGCCCTGTTGGCGCTCTGCACGGCCTGTTGCGCCTCGCGCGCCTGGTAGGTGAAGCGCAGGATCTGCCCACCGGTGGGCACCTCGACCTCGAGCGCGTCACGAATGTCGCGCGGGTCGCCGCCGGCGAATTCGGCGAGCTGCTGCACCACCTCGGTGCCGGTGGCGATGCCGCTCTCCACGTTCATGTTGACCGCGCGGTCGGCACCCGCGCCGCTGGGGGTGAAGGCGTCTGTCACGACCGGCCGGACCGCGACCACGGCGCTCGCGGACAGCGCCGCTGGCACCAGCAGCACGTAGCCGAGCGCGGCGAGCAGGCCGACCATGGCGACCGCCGCGACCAACCGCAACCGGTGCATCGGCACCCGCAGCAGGTCGGTCAGTGTCACGGCACCTGAGGTGCCGGAGGACGGGCCGTCCGTGGGCCAGGGTGCGGGCGCTGCATCAGTCATGGAACTTCTTCACCGTCTGTTGAGGATTGCCGACGACCACGACGCCGGGCGGTACGTCCGTGCGAACCACAGTCGCCGCGCCGACGACGCTGTCCCGGCCGACCCGCACGCCCTTCAGAACGAGAGCGTGCGCACCTACCCAGACGTTGTCCTCGAGAACGATCGGAGCACGGGTGAGCGGGCCGGGCGGTGCGTGCCGCTGCTCGGGAGGCAGGTTGTGGAAGTCGTTGTCGAGCAGCTCGCAGTCCGACAGGAGGCACCTGTCCCCCACTGTCACCGACGTCCAGGTGCCGATCCAGGTGGCGTTGAGCAGACAGTCCGCGCCGACGCGTACCTCGCCGGGACCGGCGAAGCGGACGAGTTTGTTCAACCGGGTGCGGTCACCGATGGTGACCCGCACACCGCGCCGCAACCGGATCCGGCCACGGATCTCCACGTCTCGACCGAGCGTCAACCGTCGGTAACGGAGCTGATACCAGCCGCGTTTGACCGCGAAGACCAGACGCACCGCGCGTCTCGTTCGGATGCCACCGGCGCCGAGCAACGACCCTCCCCCACCGTCGCGGGCCGGCGGCGGTGGGTTCCCGCCACCGGCCCAACGTGAACAATCTACCGATGCTCCGTTACGAACGGTTGACCCTTACTGTACGGAGAAGAATGTCGATGGGGTAGACCAGGACAACTCGGGCGTTGCGCTGCTGATGACCGTCGCCGTGGTGCCGTTGACCACCGCCGTCGGCGCGGCCGTCGGGTCGAACGGCACGCTCCGCAGCGTGCCGTCGGTGGAGCCGTAGACGATCCGGCCGCCCACCCAGGCCATGCCCCGCACCGTGGCCCAGGTCACACCGGTGGTCGGCAGGGTGAACTCGGTGGCACCGAGGTAGTTGCCGTCGATCTCGAAGTACCGGTAGTAGAGGTTGTTGGCCCCGGTACGGGTGTAGTAGAGCCGGCCGTCGAGGAAGAAGGCACCGGTCAGCAACGCCGGGTTGTACCAGTCGTTGTAGCCGGACGCCTCCCACGGCGAGCCGATCGCGCCCCCGTTGAAGAGCGAGATGTCGATCCGACTGCCGGTGGGCGTGCCGGCCACCGTGTGCGACCAGTAGATCCGGTCGTCCACCCGCCACGTCGCGCCGGCCGCCGTGTACGTGGGCTGGCTGACGCTGGTCGCGGTGCCCAGCTCGGTGCCGTTGAACGGCACCTTCGCCACGGTGCCCGAGGCGGTGCCGACGTAGAGGTTGCCGGTGGTGGCCGACGGCGGGTTTTTCGCGGTGAAGGTGCGTCCGCCGGCGAGCGGGAACATACCGAGCCGGCCGTGGTACTCCTCGCCCATGCCATCGGAGTTGTGCCCGAAGTAAAGGCCGTCCGAGCCGCGCCAGAGCACCGGCACCGACGAACCCCAGCTGCTGGTGCCCGACGGCATCGAGGCGCTGCCGCTACGGCGCGGGTTCCAGTTCACCGGCATGCCTGTCGCCGGAGTGACGGCGGCGATGCCGAGCCGGTCGATCGCACCCGAACCCGCGTTGTCGCTGGCGTTCGGGTTGTTCAGCCAACGGAAGTGCCCGCCCAGGTAGATGACGTTGTCCGCGACCTCGACCGAGGTGATGGTGTCGTTGCCGGTGAAGTCGACCCAGGTCGCGAGCAGGCCGCTGCCCCGCGCGGCGGTCTCGAAGCGAACCAGGGCGTCGCAGTACGCGGTCGGCCAGCCGGCGCCGCCGTTGGTGCCGACCACGAACCAGCTGCCGTCCTCACCGAACTTCACGTCCTGCACGTAGTGCACGAAGGTCGTCGGCGCGGCACACGGCGGAACGAACTTCTCGGTGCTCCAGTCGAGCAGGGTGGGGGTCCCGGAGACGTCCACCAACGCCATCTGGTTACGCGGCAGGTCGTTGACGAGCGTGAAGTTGCCGCCGACGACCAGGGTGCCGCCGTCCGGCGCGACGTCGATGGTCCAGACGTACGACGTGGTGCCGTGCCGTCCCACAGTGGCGTCGATGCTGAAGCTCGGGTCGATCGCGCCGGTGGTCGCGTTGAGCCGGCCCAGACCGGCGTGCGCGGTGCCGTTGAGCCAGTTGAACGCGCCGGCCACGTACAGCCAGTTGCCGTGCAGCGCCAGGTCACGGACGGTGCCGCCGTCGGAACGCCCGACCCAGCTGTCGATGATCGCGCCGGTCGACGGGTTGAGCGCCACCAGGTTCTTCCGGGAGACGCCGTTGACGTTCTTGAAGGTGCCGCCGACGATCAGCGTGCCGCCGGGGCCGGCGAGGAGCGTGTTGACCGCGCCGTCGAGCACCGGCAGGAAGGTGGTCGACATGGTGCCGGTGGTCCGGTCGTACGCGAAGAGGTAGCGCTGCGTCACCCACGCGGAAGTCGCGGTCTGCCGGAGCTGGGTGAAGCTGCCGCCGACGAAGACCGTGTTGCCCACCTGCGCGAAGGCACGGGTCTCACCGTCTCGGGCGTGCGGGGTCGTGTCAGCGGGGTTCGCCGACACCAGAGTCGCCGTGGCCGGGACCGGTACCACCGCGGCCGACGCGGTCGTGGGCACGCCCAGAGCTGCGGCGATGATCGCCAACGCGACCATCCCCGCCCGAGTACGACGTCGTCCTGCAAAACGCCACAAGTGCGAGAGTTTGGGCACGCTGCGCCTCCAGATTGGATGAGAACCCGAGGTAGCGTGCCTCGTCCAGCCTGGTAAACAAAATCCGCCGATTGGGCGGTGCATGAATCCGCAAGCCGACAGAACGCCGGAGGATCGGCTGCGCGACCCCCGGCGAACGTCGTCCGGTCAGCCCGTTTCGAACGTCAGCGGTTACCTCCGGTGGGTTGCCGCAGGTAAGGGTCCTGGCCGGCCTTCGCGAAGCCGGCCACCGCCGCGGCGTCGTGGTTCATCGTCATGTCGCAGGTCGACGTGCGGCTGGTCATGCCGGCCGAGTTGAAGTAAATGGCCGCCTTGATCTTCGGGTGCTCCTTCAGCGCCGCCGGGAAATCCTGGAACCAGCGCTGCTTGGCGCCCAGGTCGGCGGAGTTGAAGTTGGTGCCGAACTCGGCGAGCATCCGTGGCTTGCCCGCGCCGATGCCGTTGTCGTCCAGCCACCGGTAGAAACCACCGACCGTCGTGCTCGGGCTCTTCCACACCGTGCTGCCGTTGCAGACGTGGAAGTTGTACGGGTCGTAGGCCACCCAGTCGACGTACCGGTCACCCGGGTACAGGCCGGCGTACCGGGAGTAGTGCCCGGACCAGCCCATCATCGTCCAGACCCAGACCGCGTTGGTCGCACCGGCGTTGGCGAACCGCTCGTGGACGTAGCGCCAAGCCCGGACGAAATCGGCGTCGCTGCCCTTGTTCGGCTCGTCCTCCGGCTCGTGGTCGAAACCGATGAAGACCGGCACACCAGCAGCCTTGATCCGGCCCGCGACCGCGTCGATGGTGCCGTCCTGCTTGCCGCCGTAGACGTCCGACCACTTCAGGGTGGTGCCGGCCGAGAAGTCCCGGGACTCCCAGGCGAAGAACATCAGCCGGCCTTCGCGCATCTGCTGCTGCTCGTACATGTCGGGGAAGGCGCCGTTACTGCCGGCATTCGAGAAGTCGTGGTAGCGGTGCACGATGTCGAACTTGCGCCCGACCTGACTCTCCACATCGGTGACGGCCTTGCCGTGGTCCCAGCCGCCGGCCGCACCGGCGGGCGAGTACATGCCCCACCAGGCGCCACAGGACGGGACGAGCTTGTCCGAGACGGAACCACACTTGCCGGACGGAACGGTGCCGCTGGCGCTCGGGGTCGCCGTCCGGGTCGGGGCGATGGTCGGCGACGGCTTCGGCGAGGCGGTGGTCGGCGACGTGCTCGGCGACGGCGGCGGTGCCGGCCGGGTGGGCGACGGCGGCGACGGCCGGGACCCGAGGTCGTAGCTGATCAGCAGGCTGGGTCGCAGGTCCGGGTTGCGGTTCTCGACCGACGCCCAGTAGATCCGGCTTTCCAGGCCGCTCTGCGCCAACGAGACCGTCCAGGTGCCGTTGCCGGTGACCAGTTTGGAGACGTCCCACTCGTTGAAGCCCTTGGACACGCTGGTCACGCTGTCCAGTGCGGCACCGGCCGACGTCAGCGGCGGCCGCGACTCGCGGGCGCTCAGCGGCGAGGCGTGCGCCGTCACCGTGGCGGGGAACTGCTGCCAGGCGTGCACCCGCAGCGTCGCCCGGATGTTGACCGCGGTGGACGGCACCGTGGTCACCGCGAACTCGATGACCGCCTCGCGGCCACCGCGCGGGTTGCCGTCGCAGCGCGTCGCGCAGGTCGCGAGGGTCGACTTGGCCGCGTTGTCACCGTCCTGCGAGACCGCGGTGGCGGTGGTGTCGGCCGCCGCCCGGATCGACAGGTCGTCGCTGGCGAGCAGCGGCATCATCGTCGCCACGATGCCGGCCACCACCGAACCGCCGACCACGCCGATGGCAATCGCCTTACGCCGGGGCCCGGAGCGGAACCGGGTGATGCGGTGCAGTCCGTGCCTGGTCAAGGAAACTCCCTGTGTCTGCGTCCGTAACGGTGAGCAGCGTATCGATGACCAGGACATGTGGCAGGTAGGACAGTTTTCCGTAAGCGCGTCTTAACCGTCAGCTAAGGAACCGCCTCGGGGAATTCAGGGCCTCTGGCCAGGGGCGCGACCGAAGCCCGCCACACACCTTGCCCGTGGAGCACGCGCGGAGTCAACGGAACCGGTGGAAAGCTGCCGCCTCCAGGACGTTGCGGCTGCCTGTTCGGTCCGTCAGCCGGCACGAGCGGCAGTCAGCGCGGCGGCCATCGCCGCCGTCGGCGCGGTCACGCCGGTGAACTGTTCGAACTGCCCGACCGCCTGGGCCAGCAGCAGATCCAGACCGGAGACGATCCGGCAACCGGCCGCGTCGGCGGCCGTCGCCAACGGCGTCGGCCACGGGTCGTAGAGCGCGTCGAAGAACACCGCGCCCGGCCGCCAGGCCACCGCGCCGGCCAGCGGGTCGGCCACCCCCTTCGGCACCGTGGCGACGACCACGTCGGCGGTGCCGAGCCGCCGGGGCGCGTCGGCCCACGAAGCGGGTGTCAGCGCGACACCCACCGCGTCCGCCACCGGGCGCAACTCGTCGACCGCCTCGGGTCGGCGGGCCACCACCGTCACCGACGAGCAGGCCAGTTGCGCGGCGGCGGCGAGCGCGGCGCGGGCCGTCCCGCCGGCGCCGAGCACCGTCACGGCGGCACCGGCTGCCACACCGGCGTCGGTGAGCACCCGCACCATGCCGGTGACGTCGGTGTTGTCCGCGTACCAGGAGCCGTCCGGACGGCGTACCAACGTGTTGGCCGCACCCACGGCGGCGGCGACCGGCGACGCGGCGGCGGCCACGGCGAGCGCCGCCTCCTTGCCCGGCATGGTCACCGACAACCCGGCCCACTCCGGGCCCAGGCCGGCGACCAGATCCGGCAGCTCGGCCGCCGCGCACTCGATCCGGGTGTACGACCAGCCGCTCAGCCCGGCGGCGACGTAACCCGCGGTGTGGATCACCGGGGAGAGGGAGTGCGCGATCGGCTTGCCCAGCACCGCGGCCCTACGGCTCGCCTCGGTCACCCCGCACCACCCAGCGCTGCTGTCGTGTTCCGCATCACGTCTCCGTCCTCACGGACCCTCGGATCGACCCTACCCAGCAGGCAGATCGAGCCACCAGAGACCCACTGTCGAGGACCACGCCCGGGGGCGGCCAGCGCTTGACGCTCATCGATGGGAGTGAAAGCATTCCGGCGACGGTACGACCGATCCGAAAATGGGGGGAACCTTTGAACAAACGCATTCTGCGTGCCCTGATCGCAATTGCCGCGGTCTTCAGCCTTTCGCTGATGATCGGCGCGCCCGCCAAGGCCGACGCCGCAGCGGGAAGCTGGTCGGACAACCACCAGCTGTGCAATTCCAGCTCCTGCGTGCGCTCGGGCAACATCGTGCGGCTCTGGCAGGCCATCGTCTGGGCCGACGACCTGAGCGGCACCGTCGGCACCAGCTTCATCGACGGGGAGTTCGGCTCCAACACCGCTGCCAAGACCCGGACCTGGCAGGACGTGATGAACATCGGCATCGACGGCTCCGTCGGGCCGCAGACCTGGGGCAAGGCGTACGGCGCTGTCAACCGCAACACCGGGTTCGACACGAGCACCCAGACCGGCTACTTCTACTACGGCTACAACCGCACGTTCGGTCTGCGCAAGCAGAACAGCAATGGCGTGTGGACGTTCCTCAACCCGCGCACCGGCACGTGGACCGGCACGAGTCACTGACAATGACGCAGTAATTGCGCGTCAGGACTGCAAGCGTAAAGGCTCCCTTCCCGGCGGCGACCACAATTGCGGTCACAATGGGAAGGGAGCCTTTACGGCGTGATTCGGCCGGTCAGATGATGCCGGCCTCCCGAGCCTTGTTCTCATTGCGCTTGTGCTGCTCGTACGTCTCGGCGAACTCCGAGTGGCCTTCCCTGTCGATGGCCACGAAGTAGAGCCACTTGCCGGTCGGCGTGTCCATCGCCCCTTCCAGGGCCTGCTTGCCCGGGTTGTTGATCGGGGTGGGGATCATGCCCGGCAGCTTGCGGTTGTACGGGTTCTTCGGGTCGTCCAGCTCGGCCGCCGTCATCTGCTTGGACGACTTGGTCGGCTTACCGATCGACTCCAGGTAGTAGTTGACGGTGACGTCCATCTCCAGGCAGTTGCACGGGAACTCGCCGTACGCGCGGTTGTAGGCGACCCTGGCGACCTTCCCGAGGTCGTCCTTGTTGCCCGCCTCGGCCTGGGCCAGCGAGGCCACGATCAGCGCCTCGTACGGGCTGACCTTGCGTTTCTCCTGCACCCGGTCGGCGAACTTCATCTCACCGGTCACCGACAGGAAACGGTTCACCATCAGCTTGAGGATGCTCTCGGCGGTGGACTTCGGCGGGATCTCGTAGGTGTCCGGGAAGAGGAAACCCTCGATGGACTTGACGCTCTTCTTGCCGTCACCGCGCGTGTACCACCAGTCCGGGACGCCGAGCCCCTCCGGGTCCTTCGCGGCGGCCTGGAAGTCCTTGACCGGGATCTTGGTCTTCTCGGAGAGCAGCTTGTAGATGTTGAAGCTGGTGCGGCCCTCGGGGATGGTCAACCCGTTGACGATCTTGTTCTTCAGGTCGAGCATCGCGGTCACGGCGTTCGCGCCGCTCATCTGCTTGCGTAGCTTGTACGTGCCCGGCTGGATGTTCTTGCTGCGCGAGTTGGCCTCGGCCGCCTCGATGAACGCCTTCTGGCTCTTGACCACGTCAGCTGCCACGAGGGCGTCGGCCATGTCGGCGAGCAGCGCGCCGGCCTTGATCTCGACGGTGATCTCACCAGCCCCGCTGCCGTCGTAGTCGGGGGTGACGAAGTAGTTCTGGATACGGTCGAAGCCGTAGAACGCGCCACCGCCGATGCCGCCCAACAGGAGCAGGGCCATCAGCAGAGCCAGGAACGTCTTGCCCCGGCCGCCGCCGGACCCGCTCTTGCGCTTGCGGAAGCCGCGCCGGTGCCGACCCTTCTCCCCCCGCTCCGCATCGTCGAACCCAAGATCCAGATCGTCGATCATTACGTCCGCCTCCGCTGCGCGTCCAGCCAGCTCTGCAGGATCTCCACCGCGGCCGCCTGATCGACAACCGCACGTTGACGTTTACCTCGGACGCCACGCTCGGCAAGCCTACGAGAAGCGACCACGGTCGACATCCTCTCGTCAGTGAGCGTTACCGGGACAGGCGCTATCACATCGACCAGTCGGTCAGCGTACGCCTTCACATGGACGGCCGCAGGACCATGCTTGCCGGCGAGATTGACCGGAAGACCGACGACAACCCCGACGGCCTCGTGCTCGGCCACCAACGCGGCCAACTCGGCGAGGTCGCTCGGCACCGCGTCCGGCGCCGCCGTGAGATCGCGGGCCAGCGTGACCAGCGGCGTTGCCAAGATCCCGTCCGGATCCGAGCGGGAGATGCCCACCCGCACCTGACCGACATCCACACCGATCCGCACACCGCGCGTCAGCTCAGCCACCGACGGTCACCCCCGACCGGGTACGAACCAGGGCGGACCAATCGGCCCGCCCTGACTCGCAGTGATGATCCGTCACGCTTCAGTAATCGCCTTCTCGACGGTGAGCAGCAGGTTGGGCGCGTCGGCCGCGGGCAGACCGCCGCCCTGGGCCAGATCGGGGCTGCCACCGCCCCGCCCGGAGAACGCCGCCTTCACCAGATCCGACGCGGCCAGGCCCCGGCTGCGCGCCGCCGCGTTGACCGCGACCACCAGGGACGCCTTGCCGTTCGACCGCGCCGCCACCGCGACGACCGCCGGCCGCGCCGGGTCGATCTTGCCGCGGATCTCCTGAGCCAGGGTGCGCACATCGTTACCGGCCGCGCCCTCCGGCGCCTCCGTGCCCACGTATGCGACCCCGCGCACGTCCTTGGCCTGCGCCGCGAGCGACGCCGCGCCACCCAGCACCAACTGGGCGCGCAGCTTCTCCAGCTCCTTCTCGGCGTCCCGAAGCTGGGTGACGGTCTGCTCCACCCGGTCGGCGACCTGATCGTTGGGCACCCGGTACAGCTCGGCCAACCGGGAGACCAACAGGTGCTCCTTGGCCAGGAAGCCGAAGGCGTCCATGCCGACCAGCGCCTCCACCCGGCGGACGCCGGAGCCGATCGACGACTCGGAGAGGATCTTCACGAGGCCGAGTTGGGCCGAGCGGGCCACGTGCGTGCCGCCGCACAGCTCCCGGGCGTAGTCACCCACCTCGACGACCCGCACCTCCTCGCCGTACTTCTCGCCGAAGAGCGCCATCGCGCCGATGCGCCGCGCCTCCTCCAACGAGGTGATGAAGGCGTGCACCTCCAGGTCGGCCAGCAGCACCTCGTTGACCTGCTGCTCCACGTCACGCAGGACGCTCGGCGACACCCCGGTCGGGGTGTTGAAGTCGAACCGGAGCCGACCGGGGGCGTTCAGCGACCCGGCCTGCGTGGCCGACTCTCCGAGGAAGTTGCGCATGGTCTGGTGCACCAGGTGCGTGGCGGTGTGCGACCGGGAGATCGCCCGACGCCGCGTCGTGTCGATCTCGGCGAAGCCGGCCTCACCGGCGCGTACCTCGCCCCGGATCACCCGAGCACGGTGCACGATCAGACCGGGCACCGGCTGCTGCACGTCGAGCACCTCGACCTGCCCGCCACCAACCGTGATCATGCCCTGGTCGGGCTGCTGCCCACCGCCCTCGGCGTAGAACGGGGTGGTGTCCAGCACCAGCTCGATGGTGTCGCCCTCGGTCGCCGCCTGACGCGGGCCGTCGGCGCCGAGCAGCGCCCGCACCGTCGACTCGCGGGACACCTCGCCGTACCCGGTGAACGTCACCGGACCACCCGCGTCGAGCACCGACCGGTACGCCGACAGGTCGACGTGCCCCGTCTTGCGGGCCTGCGCGTCGGCCTTCGCCCGGGTCCGCTGGTCGGCCATCAGCCGCCGGAACCCCTCGTCGTCGACGCTGAGGCCCTGCTCCGCGGCGATCTCCAGGGTCAGATCGATCGGGAAGCCGTAGGTGTCGTGCAACTGGAACGCCTTCGCCCCGGACAACGCCGAGCCGCCCGCAGTGCGGGTCTCCGCGATCGCGGTGTCCAGGATCGTCGTTCCCGCCCGCAGCGTGGACAGGAACGCCTCCTCTTCCGCGTACGCGTAGTCCGCGATCCGGTCGAAGTCACTCGCCAACTCCGGGTACGACGGCGCCATGCAGTCCCGCGCCACGGGCAGCAGCTCGGGCAGCGCCCGCTCCTGCCAACCCAGCAACCGGATCGACCGGATCGCCCGACGCATGATCCGCCGCAGCACGTACCCGCGGCCCTCGTTCGACGGGGTCACCCCGTCACCGATCAGCATCAGCGCCGTGCGCACGTGATCCGCGATCACCCGCAACCGCACGTCGTCCGGGTGCGACTCACTCGCCACGTGCCCCGAGTGCGCCCCGTACCGCTTCCCGGTCAGCTCGGCCGCCCGCGCCAGGATCGGCCGGACCTCGTCGATCTCGTACAGGTTGTCCACACCCTGCAGGATCGACGCCATCCGCTCCAGGCCCATGCCCGTGTCGATGTTCTTCGCCGGCAGGTCACCCAGGATCGGATAGTCCTCCTTGTTGGTGCCCGGCCCCCGCTCGAACTGCATGAACACGAGGTTCCAGTACTCCATGTACCGGTCCTCGTCGACCGCCGGACCACCCTCACGCCCGTACTCCGGGCCCCGGTCGTAGAACAGCTCCGACGACGGACCGCACGGCCCGGGAATGCCCATCGACCAGAAGTTGTCCGCCTTGCCCCGACGCACGATCCGCTCCGCCGGCACACCCACCGACCGCCAGATCTCGTACGCCTCGTCGTCGTCGAGGTAGATCGTCGGCCAGATCCGCTCCGGATCCAGCCCGTACCCACCCTCGGCGATCGGCTTCGTGGACAACTCCCACGCCAGCGGAATCGCACCGGCCTTGAAGTAGTCCCCGAAGGAGAAGTTGCCGTTCATCTGGAAGAACGTGCCGTGCCGGCTCGTCTTACCGACCTCGTCGATGTCCGGCGTACGGATGCACTTCTGCACACTCACCGCCCGCTGGTACGCGGGCGTCTGCTGACCCAGGAAGTACGGCACGAACTGCACCATGCCGGCGTTGACGAACAGCAGGTTCGGATCGCTGATGGCGGGCAGCGGAGCGGACGGCACCACGGCGTGCCCATTCGCCTCGAAATGCGCGAGGTACCGCCGCTTGATCTCCGCCGTCTTCATCGCTGGTGTTCCTCCGGAAAGATTTCTCGATCGCCGATTCGCGGGTCTTCCCGCAGGTCGGCGAACTTGTCGTCGAACGCCTCGCCCTGGGCGAACGCGTGGTGGATCTCCTGCTCGCGTTCGGCCATCCCGACCCGGACGTCCTCCACGAAACTACGCAGCGACTCGACGAGCCCGCCAGCGGATTCCGTCAGCGAGCTGGCGATACCCGCCGGCGTGTACGCCTGCGCGGTCCGGGTCGCCTTGCGGACCACGATCACACCGACGGCCACCCCGATGCCGAGCCAGAACAAGCGCCTCATGTCCCGCTACCTCCTGGTGCGCCGGGCCGGTCAGCTGTTGCCGCGTCGCGCGGCCCGTCGCTGCTGCTTGATGGTGTCGCGTACCTCGCGCTCGGTCTCGGCGTGCCGGCGGCCGGCGGCGGCCTTCCGCACGCCGTAGCCGAACGCGGCCACCTTCACCAGAGGGTTGGCGGCCGCGGCGGAGACCACGGTGGCCAGGTTGGCGACGTTGGCGGTGACGTTCTGCGCGTGGCTGGTCATGGTGTCGACCTTCGCCAGCTGGAGGTTCACACCGTCGAGCGAGATCTGCACCTGCTCCAGCGCGGTGTTGACGTTCTTCACAGTGGTGTTCACGTCGCCGAGCAGCGGTGCGGTCCGATCGTTCAGGTCGTTGATCATGCGGGTGGTGGCGTCAACCGTGTGCCGCAGCCGCAGGACGGGCAGCGTCAGGATGAGCACCAGCACCGCGAACGCGGATGCCGCGATCAGCGCCGCTATCGCTCCAATGTCGCCCACGCCTGTCCTCCTCAAGCAGAGTTCCGCAGGACCCGACGTCCCCGGAACGCACAACCATGCCGCCCGTACCGGCCGCCGAGCCGTCGGCGCTCACCGGTAGCGGGCGTGCCCGCCAGCCCCAGACCCTACCGTCCGTGATGGAGACCGGCTCAGGACGGTGAGGGTGTCTCCTCGCCCAGCGGGTCCGCACTGACCGTCGGGAACGGATCCTCACCGGTCAGTGACGGGTCGGTGGTCGGCTGCGGCCTGGTCCGCTCGTCGTCGATCGCATTGCGCACCTTCACCGACACCAACGAGCCGGTGCACTCGGTCGCAGCGGCCGACGGGTCGCCGGACGGCACGACCGCCGGCTCGCCGTCCACCGGCGGCGGCACACAGGTCGGCTCGCGTACCCACAGGTCGAGGGTCAACTCGTCGCGACGCCAGCAGGTGTAGCTGCCCTTCGTCTCCTGCTCCGGGCAGCGGCTCACCTTCCACGGCTGCCACCCGTCCCGGCGCAGCGCGTCCTCGTAGACCTGCGCCGTCTCCTTGGGCGCTTTCTCCGAGGTCACGGTGCGCTCACGCAGCCGGCAGTCGAGCAGACACCAGCGGCTGCCGCTGACGTCGTCGACCGTCTTCGCGGCCGCCCAGCCGGGCACGCCGAGCTGGTCCAGGTTGTCGAAGACCGGGTCACGGCTCAGCGTCCGGATCCCGAAGAAGAGCGGCACCGCACCGAGCAGCACGACGCTGACCAGCACCAACACCGCCGCACGCAGGCGACGTCGTTCACGGGTCTGCCGGCGTTCCTCGGAACGGGCACCCGGTGCGGCGTCGTCGTCCGGCGCGTCCTGACCGGCCGAGCGCAGCGCTGGCCCGTCAGAGGGCTCCGGTTCCGGCCGGTCCACCGGACCGGCGGTGGCGGGCACCGCGGCGGCGGCGCGGGCCACGCCGACGGGCTCGCCGGCGCGTCCGGGCGGCGGCACGGGCGCGACACCGCTCGGCTCGGCACGGCCGGGCTCCCGATTCGGCGGCAGGGCGCGGCCGGCGGCGCGGTCGGCCGGCATGGGTCGCCCGGCCGGCGCAGCACCACGGGCCGGGCCGGACTCCCCGGTCCGGTCGTCGGCTGCCGGCTGCCCGCCGGGTGGGCGGACAGCGGCACGAGCCGCACCATCCGGACGGGCACGCGGCGGACCGTCCACACCCGGCGGCACTGCGGCACGAGCCGGACCATCCGGACGGGTCGCGTCCGGGGGTGCCACATCGCCACCCGGGCCGGGACGCGGTGGGCCGTCGGCGCCACGGCGCCCGGTGCCGGGTGCCGGCGCGTCGCCCGGAACAGGGCGGGCCCGCCCGGGTGGGACGGAGCGGGCAGCGCCCCGAGCAGCGGGACCGCCGCCGGGTCGAGCGCCGGCGTAGGGGTCGTCGCCACTGTCGCTCGCGGCCCCCTGTCGACCGGGGGCAGCCGTACCGTCAGGGCCGGCCTCGGCCGGTCCACGTCGTCGTCGGCCGGTCGGATCCGGGGCGGGCGGTGCGTCCGGGCCGGGCCCCGCCACGGCACGGCCGCGCCGAACAGTGGGGTCCGGAGTGAGAGGCACCGCCGCAGCGCCCCGCCCACGGGCGGGCCGCTCACCGGGCGGCGAGGGGTAGGTCAGAGCCTGCTCTCCGGTGGATCCCGACCCGTCGGGCCGGACGGCGCGACGACCGGCCGGTGCGTCCGCGCCGGGGTCGACCGGCGGGCCGGCGGGCCGGCGGGCGGCGGTGCGTTCCGCGGCCGGGTCGGGCACGGCGAGCCGACCGGACGCCTGGTCGGTGAGGTCTACCGGCCCGGTGGGCGGCGCCGGACGGCGTCCCCCGGCCGGCGGACTGCCGTCTCGGCGGTTGACCACCCGCAGGGCGGGGTCGGTGTGTGGCAGGCGGCCGGCCTGGCGCAGCCAGTCCGCTGGCCGCTCCGGGCGGTCCGGCCGGTCCGGGCGGGGTTCGCCGCCGGGCGGTGTTCGGCGTTCCGGTTCATCGGAGACGACCCGGCGGCGACCGGTGCCGTCGGCGGGGCCGGTGGTGGGCAGGGCGCCACTGTGCGCGCCGGTCGCCTCGGGCACCGACGACGCGTTCCCCGAGCGGGGCACGGGTGGCGCGTTACCCGAGCGGGGCACGACCGGCTCGTCGGGTTCCGCGGCGCGGCGACGCCCGCCGGCTGTCGGACGGGCACCCTCGGACGCGCGCGCGGCGGGTTCGGGTGCACCGGGGTCGGCCGGGCCCGGACGACGCCGGGCGGTACGCGGGTCACGGTCGATGGCGGGGTCGGGCCGCAGGCCGTCCGCTGTCGACGGCACGACGCCGGCCGGCGCGCCGTCGAAGCGGGCCGGCCCGGGGGCGGCGGGAGCTCCGGCGGACCGCGTCGGGTCGGGTGCCGAGCCGGCGGCGCGGCGACCGGCGGGCGTGCCGTCGGCGGGAGGACGGGCACGGCCGGGTTCGACCGGTTGCTCCGGGCCGGGTCGGCGGACCGGCGGACCGGCGTCCGGACGGCGCAGCGGCGGCATGGAGTCGGGTTGACCGCCGGGTGCGGCGGGGTCCTGATGACGGCCCGGCGGAACAACGGCGTCCGGACGACGGGCCGGCGAAGCGGCGGCGTCCGGGCGACGACCGGCCGGTGGGCCCGAGGTCGGTGGGCCCACGGGTGGGCCGGGAGGGGCGACCGCACCGCGCGGACGGGCCGGGCCGCCGGGCGCGTCGGGTGCCGGACGAGGCCCCGGCGGGCCGGCCGGGTCACCCCCGCCCGGGCGAGCGGAGGGCGGCGACTGTGGTGCGGCGCCGCGGGCGCCGGGCACCGGCTGAACACCGCGGCGTGGCGGCTGCCCGGCTACGGGGCCGGCCGCGGGCGGCCGGTTGTCCGGGCGACGGCCCACTGGCGGTGTCTCCCCGGGCCAGGGCCCGTCGACCGGGCGACGGGCGGCGGCACCGCCCGGTTCACTCTGACGCGGAGCCGGCGGCGCCGAGGGCTCCGGCGCACTGCCGCGCGCACCGGCCGGCTCTCCCGCCGTACGCGGGGCGGCGGGTTGTGCCGGAGGCCCGGCCGGGTCTGCCGGCGGCATACCCCCGCGGGGCCGGTTCGGCTCCGCCGGTGCGCCGTCCGGGCCCAGCTCGGTGCGTTGCTGCTTGGCCGAGCGCAGATCGTCGATCCAGCCGAACTCCTCGCCGGCGACCGGCTCCTCCGGCTCGGGCTCAGCCGCCCGGCCGCGACCCCAACGGCGGGTCTTGGCGCGGGGATCGCGCCGCTCGTCCGGGCCCTCGTCCGGGCGGTCCCCACCACGCGATCTCACTGTTGACCCTCTCCTGCGGCGTCGGTGCCGCTGTCCTGCATCGTGCCGGGGGCATCCGTGCCCGTCGTCGGACGGGCTGCCCCCGGGGATAGCGCTGGCGCGGTCTGCGCCGTTACGGACGGCTCGGATGTCGGCGTCTGCGGGCGCACGGCCGGAGCCGGCAGACCACGCACGATCCGGCGCAGCAGCGGCAACCTGGTGGCCACCGCCCGCTCCGCGCCGTGCGGGCTGGGCTGGTAGTAGTCGGTGCCCACCAGGTCGTCCGGGACGTACTGCTGGGTGACCACGCCGCGCTGGTCGTCGTGCGGGTAGCGGTAGCCGGTCCCGTGGCCCAACCCTCGGGCGCCGGCGTAGTGCGCGTCGCGCAGCCCTCGCGGCACCGGGCCACCGCGACCGGCCCGGACGTCGGCGATGGCGGCGCCGATGGCGGTGGTGGCCGAGTTCGACTTGGGCGCGGTGGCCAGGTGGATCACCGCCTGGGCGAGGTTGAGCTGCGCTTCGGGCAACCCGACGTACTCGACCGCGTGCGCGGCGGCGGTCGCCACGCTCAGCGCACCGGGGTCGGCCATGCCCACGTCCTCGCTGGCGAAGATGACCAGGCGACGGGCGATGAACCGGGCGTCCTCACCGGCGACCAGCATGCGGGCCAGCCAGTGCACCGCAGCGTCCACGTCCGAGCCGCGCATGCTCTTGATGAAGGCGCTGACCACGTCGTAGTGGGCGTCTCCGTCGCGGTCGTAGCGCACCGCCGCCACGTCGACGGCCTGCTCGGCGGTGGCGAGGTCGATCCGCCCGCCGCCGAGGGCCGTCGCGGAGGCGGCCGCCGCCTCCAGGGCGGTGAGTGCCTTACGGACGTCACCGGCGGCCAGCCGGACCAGGTGATCCTCGGCCTCGGTGGTCAGCACCAGCGCGCCGTCCAGACCACGCTTGTCGGCGACCGCGCGGCGCAGCAGGCCCCGCACCGCCTCGTCGTCCAACGGTTGCAGGGTGAGTAGCACGCACCGCGACAGCAGCGGTGAGATGACTGAGAAGTACGGGTTCTCGGTGGTCGCCGCCAGCAGGGTGACAGTGCGGTCCTCGACGGCGGCGAGCAGCGAATCCTGTTGGGTCTTGCTGAAGCGGTGCACCTCGTCGATGAAGAGCACGGTCTGCGGGCCACCGGAACGACGCTGGCGGCGAGCCGCCTCGATCACCGCCCGGACGTCCTTCACGCCGGCGGAGAGCGCCGACATGGCGACGAAGCGGCGGTCGGTGGCCCCGGCCACCAGGTGCGCGATCGTGGTCTTGCCGCTGCCCGGCGGGCCCCAGAGGATCACCGACATCGGAGCACCGCCGGAGACCAGTTGCCGCAGTGGTGCGCCGGGAGCGAGCAGGTGCTCCTGCCCGACCAGCTCGTCGAGGGTCACCGGGCGCATCCGGACGGGCAGGGGCGAATCGTCGGCCACCGCGGTGAAGCCGTCGACACCGGCGGGACCGTCGGGCGCGCTGCGCGACCCGGCGGGTTCACCGAGGGAGAAGAGGGCGTCGGACTCCATCACGAAGACAGTACCGGGCCGGGCCCACGACGCCGGAATCGCGCCGCAGGCCCGCCACCGGTGATCGGTTCCGGTCAGCCACGCCCGGGGCGACGGCCCCGGTACCAGCGGCCGCCGCCACCGCCGCGCGGGCCGCTGCCGACGCCGGCCAGGTAGAGCGAGAGCAGAAGCAGCCCGATGAGTACGAGGGTGTTCCAGTTGAACAGGTCCGGCGCTCCGAAGTCGGTGCCGAGCAGGTCGAGCAGCAGGGCAAAGCCAAAAACGATGGCCGCGAGAATGGCGAGCATGTCGGTCCTCCGGTGGGGGTTCCCAGTAGGTCGGCGCGTGATGTACCCAATCGGTCGACTCGCCAATCTCCACGCTGGAGGTGGCCACGCCGCGACGGCCCGACGGAGGCATTCGAACCCCGGCTCCTAGGCTGGGCCCCATGATCACCGACGACCAGGTGCTCCAGGACCGGAGCGCCGTCCTGGCCGCCGTCGGGCACCACCCGTTCGCCCGGCACGCCCTCGGACGGGCCGGGCCGGTGCGCGCGTACCAGCGTGATGGTGCCGTGCTGTGGGTGGTGCCGCCGGGACACGGGCCGGCCGGCTGCGCGATCGGCCCGGCCGAGCCGGCGCTGGAGATCTGTGTCGCGCTGGCCACCGACGGGATGTTCCAGTCCGGACAGCGCCCGCACCTGCACCTGCCTCGACACGATCGCGGTCTGCTGGTCGACCGGCTGGCGGTGACCGAACACAGCGACTGGGACTTCCACTGGACCGACACGGCGCCGCCGGCGCAGCCGGACGAACAGCCGGTGGTCCGCCTCACCGCCGCCGACCAGCCGGCGCTGGCGGCACTAGTCGAAGAGTCGTTCCCCACCAGCACCTCGCGGCCGGGCGACCCACGGGTGGTCGACTGGTACGGCATCTGGGCCGACAACCGGTTGGTGGCGTGCGGCGCGGACCGCAGCCAGGGGGACATCGGCTTCCTGGCCGGCCTGACCGTCGCCCCCGACCAGCGGGGCCGAGGGCTGGGCGCGTCCCTGACCGCCGGGATGACCCGGGCGCTGCTGGCACGTCACGACCTGGTCGGGCTCGGCGTCTACACACACAACGTCGGTGCGGCGCGGCTCTACCGTCGGCTCGGCTACACCTCCACCCTCCCGCTCAGCTCGATCCGCCTCGCCTGACCGGCCTGCCGTCCGGTCAGGCGAGGGGCGTTCGCTAACGGTCGGTGGCGGGCACCGGGACCGCGGTCGGCTCGACGGCCGAGGCGGCCCGACGGCCGGCCAGCCAGGCGGGCAGGTAGAGCGGGGCGGCGACGGCCAACACCACAGCGCCGACCACCATCGCGGTGCTGACGCTGGTGGCGGCCGCGAGCGCGGTGAGCACCACCCCGCCGAGCGCGCCGGCCGGTTGCCCCATCATCGAGTTCAGCGAGAGCACGCTGGTCCGGTACGGGCCGTCGACCTGCCGGTGCAGCAGCCCACTGTGCAACGGGTTGGACGCGCCGTGCACCGCGTAGCAGGCGAGGTAGGCCACCAGCACGCCGACCGGCCCGGCGAACAACCCCATCCCGACCACAGTCACGCCCTGCAGGACTCGGAGCAGCGCCGCACCCGGAGCGGCGCCGAACCAGCGCAGCAGCAGTGGGGTCAGTGCCGCGCCGGCAGCCGAGGCGAGCCAGGCGGCCGAGTTCGCAGGCCCGAGCAGCACCGCGGCGCGTTCCGGATCACCGATCACCTCGGCGAGTCGGACCGGCAGCAGCGACTCGAAGGTGACCATGCCGAAGCCCCAGAACAGCTCGACGGCCACCAACGCCAGGAGCACCCGGGAACGACGCAGCAGCCCGACGGCCTGGCCGATCATCCGGGGCGCCTGGACCACCGAGGCCCGCATCGCCGCGACCCCGGTGGCCGGCCGCTCCTCGACCAGCAGCACCACGAGCGCGACGAGCGCCGCCGTCTGCGCCACGATGGCGGCCAGCACGGGCACCGTGAGCGCGGTGACCGGCCCGATCGGGCCGAGCGCGATGAGACCACCGCTGAGCAGCGCGCCTCCGCCGATGGCGCCGCCGACGACGGTGCCGGCGTAGCCGAGGCCACGCTCGTACTCGGCCTGCGGGTCGGCGGCCAGGGTGGCGTCGACGTACCAGGACTCCAACGGGCCGCTGTCCAACGCCCGGTAGATGCCCTGCAGAGCCCAGACCACGAAGAACAGCACGAACGAGTCGGCCACGGCGAACAGCGCGAGGGAGACAAGGTTGAACACCCCGGCGGCGAGCAGCACCGGTCGACGACCGAGAGCGTCGGCGAACCCGCCGGTGGGCAACTCCAGCGCCAGCACCAGCAGGCCCTGAGCCGTGCCGACCAGGCCGATCTGCGGCAGCGACAGGCCGCGCTCCTGCATCAGCAGGATCATCACCGGGATCATCAGACCCGTGGGCAGCCAGCGCAGGCCGTAGAGCGTGAGGTAACGACGCCGAACCTGACGTACGGTCAACGCGCTCACCGGAGGCCCTCGCGCAACGGGTAGGCGGCCAGGAAGACCTGCACCGGGCGGGCGTCCGGGTCGGTGGGGGCGTCGGGCTGGGCCTCGCGGTGGTAGCGCTCCAGCACCTGCCACACCTCCGCCTTGAGCTCCTCCAGTCTCGCGGGCGGGATGGTCATGAAGATGTCGCCCATGCCGAAGCCGTCCCGCCAGGCGGGTGACCACTCGTGCTGGGTGGCGAACCAGCGGTCGGCGGTCTCGACGAGGAGACGCACCTGGTCGCCCTGGATCCACTCGATCGCGGCCCGGGCGTCGGGGTCGTCATCGAAGTCGCTCGGCTCCCAGTTGGTGACGTCGTGCGCCGCCTGCCACCACCGTTGCCGCCCGGTGCCTCGGTCGGGATCCTCGATGACGAGCCCGACCTCGGCGAGTTGACGCAGGTGGTAGCTGGTCGCGCCGGTGTTTGTGCCGAGCAGTTCGGCGAGGGTGGTGGCGGTGGCGGGCCCCTTCACACGCAGGGCGCCAACCAGCCGCATTCGTAGCGGATGCGCCAGGACCCGGACCTGCCGCTTGTCGATGCGGACCTCACGTAGCGCCGCCCGCTGAGCGTCTTCGTCGTTCGCCATGAACGCAGACTATCTCTGCACACTTTCTATGCACAACTATTCTGCACAGAAAGTGTGCCTGTCAGCCGGCGAGGAGTTCGCGTACCCCGCGCAGTCGCGTCCGCAGCAGGGAGGCGGCGCGCGCGGAGTCGAGGCGTACGTCCAAGGGGCGCACCAGACCGGTGGCCGCGCTGGTGGTGGTCCTCAACCCTGCCGCGTCCAAGCCGTACCGCTCGGCGACCAGCAGGCCCAGGTCGGCTCGGCTGACCGCGTCCGGGCCGGCCACGTTGAGCACACCGGCGTACGTCGAGGCGACCAGTTCCAGCACGGCGGCGGCCAGGTCGGCGACGTCGATCGGGCAGCGCAGTTCGTCGCTGAACAGGGTGGCCCGACCGGCGAGCGCGTCCCGGCAGAGCTGGATCTGCTTGCTGCCCTCCCCCACGATCAGGGAGGTCCGCACCAGCGCCGCGCCCGGGTCGATCGCCCGTACGGCGGTCTCGGCCGCCGCCTTCGCGGCACCGTACGCGTGCACCGGCGTGGGTGGTTCGTCGTCGGCGTACGGCACGGGTCGTCCGGCGTGCAGCGCGTCGCTGGACACGTGCACCAGCCGGGCACCCACCTCGGCGGCGGCGACCGCCACGTGCGCGGCCCCGTCGGCGGTGACCGCCCAGTCGCCGTACCGATACGGGGTCCCGACCACGGCGTCCGGCCGCACCTCGGCGACCAGTGCGCGCACGGCGGACCGGTCGGTCACGTCCAGCCGCCGTGCCGCGACCCCCGGCACCGCGATCTCACCGGAGTGGAACGTCCCGACAACGGAGAACCCGGCGCTCAGGCCCCGCCGACAGACCTCTCGCCCGAGTAACCCACTACCCCCGACAACAAGCACCCGCATCCCAGCCCACTCCCCCACCGCCGCCGCCGATCATGAGGTTAACGAGCGACACGCCGTGGCGCGGGCCCGTCAACCTCATGATCGACGGCGCGATAGGGGGTCAGACCGGGTCTGCCACCGGGGCTGCGGGGCCGGCCGTTCCGGTGTGGGCGGTTGCGGCGGGCTTGGGCTTGGCGTCGATGCCGGCCTCGGTGCGCTGCTGCGCGGTGATCGGGGTGGGCGCACTGGTCAGCGGGTCGAAGCCACCCCGGGTCTTCGGGAACGCGATGACCTCGCGGATGGAGTCGGCACCGGCGAGCAGCATGCAGACCCGGTCCCAGCCGAAGGCGATGCCGCCGTGCGGCGGGGCGCCGTACTTGAACGCCTCCAGCAGGAAGCCGAACTTGTCCTGCGCCTCCTCGGGGGTGATGCCGAGCAGGTCGAAGACCCGCTTCTGCACGTCACCCCGGTGGATACGGATCGACCCGCCGCCGATCTCGTTGCCGTTGCAGACGATGTCGTACGCGTACGCCAGGGCCCGGTCCGGAGCCTCCTCGAACCGGTCGACCCACTCCGAGTTCGGCGAGGTGAACGGGTGGTGCACGGCCGTCCAACCGCCCTCGTCCGTGCGCTCGAACATCGGCGCGTCGACCACCCAGCAGAATGCCCAGGCGCTCTCGTCGATCAGGCCGGACCGCTTGGCGATCTCGACGCGGGCCGCACCCAGCAGCTCCTGCGCCTCCCGGGTGGTGGCGCTCGCGGCGAAGAAGACCGCGTCACCCGGCTTCGCGCCGACCGCGTCGGCGAGCCCACCCAGGTGCTCGGCGGACAGGTTCTTCGCCACCGGACCACGTGCCTCGCCGGTCTCCGCGTCCAGCACCACGTACGCCAGGCCGCGCGCGCCACGCGCCTTCGCCCAGTCCTGCCAGCCGTCCAGCTCCTTGCGGCTCTGCGCTGCGCCGCCCGGCATCACCACCGCGCCGACGTACCCGCCCGCGTCGATGGCCCCTGCGAAGACCCGGAACTCGGTGCCGCGCAGGTACTCGGTCAGCTCGGTCAGCTCGACGCCGTAGCGCAGGTCCGGCTTGTCCGAGCCGTACCGTGCCATCGCGTCGTGCCAGGTGATCCGTGGGATCGGACGGCTGATCTCGTGCCCGGCCAGGTCCTTCCACAGCGCGGAGACGATCGCCTCACCAAGGTCGATCACGTCGTCCTCGGTCACGAACGACATCTCGATGTCGAGCTGGGTGAACTCCGGCTGCCGGTCGGCGCGGAAGTCCTCGTCGCGGTAGCAGCGGGCGATCTGGTAGTACCGCTCCATGCCGCCCACCATCAGCAGCTGCTTGAACAGCTGCGGCGACTGCGGCAACGCGTACCAACTGCCGGGCTGCAGGCGCACCGGCACCAGGAAGTCGCGGGCGCCCTCCGGCGTCGAGCGGGTCAGCGTCGGCGTCTCGATCTCCAGGAAGTCCCGCTCGTGCAGCACGCCCCGGGCCAGCTGGCTGGCGCGCGAGCGCAGCCGCAGCGCGTTCGCCGGGCCGCTGCGGCGCAGGTCCAGGTAGCGGTACCGGAGTCGGATGTCGTCGCCGGCCTCGATCTGGTCGTCCACCGGCAGCGGCAGCGGCGCCGCCTCGGAGAGCACCTCCAGCTCGACGACGGTCACCTCGACCTCGCCGGTGGGCAGCTCCGGGTTCTCGTTGCCGGCCGGGCGGCGGGTCACCTCACCGACGACCTTCACGCAGAACTCGTTGCGCAGCGCGTGCGCGTCTTCCTCGCGGAACACCACCTGGACAACACCGGAACCGTCGCGCAGGTCGACGAAGATGACCCCGCCGTGGTCGCGGCGACGGGCCACCCAGCCGGCGAGCGTCACCGTCGAGCCGGCGTCCGCGGCGCGCAGGCTTCCGGCATTGTGGGTACGGATCACGGCTGGCAACTCCTCATTCGCGGTGCGGTGTGCCTCCGCATTCTGTCAGGAGCGTCGGCAACGATCCGCGCCACCCGTCGACCCGGCCGATCAATCCGGGCGAATCAACGGGTGGCGCGGTCTGTCCGCAGACCTCAGTTCTCCGGGATGTTCCAGGCCGTGACCCGGATGACGGTCGTCCGGTCGTTGTTGATGGCGACGACCTCCAGCAGCACCATCCGCCATCTGTCCCGCAGTTCACGCGCCGCGGCGTAATTGGTCCTGATGCAGAGCCAGGAGCCCTTGCGAAGTGGCACCTCGGCCTCGGCGGCGATCGGGGCGGAGCGGATCGAGTTGTTGCACTCCGCTGGCTTCATCCCCGCCGTCGCGGCTTCACTGCCCTCCACCCCATTTGCCAGCTTGATGAAGGGAGCGCCCGGACAGCCAGCGTTGAGGGCCATCTCCGTGCTGTTCGATCCCACGTTGGCACGTGGTTCATCAAGGTCCACCTCCATCTCCTTGAAGCAGTCTGTCGGCTTCAAGGTGAGGCTCTGGTTCTCGTACTTGGGCTCGTACACGGTCTGCTCGCTGAGCTCCGGCGGTGTTCCCGGCGAACGCGGCGGTTCCTCCGGCGAGGCGGTCGTCTGCGCAGGATCGGCCGCTCCGGACGTGCTGGGAGGATCCGCGACAGGTCCGGTGCCGGTCGAGCCGACGGGTTGCCGGGCGGACGCGATGTCTCGCGCGGTCTGCGCCTGGTCCAGTGCACGCCAAGAGACGGCAGCCGAGCCGACGGCCACCAGCAGCGCCAGCACGGCGACGGCGACCACCACCAGGCCCAACGTGTTGCGGGGCGCGGTGGCGACCGGTGCACCCGATGGTCGGGGAAGCGTGGCCCCACTCGAGAAGGGCGCTGATTTTTCGCCACCGGGCGGTGGCGTTGGTGGCGGAGGAACCGGGGTGGGTTCGGGGGGTTCGGGACGCGGATCGGGTTGGCTCACCGCAAAACCTCCTGCATCGGCAGAAGTCAACGTCGGATGGGGGCAGGCTGTTCTCCAGTTCGGGATCGGCACATTATCAGGAACCCGCCATCGCCCGGGGCAGAGTATTCTTCGCCGACGCGAAGTGACCGGAACCCGTCAGACATCAGCGGTCCAATCTCTACGTCGGT
The DNA here is from genome assembly GCF_040608275.1 of Micromonospora sp. NPDC005205. NCBI lineage: Bacteria > Bacillati > Actinomycetota > Actinomycetes > Micromonosporales > Micromonosporaceae > Micromonospora > Micromonospora sp. NPDC005205. Next base: position 115,855 of record NZ_JBEXHV010000018.1, read on the forward strand.
GGCGGAAAGGTAGATGCCCGATATGCAGGATTCCAGCCAGGGAGCGACGCCAATACCGGCCCGGCGCGGGGCACAGGTGGCAATCGCCTTCACGGTGCTCGGGGTGCTCGTCGCGGCTGCCGCATTAGCGCGGGACGTCTTCGACTGGCGGGTGGGCCCGGGCGCGCTGACAGCCACCGCGTCGACGGCGGGTGCCGCGCCAGCCAACCCGTCGCCCGCCAGTCCCGCGTCGGGTGTCGCACCATCGGCCAGCGCCCCGCAGGCCGTTCGACTGGACACCCTGGCCGTCGAAGCTGGCGCGGTGAATCTCGGAAAGCTTCCCCGCCAACTGAACGGTCGATCCGAGTACGACCGCCCTATTGTCATCGGCTGCCCGACGAATTCTGGCGCGGACAAGCAACGTGAGGTCACCTTCAAGCTGCAGCGCCGCTATATCGATCTGACCTCGACCGTACGGCCGTTCTTCTCAGCTCCGGACGACCATGACGGCGTCGTCCTGGTCTATGCGCTGGTGGCGATTCGGCAGACGGACGGGACGATCACCCGGGTGACGCGGGGGCAGCAGTTCGACGCTCGAATGAACAGTCCGCAGGACCTCACGGCGGACATCGAGGGTGCCGACGAACTGACGTTGCGTGTCCAGTGCGAGTACCCGGGTGGGTCGGTCATCCTCACCGCCGCCACGGTCAGCGCGGGCTGACCGCTCCCGGCGAACCCGACTCAACCGGGCGTCTCGGCGGTTAACGTGGCGAAATGCGGCCCGTACCGAACTGGGCCGTCGCCACGGCGGCGGCGGCGCCCGTGCTGCTGGTGGCCGGTTGGACGGTGGCGGAGGCCCGACAGCCCGTCGGGTACGACCCGGTCCGGGACACCATCAGCGAGCTGGCAGGACAGGACGCCACCGACGCCTGGATCATGGTGGTGGCCCTGGTGCTGCTCGGCTGCTGTTACCTCTCGGTCGCCGCCGTCCTGCACGCGGCCGGGCTGCCCAGCCGCTTCCTGCTCGCGATCGGTGGGGTGGCCACCATCGCGCTCGTCGCCTTTCCCCGGCCGCCGGTCGGCGGTTCACTCAGCCACGGCGTCGCGGCGACGGTGGCCGTTCTCGCCCTGGTGCTCTGGCCGGCTGGTTCGGCACTGCGGCTGCCGCGCGGCAACGACACCGAGCACCCCACCCGACCGGAGCCGCCCTGGGCGTTCCGCCGGGCGGTCGGGCTGAGCGCCACGCTCGTGTTGCTCGCGCTCTTCGGCTGGTGCGCGTTCGAGGTGACCAGTGGCTCCCGCACGGGGTTGGCCGAGCGGGTGACGGCGGTGGCGATCTCCCTCTGGCCGCTGCTGGCGGTTCTCTCCGCCCGGCGGGCGCACCTCGCCTGGTCGACCGGCGGCACCGTACGCGTCGGCCCGGACCTGCCGACCATCGGCGTCGTACCCCCGGATCCCCTCGGACCACCGAGCGGGCCTGCTTCCGGGCGCCCCGACCGGCTGCCGTGAGTCGGCGGCCCGTCTGATCTTTCCGTCGCCCGCGCCTGTTCGAGCGTCCGCACGGGCAACCGGTCAGCCCGAGCATGCGGCCCGGAAACAGCGCCGGTCTCGCATCGTTACGATCGCCCGATGTCCACCGTTCCCCGTTGGGCCCTGCTGTCAGCCGGCGGCGCACCACTGTTCCTTGTCGGCGGCTGGACTCTGGCGCAGGCCGCCCAGCCCGACGGATTCGACCCGGTGCGGCAGACCATCAGCGCGCTCGCCGCCACGGGTGCGGACCATCGCTGGATCATGACGGTCGGGCTGGTCGGGCTGGGCCTCTGCCACCTGACGACCGCGCTCGGCCTGGTCAGCGCCGCACCGGCGGGCCGAGCGCTACTCGCATTGGGCGGGCTGGCGACCCTGGTCGTGGGCGCGTTCCCGCAGCACCCGACCGGTGACTCGACGACCCACGCCGTGGCCGCCGGTGTGGCGTTCGGGGCGTTGGCCGTCTGGCCGGCCCTGGCGGTGCCGCGTCGCGCGAGGCCGTCCCTCGACCGGGAGCACCGCGACGCTCCGGCTTTCGTACGCCGGCTGGCGCTCGCGGCGGCGGCGGTCCTCCTCGCGCTGGTGGGCTGGTTCGCCGCCGAGCTCTTCACCGACGGAGCATGGATCGGGCTGACCGAGCGGCTGGCGGCGGCCGCCGAGGCGGGCGTACCGCTGGCCGCCGTGCTGGTCTCCCGGCGTCGATCGGGACGGTCCGGACCCGGCTGAGCGTCGTCGTGTTCGGTGGCTGTCAACGCGACGCGGGCCGCCGGAGAGTTCCGGCGGCCCGCGAGCGGTGCGTGGATCAGAAGACGCTGACGCCGTAGCGGCTGAGCGCCTCGGTGACCGGCTGGAAGTAGGTCGTGCCACCGGTGCGGCAGTTGCCGCTACCACCGGAGGTCATACCCAGGGCGGTGGTGTTGGCGAACAGCGAGCCGCCGCTGTCGCCCGGCTCGGCGCAGACGTTGGTGCGGATCAGGCCGGAAACCGAACCCTCGGCGTAGTTCACCGTGGCGTTGGTGGCGTTCACCGTGCCGCTGCGCAGGCCGGTGGTGCTGCCGGAGCGCTGCACCGACTGACCGACGGAGGCGTTGCCGGAGCCGGTGATGTCGCGGAAGCTGCCGTTGTAGAGGGAGACGTTGCCGGCGGCGTTGGCCGAGTTGCTGTGCCGCACGATGCCGTAGTCGTTGCCCGGGAAGCTGGTGCCGGTACGGGTGCCGATCAGCGAGGTCTGGCCGGAGTTCGAGTACCAGCTGGCCGAGATGTTGGTGCAGTGCCCAGCCGTCACGAAGTAGTAGGTGCTGCCACTGCGCACGTTGAAGCCGAGCGAGCAGCGCCCGCCCCCGCCGGCGTAGATGGCCTGGCCGCCGGAGATCCGGGTGCTCAGCACGCCCGCCTCGGCCTCGACCCGGACCGCGCCGTTGGCCCGCGCGGCGGCGGCCTTGACCCGCTCCAGCTTGGCTCCGGTGACGGTGCTGTCGACGGAGACGACGACCTGGTTGGTGACCGGGTCACTCCACCAGGCGGTGCCTGGGATCTTGGCGGAGCGCTCCAGCTCGGCGGTGGCCCGGTTGAGCTCGGCGGCACCGCGGGTGACGTAGCGGACGACGGCGCCGGCCTTGCTCGCCTTACTGGCGGCGGCCGCGTCGGTCACCGTGACGACGGATTTGCCGCTGGCGTCGATGTACGAGCCGGCGGAGCGGTCGCCGAGTGCCGCGGAGATCGCGGCGGCGGCGTCGGGGGACGCGGCAGGAGCGGCCTGGGCGGGCGCGCCGATGAGCGAGCCGACGACCAGGGTTCCGGAAACGGCGACTGTGGCCGCAACGCGGAATGAGGACCTCGTGGGTCGCATGTAACAAACCTCCTGGGCGGGGGAGCGGGTCTGCCGGGGGCGACTGACCCGAGGGCAACGCGGCCGATCTGGGGAAATCGGCCGGCTGAGACTGAAGTATTCACATACTTAAGATCATTAACAAGGCTTGGATTCGCCCGAATTCGTCGACCTCGGCCGGTCGCACGGCCGCAACACCCCCGACACGCTGGCGAACAGCCACCGTCACACCCAATCGACGACCGCCGCACTTTCAGCGCGTACGGTCATCGATGTCTTCTCCGAGTCGCCGCTCAGCGCGGGGCGCGGCGGGCGTCGGGTCAGGGGGTACGGCGTCGGGCGCCGGGGCCCGGGCTGGGTACCACGTCACGTGGCTGACCCACGTCGTGACCGTCGGAGCAGCGCAGTTCGGCGCGCACCTCGGCGCCGCAGTCGCGGTGCGTGACGCGCAGCGGTGGGCCCTCCGCGTCGGCGAGGTACCGGTCGCCCCAGGCGAGGACGGCGACCAGCACCGGCCACAGGTCCAGGCCCTTGTCCGTGAGCCGGTACTCGTGGCGCAGCCGACTGCCGGGCTCCCGGTACGGCTCGCGACTGAGCACGCCCTGCTCCACCAGGGTGGCGAGCCGGTTGGTCAGCACCTGGCGCGGAATGCCGGTGCGTACCCGCATGTCGTCGAAGCGGCGTACGCCGGTGAACACCTCACGGAGGACCACCAGCGTCCAGCGCTCACCGAGGACCTCCATCGCGCGGGCGATGGTGCAGTTCTCCACTGACCAGTCCAGAGCCGCGGGTCGCATCCGACCAGGCTAGATCTCGTTGACAGACTCAGCAACCGGCTGCCAGGCTGCGTCCATGACGCAGACGCAGGAACCAGCGCGCAGCCGTACCTTCACGTGGGCGGACCCGGCGACCAACGCCGCCCAGGTCGGTCGGCGAAGCGGCCTCGACATGCTCCGGGCGATGATCGCCGGCGAGCTGGCCGCGCCGCCGGTGATGCACCTTCTCGACATGGCCAGGATGGAAGCCGACGAGGGCCGGGTCGTCGTCGAGCTGACTCCACAGGAGTTCCACTACAACCCGCTCGGCAGCGTCCACGGTGGCGTGCTCTCGACCCTGCTGGACACCGCTGCGGCGTGCGCCGTGCACACCACCCTGCCCGCCGGGGTGGGCTACACCTCGCTGGACCTCAACGTGAAGTTCCTCCGCCCGGTCACCGTCGACAGCGGCACCCTGCGCTGCGAAGGCACCGTGCTGCAACGCGGCCGCCGTACGGCCCTGGCCGAGGCGCGCATCACCGACGCCACCGACCGCCTGGTAGCCCACGCCACCAGTACCTGCCTCCTCCTACCCCTCCCCTGACCCCACCCCTTCCCATTCCTTTGGGTTGATCATGAAGTTATTGCCCCGACACGCCGTCGCGAGTGGCAATAACTTCATGATCAACCAGGGCTGGTGGGGTGGGGGTGGGGTGGGACGGGGTGGGGTTTAGCGGAGGGCTAGGCGGGCGGCTCGGGCGTCGCGCTTCTCCTCGAAGCGGCTCGCGGCGCGGTCCAGGTTCTCCAGCTGGGCGGCGAGCTGCTCGCGGGCGGCCTCACCGTCGGCGTTGAGGCCGGTCACGTTGAAGACATCCCACTGACGCAGGACCGGCTGCAGCACCTCGTCGCGGTGCTGGCGCAGGTCGTAGATGCCGGCCAGAGCGATCGCCACCGACTTGCGGGCGAACCCGTCGATGCCGCTGCCCGGCATCTGGAAGTCGGCCACCACGTCGGCGACGGCCCGCATGGCCTGGCTCGGGGCCAGCTCGAACGCGGCAGCGAGCAGGTTGCGGTAGAAGACCATGTGCAGGTTCTCGTCGGCGGCCACCCGGGCCAGCAGCGCCTCGCAGGTGGGGTCGCCGGTGGCCTTGCCGGTGTTGCGGTGCGAGATCCGGGTGGCCAGCTCCTGGAACGAGACGTACGCCAGCGAGTGCAGCACCTCGTCGCCGTGGGCGTTGGTGTAGCCCTCCGACATGTGCGTCATCCGGGCCCGCTCCAACGCCACCGGGTCGACCGCCCGGCTGACGGTCAGGTAGTCGCGGATCGCGACGCCGTGCCGGCCCTCCTCGGCGGTCCACCGGTGCACCCAGGTGCCCCACGCGCCGTCGCGACCGAACAGGGTGGCGATCTCGTGGTGGTACGAGGGCAGGTTGTCCTCGGTCAGCAGGTTCACGATCAGCGCGGTGCGGGCCACGTCCGGGATGGTGGAGTCGGTCGGTGACCACGCCTCGCCGCCGAGTGGCCCGTCGAAGGTCCGCCCTTCGCTCCACGGCACGTACTCGTGCGGGAACCACTCCTTGGCGAGCGAGAGGTGGCGGTCCAGGTTGCGGGCGACAACCGGCTCCAACTCGACGAGCAGCGCGGTCTGGCTCACTGTGGTGCTGACGGTCACGAGAAACTCCCTACGGTGGCGTAACTTACGCTACCGTAGGTCCCCGCGGCCGTCAGCGCCAGTGGGGGCACTCAACCGATAGTGGGTTTGAGGTCTCCCGGGGGTGGCGTCCACTCCCCCGCACCGGCCGTGACCTGCTCACCGGAGCGGATGTCCTTCACCTCGTCCGGCGCTCCCTCGGCACCGGGGAACCACACGTACGGGATACCGCGCCGCTCGGCGTAACGGATCTGCTTGCCGAACTTCGCCGCGCTCGGCGACACCTCGGTCGGCACCCCACGCCGCCGCAGCGCCTCGGCCACCCGGTTGCTGGCCGTACGGTGCTCCTCGCTGGTCACCGCGACGAGCACGGCGGTCGGCACCTCCCGCGAGACCGACAGCTCCCCCGCGCCGAAGAGCAGACCGAGCAGCCGGGTCACACCGATCGAGATCCCCACCCCGGGGTACGAGACAGCGCCGGCGCTGGCCAGGTTGTCGTACCGGCCGCCGGAGCAGATGGAGCCGAAGCGCTCGTAGCCGCGCAGCTGGGTCTCGTAGACGGTGCCCGTGTAGTAATCCAGCCCACGGGCGATGCGCAGGTCCGCCACGCAGAGGCCGGGCGAGTGCTCGGCGGCGGTGTCCACCACCCGGACCAGCTCCTCGATGCCCTCGTCGAGCAGCGGGTCGTTCACCCCGAGCGCCCGGACGGCGTCGGCGAACGAGGCGTCCGGGGCGGAGATCTCGGCCAGCGCCAGGCACGCCTTGGCCTGCGCCTCGCTCGCCCCGGCGGTCTGGGCCAGCAGCTCGGCCACCTTCGCCGGGCCGATCTTGTCGAGCTTGTCCACGGCCCGCAGCGCCGCCTCCGGGTCGGTCAGCCCGATGCCCCGGTAGAAACCCTCGCAGATTTTGCGGTTGTTGGCCTGGATCGTCACCGGTGGGATCGGCAACGAGCGCAACGCGTCCCCGATGACCAGCGGCATCTCCGCCTCGTGGTGCGCGGCCAGGGTGTCCCGGTCGACGATGTCGATGTCGGCCTGGACGAACTCCCGGTAACGGCCCTCCTGCGGCCGCTCGCCCCGCCACACCTTCTGGATCTGGTAGCGGCGGAACGGGAAGCTCAGCTTGCCGGCGTTCTCCAACACGTACCGGGCGAACGGCACGGTCAGGTCGAAGTGCAGGCCGAGCTGGTCGTCACCACCGGCACCCTCGGCGTCGGCGTGCAGCCGCCGGATCACGTAGACCTCCTTGGAGGTCTCGCCCTTGCGCAGCAGCTGGTCCAGCGGCTCCACGGCGCGGGTCTCCAGCGGCGCGAAGCCGTACAGCTCGAAGGTGGCCCGGATCCTGTCGAGCACGAACTGCTCGATCATCCGCTGTCCGGGAGTCCACTCCGGGAAGCCGGAGATGGGCGTGGGCTTGCTCATCGGCGTACTCCTTGCGGTTCCGCGCCGGTGGCGCGGTGGTGTCGTGGGTCCGCGCGCGGCGCGGACGGAAGATCTAGAGGCCCCGGGTGGGAGCGGCCGGCGACGTGCCAGCCACCTCGATGAGGTACGGGTTGCTGGCGCGCTCGCGGCCGATGGTGGTGCTGGGGCCGTGGCCGGGCAGCACGACGGTGTCGTCGGCCAGCGGGAGGATCTTGTCGCGCAGGCTGGTGAGCATGGCCGGCATGCTCCCGCCCGGCAGGTCGGTGCGGCCGATCGACCCGGCGAAGAGGACGTCACCGGAGAGGCACAGCTCGTCAGCCTCCCAGCCCGACCCGGCGCCCGGCAGCCGGAACAGCACCGACCCGCCGGTATGGCCCGGGGCATGGTCGACGGCGATCTCCAGGCCGGCGAGTGTGAGGGTGGCGCCGTCGGTCAGCTCCGCCACGTCCTCCGGCTCGGTGTAGCTCAGCCGGCCGCCGAAGAGCGACGTCAGGTCGGTCGAGAGGCCCTTCGACGGGTCGGCCAGCATCTCCCGGTCACCGGGGTGCACGTACGCCGTGATGCCGCGCGCGCCGCAGACCGGAGCGACCGAGAAGGTGTGGTCGAGGTGGCCGTGGGTGAGCAGCACGGCGGCCGGATGCAGGCGGTGCTCGGCGAGCAGCGCGTCGAGCTGGTCGAGCACCCCGATGCCCGGGTCGACCACCACGCACTGCTCCCCCGGCGCGGTGGCAACCACGTAGCAGTTGGTGCCGAAGGCGTCCGCGGGAAAGCCGGCCACGAGCACAGGCGCTGTCCTTTCCGTCGAGCAGCTGTCGTCCTGCACAGCAGCCTATCGGGCGGGCCGAGCGAGTTTGCCGCGTCCGTCCCACACGTCCCGCCAGGCACAGTGACAACCTCCGATAAGCGCTGCTCGGGATGGGGTGGACCTCGTACACCACATTCCCAGTCACTAGCCGTACACTCTGGCGGGCGTGTGGCGCGGCACACGTGACGCCCGGACGGGCCGGGGCGACCGGCCGCCGGCGACGACCAGGCAGAGGAAAGGGGAGCACCGGTGGCTTCCAGCAGGGACCGGCAGCGCAAAATGGCGCGGGCCAAGCTCGACCGGCAGATGGCTCGCCGGGCCGCGTCCACGCGGCGCCGACGGCAGATCCAGGCCGGAGTTGGCGCCGCTCTGATCCTCGTGCTGGTCGTGGCCGGCTCAGCCTGGGCGCTCGGGGCCTTCGACTCCGACCCGAAGCAGAACACGGCCGCACAGGACACCTGCCTCTGGACGCCGCAGGACGCGACGGCCAACACCAACCTCAAGGACGTCGGCACGCCGGCCACCAAGGATCTGCCCACCGACGGCACCCGGGCGATGACCGTGACCACCAACCAGGGCGCGCCGATCACCGCGGAACTGAACCTGACCAACTCTCCGTGCGCGGCGGCGAGCATCGCCCACCTGGCGAGCCGGTCGTTCTACGACAACACCAAGTGCCACGAGATCACCGCCGAGGGCGCGCTGCGCTGCGGCGACCCCAGCGGCACGGGTCTCGGTGGGCCGACCTACTCGTTCTACGACGAAGAGGTGCCGACCGTGCCGTCGGCGTCGCCGTCGGCCAGTCCGGCCCCCGGCCAGCCGCCGACGTACCCGAAGGGCACGGTGACGATGGTCTCCAACCCGCCGGGCAGCAACGGCAGCCAGTTCCTGATCTTCTTCAAGGACTTCACCACCGCCGACCCGAAGTACCCGGTCATCGGCCGGGTGACCGGCGGGCTTGACGTGGTGGAGAAGATCGGCGCCCTCCCGACCGTGGACAATGGGACCGGGGCGAAGGTCAAGCCCAGCACCGATGTGACGATCCAGAGCCTCACGGTCGGTGAGCCGGTCACCGGTGCGGCACCGGCTCCGTCGGCCTCCGGCACCCCGGCCAGCAGCCCGAGCGCCGGCTGACCGGGCGCCACCAACCACCCAAGCGGCACCCAGCAGCAGACAGCCAGGAGGATCCAGGCGTGACGTCCACCAGAGAGCGGCAGCGCGCGGCGGCACGCGCCCGGCTCGAGAAGGAGATGGCCGAGCGCGCGGCCAAGGCCCGCAAGCGCCGGCAGACGACGGCGATCGTCAGCGCGGCTGCCGCGCTGGTGCTCGTGGTCGCCGGCACCGTCTGGCTGGCGGTGAGCCTCGGCGGCGACGACGACAAGAGCGACACCGCCGCGCCGGCGGCCGGTGCGGCCGAGTGCGCGTACAACGCGCTGCCCACCGACCAGCGGCCCCCGCAGATCAAGGACGTGGGGGTGCCGAGCAACGAGCAGTCCGCCACGGGCGTGCAGACCATGACGATCGACACCAACCTCGGCCCGATCACGGCCAAGGTCGACCGGTCGCTGGTGCCGTGCACGGCGGGCAGCTTCACCTACCTCGCGGAGAAGAACTTCTTCGACAACACCAAGTGCCACCGCCTCGTGAGCGAGGGCATCAAGGTGTTGCAGTGCGGTGACCCCAGCGCCACCGGCAACGGCTGGCGGGACACCGACGGCCAGGGCGGCCCGAGCTACCGCATGGCCGAGGAGAACCTGCCCACCGACAAGCGCCCGCCGTACCCGGAGGGCGTCATCGCGATGGCCAAGTCGCAGGATCCGGGGAGCACCGGCAGCCAGTTCTTCATCGTCTACGGCGACTCGCCGCTGGACCCGGCGTACACCGTGCTGGGCACCATCACCGGCGGCATGGACCTGGTCAAGGACGTGGCCAAGGCCGGTGACGACGGGGCGTTCGCCCAGCAGGCCGGCGGCGGCCACCCGAAGAAGGAGGTCATCATCAAGGACCTCACGATGAGCAACCCGCAGGGCTGACCCCACGCGCACGACGAAGCGCCCGCCGGCTGAGCCGGCGGGCGCTGTCGTGTTCCCAGGGTACGAAGTACTGGCGCTCAGGCCCCGGAGGTGACCCGGTAGGCGTCGAAGACGCCGTCGACCTTGCGAACCGTGGCCAGCAGGTGGCCCAGGTGCTTCGGGTCGGCCATCTCGAAGCTGAACCGGCTCACCGCCACCCGGTCACGGGTGGTGGTGACGGTCGCGGAGAGGATGTTGACCCGTTCGTCGGAGAGCACCCTGGTGACGTCGGCCAGCAGCTTGTGCCGGTCCAGGGCCTCGACCTGGATGGCGACCAGGAACGTCGACGCGGAGGTGAGCTTCCAACTCACCTCGACGACCCGCTCGCTCTGCGCGCGCAG
>NZ_JBEXHV010000019.1:0-117430 GCF_040608275.1 Micromonospora sp. NPDC005205
GTAGCCGCCGGGGGGCGCCTGGGTGAGGCGGTTGTTGCGGCCGGACTGGTCGTAGATGATCGTGATGACGCTGTTGGTGTTGGGGCCGCCGCCGGCGTGCGTCAACGGCTGTCCGACCCGCCGGTCTCCACGACCGCCCGGCCGGCCTCCAACCGGGCCACCGGCACCCGGAACGGTGAGCAGGACACGTAGTCCAGGCCGACCTCGTGGAAGAAGTGCACCGAGTCCGGGTCGCCACCGTGCTCACCGCAGACACCGAGCTTGAGCCCGGGGCGGGCGGCCCGGCCCTCCTCGGCGGCTATCCGCACCAGCCGGCCGACACCGTCACGGTCGATCGACTCGAACGGCGAGATGCCGAAGATGCCCAACTCCAGGTAGCGCCAGAAGAACGCCCCCTCGACGTCGTCGCGCGAGAAGCCCCAGCCCATCTGGGTCAGGTCGTTGGTGCCGAAGGAGAAGAACTCGGCGGCCTCGGCGATCTGCCCGGCGGTCAGGGCCGCCCGGGGCACCTCGATCATGGTGCCGATCAGCACCTCGACGCCGCTGTCCCCGACCACCTCGGCAATGATCTTCTCGGCCTCGGCGCGAACCGTCTCCAGCTCCTGCACCGCCCCGACCAGCGGCACCATGATCTCCGGTTTCGCCGCCCCGCCGCCGCGGGCACAGCTGACCGCCGCCTCGGCGATGGCGCGGACCTGCATCGCGAACAGGCCGGGGATGACCAGGCCGAGGCGTACACCACGCAGCCCGAGCATCGGGTTCTCCTCGTGCATCCGCCGGACGGCGGCGAGCAGCGCCTCCTCCTTGGCCACGTCCTCGCCGCGTTCCTGCGCGACCGCCACGTTGACGGCGAGCTGCTCCAACGGCGGCAGGAACTCGTGCAACGGCGGGTCGATGAGCCGGACGGTGACCGGCAGGCCGTCCATCTCGCGGAAGATCTCCTCGAAGTCGGCCCGCTGCAACGGCAGCAGCGCCGCCAGCGCCGCCTCCCGCTCACCCGGGGCCCGGGCCAGGATCAGCCGCTCGACCAGCTCCCGCCGGTCGCCGAGGAACATGTGCTCGGTGCGGCACAACCCGATGCCCTCGGCGCCGAAGCGCCGGGCCCGGGCGGCGTCCGCGCCGGTGTCGGCGTTCGTGCGGACCGCCAGCCGCCGCTTCCCGTCGGCGTGCGTCATGATCCGGTGTACGGCCCGGACCAGCGCGTTGTCGACGTGCTCGGGGTCGAGGCTGCCCTCGAAGTACTGCACGACCTCGGAGGGCATGACCGGCACCTCGCCGAGGTAGACCTTGCCGGTGGTGCCGTCGATGGACACCACATCGCCCTCGGCGACGGTCTGGCCGGCGACAGTGAACCGCTTCGCCGGCACGTTCACCTCGATCTCGTCGGCACCGGAGACGCAGGTCTTGCCCATGCCCCGGGCCACCACCGCGGCGTGGCTGGTCTTGCCGCCGCGCGAGGTGAGGATGCCTTTCGCGGCGATCATGCCGTTCAGGTCGTCCGGGTTGGTCTCCCGGCGCACCAGGATCACCGACTTCCCCTCGGCGGCCAGCTCGACGGCTCGGGCGGAGGTGAACACCACAGTGCCGGACGCCGCGCCCGGCGACGCGCCGATGCCAGTGGCGACCGGCTGGAACTCGTGGTCGAGCTGGAAGCGCGGGAACATCAGCTGGGCCAGTTGCGCGCCGTTGACCCGGTGCAGCGCCTCGTCCAGGTCGATCAGGCCCTCGTCGACGAGCTGCCCGGCGATGACGAACGCGGCGGCGGCAGTGCGCTTGCCGACCCGGGTCTGCAACATCCACAGCTTGCCGCGTTCGATGGTGAACTCGATGTCGCAGAGGTCCTTGTAGTGCTCCTCCAGCCGGGCCATGATGCCGAGCAGCTCGTCGTAGGACGCCTTGTCGAGCTGCTCCAACTCCTGCAACGGCACCGTGTTGCGGATGCCGGCGACCACGTCCTCGCCCTGCGCGTTGGCCAGGTAGTCGCCGTAGATGCCCTGCGCCCCGCTGGCCGGGTCACGGGTGAACGCGACACCGGTGCCGGAGTCGGGCCCGAGGTTGCCGAAGACCATCGTCACCACGTTGACAGCGGTGCCCAGCTCGGCCGGGATGCGCTCCTGGCGGCGGTAGAGCACGGCGCGCTCGGCGTTCCACGACTCGAAGACCGCCCGGATGGCCAGGTCGAGCTGTTCGCGTGGCTGCTGCGGGAACTCCCGGCCGGTGTGCTTCAAGAAGATCTTCTTGTACGCGTCGACCAGCCCACGCAGGTCGTCGGCGTCCAGATCCAGGTCGTTGTGGGTGCCCTTGGCGTGCTTGGCCTCGTCGAGCGCGTGCTCGAACTCCTCGCCCGGCACCTCGCAGACGGTCTTGCCGAACATCTGGATGAGTCGCCGGTAGGAGTCCCAGGCGAACCGCTCGTTGTTGCCGGCCTGGGCTGCGAGTCCTTCCACGCTCTGGTCGTTGAGACCGACGTTGAGGACGGTCTCCATCATGCCGGGCATGGAGAACTTGGCACCGGAGCGGACGGAGACCAGCAGTGGGTCCTGCGGGTCACCGAGGCGCTTGCCCATCGCGCGCTCCAGCGACTCCAGGTGCGCCTCGATCTGACCGGCGAGCCCGTCCGGCTCCCGTCCCGTCGCGAGGTACGCCTGGCACGCCTCGGTGGTGATGGTGAAGCCGGGCGGAACGGGCAGGCCCAGATTGGTCATCTCGGCGAGGTTTGCCCCCTTGCCGCCGAGCAACTCCTTGAGCTCCTTGTTGCCTTCGGAGAAGTCGTAGACGTACTTGTGATCGACGGTCTCTTGCGCTGCCACCAGAGCCTCCACAACACACGCGCCGGATTGACACTTAACGAAGGTTCAGTTTTCTTCTTCCCCGGGACGGACCGCCGGTAATCCCGGGGTCAACGTCGATCGGTGGGCGAAGGTTAAGCGACCATCGAGTGACCTGGGACCGTTCGGTGACAATTGGCACAGCTATCACGACTATCCGTGTTCGTACCGGTTTTTGGGAACGCTTCCATGCGCACCATCACGCATACGGCAGAGCGTCGTACGCTTGACGCCACGCCAGCCGGTGAACCTCACTTTTGCCATAACCGACGCGAATACACCCCCGGAGTCGCCGCCGTGTCGACCACCCCCTCCCCCGGCCCCACCGCCGTCCCCGCGCCCCTCTCGGCGGGGGAACCGGACGTGGCCACGCTGGCCCGCACGGCCGAGCAGACAGCGGGCGCGTTGCTCGCCCCGGCGGCCCCCCACCGGCTGGCTGACGTCGTGCCCGCACCCCAGCAGGTTCAGCCGGACCCGACCGCCGACTGGGCCCTCCCAGCCGAAGCCGTCATCGTGTCCAGCGCCGACCCCGCCGCGTTGGCGGTCGCCGAGCAGCTCGCCCAACTCCTGCGTCCGGCCACCGGCTACCCGCTGCCGGTCACCGACGCCACGACGCCGGAGCCCGCCGGTGGCATCGCGCTGGTGCTCGACGGCAGCGCCGGCCTCGGCGCGGAGGGCTACCGCCTCGACATCGCCACCGACGGGGTGAACGTCACCGCCTCCACCTCCGCCGGCCTCTTCCACGGCGTACAGACGCTGCGCCAACTGTTGCCAGCGGCGATCGAGAGCTCCACCCCGGTCACCGAACGCTGGGTGCTGCCCGGCGGGACCATCACCGACGCACCCCGGTTCCCCTACCGGGGCGCGATGCTCGACGTAGCGCGGCACTTCTTCGCCGTCGAGGACGTGCTGCGGGTGGTCGACCACCTGGCCCGCTACAAGCTCAACCACCTGCACCTGCACCTCACCGACGACCAGGGCTGGCGGATCGCCGTCGACTCCTGGCCGAAGCTGACCAGCATCGGCGGGACGACCGAGGTCGGCGGCGGCCCCGGCGGGCACTACACGAAGGCCGACTACGCGCGGATCGTCTCCTACGCGGCAGCCCGCCACATCACCGTCGTCCCGGAGATCGACCTGCCGGGGCACACCAACTCGGCGCTGGTCGCGTACCCGGAACTGGCACCGGACAAGATCGCACCGCCGCCGTACACCGGCACCGAGGTCGGCTTCAGCTACGTCGACCCGGCCGACGAGCGCACGTACGACTTCGTCGCCGACGTGCTGGGCGAGGTGGCCGCGCTCACCCCCGGCCCCTGGCTGCACATCGGCGGTGACGAGGCGTTCAAGGTCAAGGGCGAGGTCTACACCGGTTTCGTCGAGCGGCTCCAGCGCATCGTGGCCGACCTCGGCAAGACCGTCGTCGGCTGGCACCAGCTCGCGCCAGCCGCCCACCTCGACGGGCGGGTCCTGCAGTGGTGGGGCACGAACGGCGAGGACCCCACCACCGTCGACGCCGTACGCCGGGGCGCCCGGCTGATCGTCTCCCCCGGCAACCACGCCTACCTGGACATGAAGTACGCCCCGGACACCCCGATCGGGCACGACTGGGCCGGCCTCATCGACGTGCGAAAGGCGTACGACTGGGACCCGGGCACGCACGTCGCCGGCGTACCCACCGAGGCGGTTCTCGGTGTGGAGGCCCCGCTCTGGACCGAATCGGTCATTTCGCTGGCCGACATCGAGCTGTTGCTCCTGCCCCGCCTCCCGGCCATCGCCGAGTTGGGCTGGTCACCCCGGGCAAGCCACGACTGGGCCGACTTCCGCGACCGCCTGGCCGGCCAGGGCCCGCGCTGGACGACGGCCGGGATCACCTTCCACCGCGCGCCCGAGATCCCCTGGCCAACCACCCCGATCATCCCCACCCAACCCAACCCGGCGGTCCCGAGCCAGGACAACACGACCCGAGAGGGTGCCAACCGGATATAGGCCCGCGATTCCGGTGGTCGCTTTCAGATCGCCGATATCGCGGCATCCTTCAGCCAGGACGCCCCACATCGCCGACCCGGCGTGGGTCGCTAGACGCCGGATGTCCGATATCAGGCTCAACGTCCCGTGGCCGGGGCCACCCGGATGGCGGAATCGTCGGCCTGGCGGGGTCGTTATACCTGGCACGGCACCGCGACTGTCGGTCGTCGGTGCAGGGCAGCCGCCGGGAACACCGGCCGGGCCGCCCCAGTTACATCCCCCGCACAGCGCAGCAGCACCGGCAAGGAACCCGGCGGAATGATCCGCCGCCCCGCACCGTTGTGCTCTGTCCCGACGCCGGCCCCACGGGCCGCCGGGACGACAACACTGCGTATCTCCCGCGCGGATTGCTGTCCCCTGTCACGCCGCGCGGCACCCCCGATGAAGCAGAGGAGCACGCCATCATGCGTACCGATCTGATTCGTAAGACCGCTCTGACCGCCGCTGGCCTCGCGTTCACCGGTGGCGCCATCGTCGGACCCGTCACCACCGCGTTCGCCGCCCCGAACACCGGTAAGCCGGCGTCGCAGGCGCAGACCGACCGCAAGGGCCACGGCGAGCGGGAGCTCGGCGTGCGCTACGAAGCCCAGCCGAACTTCTACTACTGCGGCCCCGCCGCCGCCCGCAACGCCCTGTCCGTGCAGGGCAAGGACATCAGCGTGGACGCCATGGCCAAGGAGATGGGCACCACCGAGGCCGGCACCAACTCCATCAACGACATCACCCCGGTGCTGAACAAGGAGACCGGCAAGAACGACGCCTACCACTCCGTCGAGATCAGCACGCCCAAGGCCGACGAGAAGCAGACCGACAAGCTTCGCGCCGACGTCGTCAAGACCGTCGACGACGGCCGGGCCGTGGTCGCCAACATCGCCGGCACCACCACCGACACCGACGGTGGTATCCACTCCTTCGAGGGTGGGCACTACATCAGCGTCGTCGGCTACCGCGACAACGGCAACATCGTCAAGATCGCCGACTCCGCCGACCCGAACACCGCCTCGTACGAGGTCACCATCGAGCACCTCGCGGACTGGATCGCCACCCGCGGCTACGCCACCAGCTGAGCACCACCCAACTCGGAAGGGCCGGACCCCACCACGGGGTCCGGCCCTTCCGCATGTCCAGGTCCGCGCCCCGCGCCCCGCGCAAGATCCCCGATGTTGCTGCCTCCGACACGCCGGAGACACCAACATCCCTGATGTTGCGCGGATCTCGGCGACGAAGTACCCGGCGCGGGGTCCGTTGTCTGCGTCACGGGCCCTTTGGAGCTGATGTCGTAGACGAATCAGCGTCACCAGGGCAGCCGCGAAGCAACGTCGCAATGGGACCTACCGGGCAACCCGGTGGCGGCAACCGCAGGGCAACTCGCCACGGCAACCGCAGGGCAACACGGTGACGGCAA
The DNA here is from genome assembly GCF_040608275.1 of Micromonospora sp. NPDC005205. Lineage (NCBI taxonomy): Bacteria > Bacillati > Actinomycetota > Actinomycetes > Micromonosporales > Micromonosporaceae > Micromonospora > Micromonospora sp. NPDC005205. The sequence goes on from NZ_JBEXHV010000019.1 coordinate 6,262, forward strand.
GGCGGTGGAGGCACCGCAGGGCAACAACGGTGGCGGCCGCAGGGCAGTGCGAGTCAGTGGCACCGCCGAACAGCGCACGGCCGAGCCCAGGTCATGACTCGTTTACGACATCAGCTCGATAGCGTGCCGCACCCCCAACGTCCGCCCCCTGCTCCCGGCCGGAACCGGGCCGGGAACCTGCGAAGTAGGTCCGACAGCGACGACCCCACGAGGGTCGGAGACTCAGCCGCCCGAGTCGTCCATCTCGGCGCCCTCGGGGACGGTGTCGTCGTCCCGGCTGGCCAGCCAGCCCTCCGGCAGGAAGACCTTGCCGGGCGAGTTGGTACGCCCACGCGGCTGCCCGAGGGCGGTCATCGGGAACGGCTCCGCCGGGTCGAGCTTGCCGAGCAGGTCGTCGAGCTGGGCCAGGCTTTCGATCATCGCCAGCGAGCGCCGCAGCTCGCCGCCGACGGGGAAGCCCTTGAGGTACCAGGCAACGTGCTTGCGGAAGTCGGTGCAGCCGTCCCGTTCACCTCGGGCCGGGTTGCGGGCACCGGCAGTGAACTGGTCGACCAGCAGCTCGGCGTGCCGGCGCATGGTCACGGCCACCTCGCCGAGGGTGGGTAGCCGCCGCTCCGGCCGACCGTTGAAGGCGGCCTCCAGGTCGGCGAAGAGCCACGGCCGGCCCAGGCAGCCGCGCCCGATGACCACGCCGTCGACGCCGGTGTGGGCCACCATGCGCAGCGCGTCGTCAGCTTCCCAGATGTCGCCGTTGCCGAGCACCGGCACGTCGAGGGCCTGCTTCAGGGTGGCGATCGCGTCCCAGTCGGCGGTGCCCGAGTAGCGCTGCGAGGCCGTGCGCCCGTGCAGGGCCACCGCTGCCACGCCGGCCTCCTGGGCGGCGAGCCCGGCTTCGACGTACGTCAGGTGGTCGTCGTCGATGCCCTTGCGCATCTTGACAGTGACCGGCACGCCGGACGGTGCCGCGGCGGCCACCGCGTCCCGCACGAGTCGCGCGAAGAGCCGCCGCCGCCACGGCAGCGCCGCGCCGCCGCCGCGCCGGGTGACCTTCGGGACCGGGCAGCCGAAGTTGAGGTCGATGTGATCGGCCAGGTTGCGCTCGACGACGATCCGCACGGCGGCGGCGGTGATCTCCGGATCGGTGCCGTAGAGCTGGAGACTGCGGGGCTTCTCGTCGTCGCCGAACGCGATCATGCGCAGCGTCTTCGGGTTGCGCTCGACAAGCGCCCGAGTGGTGATCATCTCGCAGACGTAGATGCCGCCGCCCTGCTCGCGACAGAGCCGACGGAACCCGATGTTGGTGATTCCAGCCATCGGCGCGAGCACGACCGGCGGCCACACCTGGTGCTGGCCGAGAGTCAGCGGGCGCAGCGCGGGCACGGTCGAGGCAGTCACCGGACAAGTGTACGGGGCCCCGACCGGCGCTCATGGCGTCGGCCGAGGCCCCGTGCGCAGAGTCTCAGCAGCCCGGAAGACGCTCGATCAGGTAGCGCTCGACCTGGTCCAGGGAGACGCGCTCCTGGGCCATGGTGTCCCGGTTGCGCACCGTCACAGCGTTGTCGTCCAGGGTGTCGAAGTCGACGGTGACGCAGAACGGGGTGCCGATCTCGTCCTGCCGCCGGTAGCGACGCCCGATCGCCTGCGAGTCGTCGAACTCCACCACCCAGCGCTTGCGCAGCAGGGTCGCGAGATCCTTGGCCTTGGGCGACAGCGCCTCGTTGCGGGACAGCGGCAGCACCGCCACCTTGACCGGGGCGAGCCTCGGGTCGAACCGCATCACGGTGCGCTTGTCCACGCCGCCCTTGGTGTTCGGCGCCTCGTCCTCGTCGTACGCCTCCAGCAGGAAGGCGAGCACCGCGCGGGTCAGACCCGCGGCCGGCTCGATGACGTACGGCATCCAGCGCTCACTCTTGCTCTGGTCGAAGTACGACAGGTCGACGCCGGAGTGCTTGCTGTGCGTGGAGAGGTCGAAGTCGGTGCGGTTGGCGACACCCTCAAGCTCGGCGAACTCGGTGCCACCGAACTGGAAGCGGTACTCGATGTCCACGGTCCGCTTCGAGTAGTGCGACAGCTTCTCCTTGGGGTGCTCGAACAGGCGCAGATTGTCCGCCGAGAGGCCGAGGTCGAGGTACCAGTTCCAGCGCTCCTGGAGCCAGTACTCGTGCCACTGCTCGTCGGTGCCCGGCTCGACGAAGAACTCCATCTCCATCTGCTCGAACTCGCGGGTCCGGAAGATGAAGTTGCCCGGGGTGATCTCGTTGCGGAACGACTTGCCGGTCTGCGCGATGCCGAACGGGGGCTTCTTGCGGGCGACCGTCTCGACGTTCTTGTAGTTGACGAAGATGCCCTGCGCGGTCTCCGGGCGCAGGTAGTGCAGCCCTTCGTCGCTCTCCACCGGGCCCAGGTAGGTCTTCATCAGGCCGTTGAACATCTTCGGCTCGGTGAAGGTGCCCTTGTTGCCGCAGTTGGGGCAGTTCAGCTCGGCCAGCGAGGTGAGCGGCTTGCCGTGCTTCTCGGCGTACGCCTCTTCCAGGTGGTCAGCCCGGAACCGCTTGTGACAGAACTGGCACTCGGTCAGCGGGTCGACGAACTCGGCGATGTGGCCGGACGCCTCCCACACCTTGCGGGACAGGATCACCGCGGAGTCCAGGCCGACGACGTCGTCGCGCTGCTGGACCATCGTCTTCCACCACTGCCGGCGGACGTTCTCCTTGAGCTCCACGCCGAGCGGACCGTAGTCCCACGCCGATCGGGTGCCTCCGTAGATCTCACTGGAGGGGAAGACGAAGCCTCGGCGCTTGGCGAGGCTGACGACGGCGTCGATACGGTCGGCTGGCATGTTTCCTCCTACGCCGGCTGGCGGTCGGCGGGGGCGAGATGTGGATGGAACGGTCGGTTCGGGACAACGGTACGACCACCGTCGCCCCAAGCCCAGCAGAATACCGGGGACGGGTCAGCTGACCTCGCAGACCTCCACGCCGCCGGTCTGCCCGTCCTGCCCGAGGCTGACCTGTTGGCGCTCCCGGTCGCCGCCGTCGAGGGTCACGTCGACCGGCACGGTCAGGTAGGTGGTGTCCACCTCGCCCACGCGGAACGCTGTCACCTGCGGTTCGGCGGCGGCGCGCCGTTCGAACTCCGGCCGGGACTCACGCCGCTGCGCGTCGTCGCAGAGCTGGTCGTACGCCCGCCCGTAGTTCCGCTCGACGAGCGCCTGGTAGTAGTCGCCGGTCACGGTGCGGGCCTGTTCCCGAATGGCCTGGACTCCGCTGACGGCCAGGCCGACGACGGCGGTGCCACCGCCGCCGCAGCAGAGCACCACGGCGAGCGCGCCGACGCCGAGGCCGATCCAGAGCCGAGTCCGGCGGCCCTCGGTGGGCGGCGCGGCAAACGGCGGAGCCACCCCGGGACCGGGTGGCGGGGCGGGTGCGGTCATAGGAGCAGCGTAGTGTCCGGCGGCTCAGCGGTAAGGACCCGCAGCCCGATCACTCTCGGCGACGACCACGGCCCCGCCGGGGGCGGCGGTGGCCAGCGCCTCGTACGCGGAGGGCTCGTCGACGGACTCGGCCAGCAGCGGCACGGCGCTGACCTTGACCTCGAAGGCGCCCAGCGCCCGCCGGTACGTGCCGACCGACTCCCATTCGGTGACCAGTGACCAGTGCCGGGGGTCGTCCAACGCCCGGACCAGTTGGCCGCGCAGGTAGCCGGGCCGGGCGGCCAGCGCGGTGAGGGCGGCGTGCGCCCGTTCGGTGAAGCCGTCGGCGGCATCGACGTCGACCACGAACCGGTTGGTCACCAGCACCGGGGGTTCCTCCTCGTAGAGTCTGTGGGATGCAGCGTACGCAGCGCCCTCTGCTCGCCCGGTTGGCCGGGGCGAACCCGACGTCGGTGTTCCTGCTCACCCTGGTGGTGGTGCTGGTGGCGTTCTTCACGCCCGGGGTGATCGGCGGGCTGCTCACGCTCGCGCTCGCCGGGGTCCTGATCGCCCTGTTGGCGACGACCTGGGCGGTTCAGGCGCCGCAGACCCGGCTGATCCGGCTGGTGATGCTCACCCTGCTGGTGGCAGTGGGCCTCGCGAAGCTCCTCTGACATGCAATCATGCGTTTTTGACAATCATTATCGTTGCCACGGACAGTTGACGACATGACCAACCGCGCCACGTACCGTGTCCTGGCCGCCGCGACCGCTCTCCTCGCCCTGGGCGCCGGAGCCGGCTGCTCCACCGGCGGCGCCGCCGGGGCCGACCCCCAGCGAGTCGACGTGGTGGCCGCGTTCTACCCCCTCCAGTTCCTGGCCGAACGGATCGGCGGCGACGCGGTCCGGGTCACCAACCTGGCCAAGCCCGGCGCCGAGCCGCACGACCTGGAGCTCAACCCGAGCCAGGTCGGAGAGGTCAGCGACGCGGAGCTGATCGTCTACCTCAAGGGGTTCCAGCCGGCCGTGGACGACGCCGTGGCCCAGAACGGCGGCGACCGGGCGTTCGACGTGACGAGCGTGCAGCCGCTGTTGGACGCGTCCGCCGGCGGGCACGACCACGAGGGCGAAGAGGGGCACGCCGAGGAGAGCGGCGGCAAGGACCCACACGTCTGGCTCGACCCGACCCGGCTGGCCGGCATCGGCGACCAGCTCGCCCAGCGCCTCGGCAAGGCCGACCCGGACCACGCCGCCGACTACACCGCCCGGGCGACTGCCCTGCGCGCCGACCTGACGACACTGGACGGCGAGTTCAAGCAGGGTCTGGCGACCTGCCAGCGGCGGGAGATCGTGACCAGCCACGCCGCGTTCGGGTACCTCGCCGACCGCTACCAGCTCGACCAGGTCGGCATAACCGGGCTGAGCCCGGACGTCGAGCCCTCGCCGCAGCGCCTCGCGCACGTGATCGAGGAGGCCAAGGAGCACCAGGCCACCACGATCTTCTTCGAGACCCTGGTCAGCCCCAAGGTGGCCGAGACCATCGCCGGTCAGGTCGGCGCGAAGACCGCCGTGCTCGACCCGATCGAAGGGCTCGCCGCCGGCAGCAACGGGGACTACCTTTCGGTGATGCGCACCAACCTGCGGACCCTGCAGACGGCCTTGAGCTGCTCGTGACCTCACGTGTCATCACCGTCGAGCACGGTGTGGTCGGCTACGACGGTCGCCCCGTGCTCCGGGACATCTCGCTCACCGTGACCGCCGGCGAGGTGGTCGCGATCCTCGGCGCCAACGGCTCGGGCAAGTCCACCCTGATCCGCGCCGTGCTCGGGCTGGTGCCGATCAGCGCCGGCTCGGTCACCCTCTTCGACCGGCCGTTGCGCCGGTTCCGGCAGTGGGCACGCATCGGGTACGTCCCGCAACGCCTGGGCGCCGGCGGCGGCGTACCGGCGACCGTCCGGGAGGTGGTGGCCTCCGGCCGGCTGGCCCGTCGGGGGGTGCTTCGTCCGCCGGGTCGAGCCGACCGGGTCGCCGTCGACGCGGCGCTGGGCGCGGTCGGGCTCGCCGACCGGGCCGGTGACCCGGTGTCCACGCTCTCCGGCGGCCAGCAGCAGCGCACCCTGATCGCCCGCGCCCTGGCCGGCCAGCCGGAGCTGCTGGTGCTCGACGAGCCCACCGCCGGGGTGGACGCGGCCAGCCAGGAGGCCTTCGCCGGCGCGCTGCGCGACTTCGTCGCCGACGGCGGAACGGTGCTGCTCGTCGCCCACGAGCTGGGCCCGCTGCGACCGGTGATCAGCCGGGCCGTCGTCGTCCACGAGGGTCGCATCGCCCACGACGGCGCGGTGCCCGACCCGGCCGGCCATCACGCGGAGCCCGACCACGACCACGTGCACCCGCACTGCTACGACGAGCCCGCCGGGCTGTGGAGCAACTGACCCATGGAACTCTTCCAGTACCCCTACATGCAGCGCGCCCTGATCGGCGCGCTGGTGATCGGCTTGGCCGCGCCGGCGCTCGGCATCTACCTGGTGCAGCGCCGGCTGGCGTTGATCGGCGATGGTGTGGGGCACGTAGCGCTGACCGGCGTCGGCGCGGGGTTGCTGCTCAACCGCTCCCCGGTGCTGGTCGCGGTGATCGCCGCCACCATCGGCGCGATCGCCATCGAGATCGTCCGGGCCCGTGGGCGTACCTCCGGTGATCTGGCTCTGGCTCTGCTCTTCTACGGCGGCATCGCGGGCGGTGTACTCCTGGTCGGCCTTTCCGACGCGACCAGCGCGAACCTCAACGCCTACCTGTTCGGGTCGCTGACCACCATCTCGCCCGCCGACCTGACGACCATCGCGGTGCTCGGCGCGGCGATCCTGGTCACGATGATCGCGTTGCGGCCGGCGCTCTTCGCGGTCAGTCACGACGAGGAGTACGCCCGGGTCTCCGGCCTGCCGGTCCGCACGCTGAACCTGCTGATCGCGGTCGCCACGGCGGTCACCGTGACCATCGCCATGCGGGCCGTCGGCGTGCTGCTGATCAGCGCGTTGATGGTGGTGCCGGTTGCCACCGCCCAGCAGGTCACCCGGGGTTTCCGCAGCACGATGGCCGCCGCGATGGCGCTCGGGCTCTTCGCCGCCGGCTCGGGTGTCTGGGTGGCGGCCACGGCGGACACCGCGCCGGGCGCCTCGGTGGTGCTGGTGGCGATCGCCTCGTTCCTGGTGGTGGCCGTGGCCGGCGCTGTCTGGCGGGTCGTGCGCCGCCGGACGACGCCAACCGCCGCGCCGACACCGGAACCTCACGAGGTCGTGCTGAGCTGAGCCTGGTCAGCGCGAGCTCAGTGGTATTGGTTACCGTTGCAGGATGACCAGCGCGACGGGCTACGACGGGTTCGACGGGGCCAGCGAGCTGCTCCGCGCCCTGTCCGCTCCCATTCGCCTGGCCATCGTCAGTGAGCTGGCCGGCGGCGAGCGGTGCGTGCACGAGTTGGTGGAGAAGCTCGGCGCGGCGCAACCACTGGTCTCCCAGCACCTGCGGGTGTTGCGCGGAGCGGGCGTGGTGCGCGGCTCCCGCCGAGGCCGGGAGATCGCCTACAGCCTGGTCGACGAGCACGTCGCGCACATCGTGGCGGACGCGGTCAGCCACGCCGGGGAGGGATCATGAGCGAGAGCAGCGCCGCTGTGCGCAACACCCGGCAGCGTTCGGCGGTGAGCGCGCTGCTGGGCGAGATGGAGGGCTTCCACAGCGCCCAGGACCTGCATGCGATGCTGCGGCAGCGCGGCGAGCGGGTCGGCCTGACCACCGTCTACCGCACCCTCCAGGGGCTCGCCGACGCCGGTGAGATCGATGTGATGCGTCCGCCGGGCGGCGAGCACCTGTACCGCCGGTGCAGCGAGGGGCACCACCACCACCTGGTCTGCCGGGTGTGCGGGCGTACGGTCGAGGTGGCCGGGCCGGCCGTGGAGAGCTGGGCCGACCGGGTCGCCGCGCAGCACGGCTACGCCGACGTCAGCCACACCCTGGAAATCTTCGGCACCTGCCCGACCTGCCCGCGCTGACCACCGGCCCGGTCGATCGCGATCCGGGCTCACTTCACGGGTGCCCCGCGAAGGCCGTTCGTGACACGCTGTCCGGCGTGAAGATCTATGCCGATCGGTTCCCGACCGCCGCCCGTCAGCTGCTCACCGACCTGCTCGTCGTCGCCTGGGTGTACGTGGCGATCCGCGGCGCGCTGTGGCTGCACGATCTGGTGCAGAAGCTCGCCGTACCCGGACAGAAGCTGGAGGGCGCGGGCAGCGGCCTCGCCGACAACCTCGCCGAAGCCGGCGGGAAGGTCGGCCGGGTGCCACTGGTCGGCGACGAGCTGACCGCTCCGTTCCGGCAGGCCGCCGACGCGGCCCGAGGGCTGGCCGACGCCGGCCGCGACCAGCAGCACCTGGTCGATCAGCTCGCCCTCGCCCTCGCCGTCGCGGTGCTGATCTTCCCGCTCGGCATCGTGCTCTTCGGTTGGTTGCCGCTGCGGCTGCGCTGGATGCGCCGAGCCGGGTCGGCCGCGAAGCTGGCCGTCGGGCCGGCCGGCCGGGATCTGCTCGCCCTGCGCGCCCTGGCCACCCAGCCGCTGGGCCAACTGACCCGGATCGGCCCGGACGTCGCTGAGGCGTGGCGGCGCGGCGACGACGCGACAGTCGACGCCCTGGCCGCTCTGGAGCTGCGCCAACTCGGTCTACGCAGCCGGGGCCGCTAAAGTCGTCGGGTGTTCTACTTCCTCGTCGTCATCGCCGTCCTGCTGCTCGGCTACGCCGCTGTCCTGGTCTCCTTCCTGCGCCGGGGCAAGAAGATTCCACCTGCGGCGTACCTGGCCCTGGCCGGGCTCAACGGTCTGATCCTGGCGGGGGTGCTGGCCTGGGCGGTCGCCCGCTGACCGAAGCCGCCGACCCGCACGGCGGCCAACCCCTGCCGACCCGCACCCCGGCCAACCCCTGCCGACCCACGCGGCGGCGAGGCCGTGCGGCGGGGTTTACGGCTTTGGCGGGATGCGGCGGCGGACATCCTCGGAGGTGGACGGACCGGGCGACCAGCGGGCCACCCAGGGCAGCTCCTCGGACGGGGTGAGCACGCCCTCCTCCAGGCTCGCGTAGCGGCCGGCGAGGATGCGCTTCGCGGCAGCGGTGTCAACCGAATCGGTGTTGTCCCAGAGGGCGGCGAACAGGGCGTCCACCCGCACCCGCGCCTGCCGGCAGAACAGGTCGGCCAGCTCGACGTTCTCCGGGCGGCTGTCCCGTTCGGCGCAGGCCCGGACGCAGACCGCGGACATCGCGAACAACTCGGCGCCGATGTCCACCACCCGGCCGAGGAACGCCTGCTTACGCTCCATCTTTCCCTGCCAGCGGGACATCGCGTAGAACGTCGACCGGGCCAGCTTGCGCGACGAACGCTCCACGTGGCGCAGGTGCGCGGCGAGCGGGCCGAACTCGGCGTACGCCGAAGGGCTCTGCCCCCGACCGACGGCGAGCGTGGGCAGCCACTTCGCGTAGAAGGCGCCCGCTCGCGCACCGGCTCGGGCCTTGCGGCCAAGCCCCGCGTCCGGGTCGATGATGTCGCCGGCCACCGACAGGTGGGCGTCGACCGCCTCCCGCGCGATCAGCAGGTGCATGATCTCGGTGGAACCCTCGAAGATCCGGTTGATCCGCAGGTCGCGCAGCATCTGCTCGACGGCGGCCGGACGTTCGCCGCGGGCGGCCAGTGAGTCGGCCGTCTCGTAGCCGCGCCCGCCCCGGATCTGGATCAGCTCGTCGGCGATCTTCCAGGCCATCTCGCTGGCGTACAGCTTGACCAGTGCCGCCTCGATCCGGATGTCGTTGCGGTCGTCGTCGGCGAGCAGACAGCAGAGGTCGAGCATCGTCTCCATGCCGTACGTGGTGGCGGCGATGAACGAGAGTTTCTGCGCGACCGCCTCGTGCTCGCCCACCGGCCGTCCCCACTGGACCCGGTCGGCGGCCCACCCTCGGGCCACGTTCAACGCCCACTTGCCGGCACCCACGCACATGGCCGGCAGTGAGAGCCGGCCGGTGTTCAGAGTGGTCAGGGCGATCTTCAGCCCCTTGCCCTCTCCGCCGATGACGTTCTCGGCGGGGACGATCACGTCGTGGAACCGGGTCAGGCTGTTCTCCAGCCCGCGCAGGCCGATGAACTCGTTGCGCCGCTCGACGGTGATGCCGGGGCTGTCGCCGTCCACCACGAACGCGGTGATGCCGCCCCGACGTCCCTGCGTGGCCGGCACCCGGGCCATCACCACCAGCAGGGTGGCCACGATGCCGTTGGTGGCCCAGAGCTTCACCCCGTTGAGCCGGTAGCCGGTGCCGTCCTCGGTCGGCTCCGCGATGGTGGCCAGCCGGGCCGGGTCGGAGCCGACGTCCGGCTCGGTGAGCAGGAACGCGGACACCTCACCGGCGGCGAGCCGGGGCAGGAAGCGTTGCTTCTGCTCGGGGGTGCCGAACATCTTCAGTGGCTGCGGCACCCCGATCGACTGGTGCGCCGAGAGCAGCGCGCCGATGGCCGGGCTGACCGAGCCGGCCAGCATGAGCGCTCGGCAGTAGTGCAGGTTGCTCAGCCCGAGCCCGCCGTACTTCCGGTCGATCTTCATGCCGAACGCGCCGAGGTCGGCCAGGCCGTGGAACACCGAGTCGGGTATGGACGCGTCCCGCTCGATGGCCTCACCATCCACCTCGGAGGTCAGGAAGGCGCGGAACCGGCCAAGGAACTCCTCCGCGCGAGCCACGTCGTCCGGGTCAGATCGGGGCCACGGGTCGATCAGGTCGAGCCGGAACCGGCCGAGGAACAGCTCCTTGCCGAAGCTGGGCCGGTCCCAGGTGGATTCGCGGGCGGCCTCGGCGACCTGCCGGGCTTCCTTCTCGGTGACCTGCCCGGCTTCGGCGGGCAGCGGCGCGGCGGCACCGGCCGTGGGTTCGGAGTCGGGGCCGTCCGGTGCCGGTCGGCCGTTCTGCGTCGTGGTCACGGCTGCCCCCTCGAAGCTCGATGCGGCTACCGTCACGCTACCCCCGGTTGTTACCCAGGGGTAGCGCTGCGTGAAGATCGACGCGGTCAGCGTTCCTCGATGGTGTCCGGGTCGTCGTCATCGTCGTCGATGTCGTCCTCACCCCAGCTGCGCCGGGCGAACGGCAGCACCATCCAGAAGGTGAGGAACCAGAGCCCGGTCAGGGCGCTGAGCAGGAAGGCGATCGGCCGGTCCAGCACGAAGTCGGTGATCAGCAGGACCGCGCTGACCATCGCGATCAGCATGAAGCCGAGGCCACCGGTCGCCATCCGGTGCGCGAAACGGACCAGCTCCGGTTTGCGCCCCTGCCGGAACAGCGCCCGGTGGAACGCCACCGGCGAGATGATCATCGCGGTGGCGGCGGCCGCCGCGAGCAACGCCACGATGTAGACGTCGCGCTGGAACTCGGTGGTCTCGTTGAACCCGTTACTGAACGGCAGGGTGAGCAGGAAGGCGAAGAGGATCTGCACGCCGGTCTGGGCGACCCGCAACTCCTGCAGCAGGTCGGCGAAGTTGCGCTGCCAGCGCTGCTTCTCGGTCTCCTTCGACACGCGCTACCTCCGGTGAGACGCTACTGCCGGCGGTCCCGCCCGCCGGCAGCAACGCCAATGCCCCACCCGGCCGAGCGCGAAACAAGTTCACGACACCTGCCGTTCATCTCGGCGACGCGCGTCGGCCGCCCGGCGGCGTCAGGACCCGCGTCGGATCCGGCCCGCGTAGCGCGCTTCCAGCTCGTTGTTGTGCGCGTCGCCGTCCGGGATGTTCGCCGACAGGTAGACCGGGGGCCGCTCGCCCGCCGCCAGCAACCGCGCCACCACCTCCACTGTCACCTGCTGCGCCAGCAACGCCGCGGTGATCGAGGAGACCGCGCCGACCGCGCCACCGCCCGGCAGGGGCAGCGTCGCGTCGCCGTACGGCGCACCGTTGTCGAGCACCACGTCGGCGAGGTCGCTCAGCTTGCGCCCGGACGGGTGCCGGGAGGCCATTTGGCCGGAGTGCCGCGCCGAGGTGATCGCCACCAGCCCGTGACCGTGTTCCTTCACCAGCGTGGCGAACTCCACCATCGCGCCGTTGACGCCGGAGTTCGAGGCGAGCACGAAGACATCGGTGGGGCGCACCGGGGCCAGCTCGTAGAGGCGGTGCGCGACGGCCGGGTCCCGTTCCAGCAGCGGGCCCAGCCGGTCGGCCGGCTCGCCGCCGAGCAGCACCAGGTCGCGTAGCGCGATCCGGTTGGTAGGCACCAGACCACCCGCCCGTCCGGCGATCTCCATGGCGAGGGCCTCCGAGTGCCCGGTGCCGAACGCGTGCACCACACCGTCGGCTCGGACGGCCTCGGCGATCAGGTCGGCGGCCCGCCCCACCGCCTCCCGCTGACTGGCAGCCACCCGGCCGATCGTCTCGGTCACCACGGCCAGGTAGTCCTCGGCACTCACCGTCATACGTCCTCCGTCGTTCGATTGCGGGCCAGCAGCCCGTTGGTGTCCACTGCTGCTCAGGCCGTCCCGCCGGCTCGGGCCAGGATCGCCTCGGCGAGCGGGGCCGGTGCCGCGTCCGGGATCCAGTGACTCACCCCGGGCAGCTGCACGAAGCGGTAGTCGCCGGTGACGTTCTGCGCGCACGCCTCGGCGGCGGTCCGGCCGATGGCGACGTCCCGGTCACTCCAGACGTACGTGGTGGGCACCGCGACCGGGCCGACGCCGGCCAGGTCGGCGCGGGACATCGCTCGGTACCAGTTCAGCGCGGCCGTCAGCGCACCCGGCTCACGCATCGGGTCGGCGTACCGGTTCACCCGGGACGTGTCGCCCACCCCGCCGAGCATCTTGCGCAGCGCGGTGGCGTGCCACGCCAGCAGGACCTTCTCCGCTTTTTCGGGCTTGCGGAACAGGGCGATGTACGACGAGCGGGCCTTCTGTTGGGCGTCCGTGCTCAGGGCGTGCGCCATGGCCGCCGGATGGGGTACGGACACGGCGGTCAGCGTGTGGACCCGCTCGGGGTGCCCGGCGGCAACCGCCCAGGCCACTATCGCGCCCCAGTCGTGGCCGACCAGGTGCACGGCGTCCAGCCCGAGCGCGTCGAGCACCGCCACCACGTCGGTGACGAGTTCGGGAATCCGGTAGTCGGCCACCACCGTGGGCCGGGCACCGGGTGAGTAACCGCGCTGGTCCAGCGCGTACGTGCGCAGCCCGCCCGCGTGCAGCGCCGGCACCACGTCGTCCCACTCGCCGCTGTGCTGGGGGAAACCGTGCAGCAGCAGGACGGGTACGCCGTCCGTCGGACCGCCGACGGTCACCTCGAACGTGAAGCCTCGCGCATCAACCCGCATGATCGGAAGCGTACCCAGACGGCGGTCGGCCGCTCGCTCCCGCAGGTCAGGCGGATGCCCTGCTGGGCCCGCGCCCCTGGTCGGTGTTAGCGTCAGCGAGACAACTTCATATCCGACAGGGGAGCGCACAGCGCTGAGAGTGCGGGCACGCCCGCAGACCCTCGAACCTGATCTGGGTAATGCCAGCGCAGGGAGTTCGGTCGACCTCCAGCCGCGCCGCAGTCCGGTGCCACCGGACGCGGCGTGCGTCTTCTCCTGGTTCGCACTCACGAACTGGGAGCAACACATGACATCCACCACTGACACACACCGTTGGCGCACCATCGACATCGTGGTCGCCTCGGTGATCGCGGTCGCCTTCGGCGTCATCTTCTGGGCCTGGGGCCTGGTCTGGAGCGCCACCGAGGGCGCGTTCGCCTTCTTCCCGCCGGCGCAGACGCTGCTCTACGGCGTCTGGCTGATGCCGGCGGTGATCGGTGGGCTGGTCATCCGCAAGCCCGGCGCCGCGCTCTACTGCGAGACCGTGGCCGCGGTCCTGTCCGCGCTGCTGGGCAGCCAGTGGGCCGGCACTGTCATTCCGCAGGGCATCGTGCAGGGCATCGGCGCCGAGCTGGCCTTCGCCGCCTTCCGGTACCGGTCGTTCCGCCTGCCGACCGCGGTGTTCGCGGGCGCGCTGACCGGCCTCAGCGCCGCGCTGTTCGACTTCTTCGTCTGGAACGTCGACTACGCGCTGACCGACTACCGCATCCCGTACGCGCTGCTCACCATCGTCAGCGCCACAGTGATCGCCGGCCTGGGCGGTTGGCTGCTGACGAACGCCCTGGCCAACACCGGCGTCCTGGACCGCTTCCCGGCAGGCCGGAACCGAGCCCTGATCTAACCCCCACCAACTCGCGTCGATCATGAGGTTGACGGGCGGATGGATCTCCACAACCACCGTCAACCTCATGATCGACCGTGCAGGGTGAGGTGAGGTGGGGCGGGGCGCGGCGGGGAGGGGGTGGTTTGGTGGGCGGGGTACTGCTGCGGGGGTTCGGGTGGCGGCACGCTGGGCGGCGGGCCTGGGCTCTGCGCGGGGTTGATCTGCGGGTTGAGGCTGGGGAACGGGTTCTGCTTCTTGGGCCGTCCGGGGCTGGCAAGAGCACACTGCTCAGCGCTCTGGCGGGGCTGCTCCCGGAGGACTCCGGCGAGCAGGAGGGCACCGTCGAGATCGACGGGCTCGACCCCCGCAAGGGGCGGGAACGGGTCGGCATCGTCTTCCAGGACCCGGAGACCCAACTGGTCATGGCACGCTGCGGCGACGACGTCGCGTTCGGGCTGGAGAACCGGGGAGTACCGGCCGACGAGATCTGGCCCCGGGTGGACGAGGCGCTGCGCCGGGTCGGCTTCCCGTACTCCCGGGACCGCCACACCGCCGCGCTCTCCGGCGGTGAGCAGCAACGGCTCGCCCTGGCCGGCGCGCTGGCCCTGCGCCCCGCCCTGCTGCTGCTCGACGAGCCGACGGCCAACCTCGACCCGACCGGGGCCGAACTGGTCCGGCACGCGGTGGCCGGCGCGCTGGACGCCGACACCACGCTGATCCTGGTCGAGCACCGGGTCGCCGAGGCACTGCCGCTTGTCGACCGGGTGGTCGTCCTGGAACCGGGTGGCGGCGTCCGCGCGGACGGCCCGCCCGAGGCGGTCTTCGCCGCCCACGGCGCCGCCCTGGCCGCCGAGGGGGTCTGGGTGCCCGGTCACCCCATCGCGCCCCGACCGGCCACCGCCAGCCCCGGGGAGCTGTTGCTCACCGCCGACCGGCTCGGCCTGCCGCCCCGGCTGGGCCCCACCGACCTGGCGGTACGCGCCGGTGAAGCACTCGCCGTACGCGGACCGAACGGTGCCGGCAAGTCCACCCTGGCGTTGCTGCTCGGCGGTCTGCTCAGGCCGGGCAACGGGCAGGTCACCGCGACCGCCGAGTTGGCCGGCGCGGACCACCGCACTCCCCCGCACCGGTGGCGGGCACCCGCGCTGGCCCGACGCATCGGGTCGGTCTTCCAGGACCCGGAGCACCAGTTCGTCACCAGCACCGTCTTCGACGAGCTGGCGCTGGGCCCGCGCCGCACCGGTCAACCCGAGGCTGCCGTCAAGGCAACCGTAGCCGGGCTGCTGGAACGGCTACGGCTGGCCCGACTCGCCGCCGCCAACCCGTACACCCTCTCCGGTGGCGAGGCGCGGCGGCTGAGCGTGGCGACCGCCCTCGCCACCGCGCCACGCCTGCTGATCTGCGACGAACCCACCTTCGGTCAGGACCGGCGGACCTGGCGGGAGCTGGTCGACCTCTTCGCCGACCTGCGCGACGCCGGGCACGCCGTGGTCACCGTCACCCACGACGCGGACTTCGTCACCGCGCTCGCCGACCGCACCGTCACCCTGCACCGAACCCCGGACGACCACCGATGATCAGCATCGAGCCGGTCGCCGCGCCGGACGCCCCGTTGGCCCGCCGCAACCCGGTGGCGAAGGTCGCCGCCGCACTCGTCTTCTCGTTCACCCTGCTGGCGACCCTGGACCCGGTGGCCCCGGCAATCGCCATCGCCCTCGAACTGGCCGTCCTGCCGCTGTTCGGCATCCGCTACCGGGTGCTGGCCCGGCGGGCCTGGCCACTGCTGCTCAGTGCCGCCGGCATCCTGGTCACCCTGGTGCTGTTCGCCGCCGACCGGTCCGGCCGGGTCCTGCTGGACGTGGGACCGGTGCTGGTGAGCACCGGCGTCCTGCTCACCGCGCTCGGCCTGGTACTGCGGGTGTTCGCGGTGGCCCTGCCCGGTGTGATCGTCTTCGCGACCACCGACCCCACCGACCTGGCCGACGCGTTGATCCAGAACGCGAAGGCACCGGCCCGGTTCGCCATCGGTGCGTTGGCCGCGTTCCGACTGGTACCGCTGCTCGGTCAGGAGTGGCAGATGATCAGCATGGCTCGACGCGCCCGGGGCGTCGACGCGGGACGCAATCCGGTGGCGAAGCTGCGACTCTTCGCCTCCACCGCGTTCGCGCTGCTGGTCGGGGCCATCCGCCGAGGCACCCGACTGGCGGTGGCGATGGACGCCCGCGGATTCGACGCCGGCACCCCGCGTACGGTCGCCCGGCGGCAGCGCTTCACGGCGGCCGACGGGCTGCTGGTCGCCGGTGCAGCGGCGCTGGCCGGGGCGGCGCTGACGGTCAGCGTGCTGCTCGGCACGTTCCGCCCGCTGCTCGGCTGAGGGCGGCTACGCAGTCACCTGTTCGCGTTCCTGCCGTGACC
The DNA here is from genome assembly GCF_040608275.1 of Micromonospora sp. NPDC005205. Lineage (NCBI taxonomy): Bacteria > Bacillati > Actinomycetota > Actinomycetes > Micromonosporales > Micromonosporaceae > Micromonospora > Micromonospora sp. NPDC005205. Next base: position 22,309 of record NZ_JBEXHV010000019.1, read on the forward strand.
GGGACTCCCGACGTTCCGCTGGCCGCAGCAGATTGACCCGGACGCCTCCCGCGAACGCGACTGGAGCAGCACATGGGACACGGACCGGCACCCCGCGATGACCACGACCAGACGGCCGTCACCGACGGACTCCCGGCGCTGGACCGCTCCGCCCCGGTCGCCGAGCACTGCCGCGCGTACGGGTCGGGCTGCTACGCCTGGGCGGTGAACCGGTGATCGTCGGGCTGAGCCTGGGCCACCGGACCGTACGGGAGGCCGAGCACTGGCTGGCCGAGCACGTACCCCCGCTCGACCTGCCCGACCTGGTGGCCTGCACCCACCTGTCCTGGGCACCGCATCCACACGTGGCCCTGAGCCTGGGCAGCGACCTGTCCGACGACCGGCTGGCCGGGCTGCCGGCGAGCCCCGCCGAGCTGAGACAGGCCGCCGACCATGCGGCCATGGAGCACGCCACCCGCCGTTCGGGTCGGGCGGTGCGCTATCCCGGGGTCGACCGTCTGGTCGGGACGCTGACCGTCGCCGAGCTGCTCGACGCCAGCGCCATCCAGCGGTGATCGTGTTGGGCGCGCCGCCGGACGGACGGGAGACCGTAGTGCACACCCGGGACTTCGTCCGGCCGCAGTGGCAGGCCGGCGAGCTGATGCTGATGGCCACGCCGTACCGGGCCGCCGGCATCGCCCCGTGCGAGGTGCCGGACCCGACGCCCTGCCGCGCCGGGCAGCACTGACCGGACGTTCAGTCGAGCTGCCGGATCTCGACGTCGCGGAAGGCCACCTCGTACGGCGGCTCTGCGGGCTCGTCCCGGGCCGGGTCGCGGAAGATGCCGAGCACCACCCGGCCCGGCACCGGGGCGCCGTCCCGGGCCGCGCCGATCTCCACACCTTCCCGGAGGAACCGCAACTGCCCGCCCCTGGCGACGATGCCCACCTGGATCGTCCGGCCCAGTGCCAGCTGCCCAGCCGGGTAGGGGAAGGTGCCCGCCGGGGTGACCGCGTTCGGGCTGTCCACTCCGTGCGCCACGAGGTGATATCCGTCCGGGCAGACCCGCAGCGCGTGCCCACCCGTCAGGTCGGTGAAGCGGAACCAGATGCCGGCGCAACTGCCGGGCCGCCGCAACGCCACGTCCACCTCGACCTGAAAGTCGGCGAAGGACTGCTGCGGCCCCAGGCAGCGGTACGGACCCTCGGACCGTTTCGTCACCACGTACGCCCCGTCGAACGCGCAGCTGACCCGGTTCTTCTCGTCGGTGCGGGTCCGCCAGTAGTTGGTGACGGTGAGCGGATCCCGGATCACCACCGACGGCAGTGCCGGCGTCGCGCCGGACGGCTCGACGGACGGCTCGACGGACGGCGTCGGGGCGAGGCCGAGCGGCTCGCCCGGGCCTCCCCGCAGCACCCCGGTCAGCACGCCGACGCCGGCCAGCGCGGCGACCAGCGCCAGGGCGGAGAGCACCGTGGCGGCGACGAACGGCCACCGCCGGGGAGTCGGCGCGGGCGGGCTCATCGCGGGCGCGGAGGTCGCGGGCGGGGGCGCGGAGGCGGGTAGGGCGTCCGCCGGCCTCGCGACGGAGGTCGGCCTCGGCGTCGGGGTGGCGGACGAGACACCCCACCGGGTGGTGGCGTCGTCGTCCGCAGGCGGCGTGGCAGGGGCACCGGACGCGACCACGGACCCGTGGGTGGTGTGCCGCCGACCGGCGAGCTCGGTCTCGAGGAGGGGACGCTGGTCGGTCGCCGCCTGCGCCTGCTCGACGGCGGCGAGCAGCGCGGACCGGTCGGCCGTCACTTCGGCGGAGCCGGTCTCCGGCCGCGGAGCGACCGTCAGCAACCGGTCCAGCAACTCCCGCGCACCGGGCCGGCTCGCCGGATCCTTCGCCAGCGCCTGCTCCACCAGTGTGCGCAACGGGCCGGTCAACCCGTCCAGGCCCGGCTCCTGGGTGAGGATACGCACCGCGGTGGCCTGCGGCGTGTCCGCTGCGAACGGGGTCCGACCCGTACCGGCGAACGCGACGACCGCGCCCCAGGCGAACACGTCGGCCGCGGCGGTCAGCGTCCCACTGCCGGCCGGCTCGAACCGCTCCGGCGCCATGTACGCGACCGTCCCGACCACCTGGTCGGTCCGGGTGACGGCGCTGCCCTCAACCGCCCGGGCGATGCCAAAGTCGATCACCTTCGGGCTGCCCGGCGGCAGCAGCACATTGCTCGGCTTGAGGTCGCGGTGGATCACGCCGGCACCATGGATGGCGGTCAGCGCCGTCGCCACGCTGATCGCCAGGCCGTGCAGGTTGCCAGCGGTCAGCGGCCCCCGCTCCGCCACGACGGCAGCCAGGCTCGGTCCGTCGACGTATTCGACGACGAGGTAGGGCGGCTCATGATCGGGGTCCGCGTCGAGCACCTCGGCGGTGCAGAAGGGCGGAACCTGCCGGGCCCGCTTCACCTCGCCCCGGAAGCGCCGCCGGAACTCGGCGTCGTCGGAGCGGTCGGTGCGGATCACCTTGACCGCCACCCGTCGGCCACCCGGCTGCTCCGCCAGAAAGACGGTGCCCATCCCACCTTCGCCGAGCCGGCCGAGAAGCCGGCACGTCCCGAGGTGCCGGGGATCGCCAGGGCGCAGCGGCTGGAAGTCTTCGGTGGTATCGCCCGTCATCCCGTCCCACTTCCGTGCCTCACGCCCGGTCCGCGCCGGGAGCCGGCACAGTATCGCACCCGTCCCGCTCATCCCGGGACCGCGGCGGAACCAACCACTGCCCAGCGGCGGCGTCCACCGACCTTCCACCCTGGACGGTGAGGTGCGCCCCGTCGGAGGCGACGTCGCGGCCGGCAATCCGTAGGGCCCCCGTCGGCGCCTCCCCGCCAGTGTCCACGGCCACCCCCTGCCGGACCAGCGCGCGAACCGCCGCGTTGGCCCGCCGGGCCCCGCCGCCGGAACCGACCGACTCCACCACCAGTGGCACCCCCGCGCCCGCCGCGAGCTGGGCGGCCATCCGCAGCGCGGCCGGCCCGTCGGCGCCGTCCGCGGCGACCGCCACGGCGGGCCAGGGGCGGGCCGGCAACCGGTGCGCCGTGACCCACACCGCGTCGGGCACGTCCACGTCGGCGGGCTGGGTGGACAGCACCACGGCCGGCTGCGCCGTCGCCACCTCGCCCGCCAGCTCACCTCGGGGGTCGGTCGCATACCGCACCAGCACCGGCGCGCCGAGACCCGCGCTGCGGACCGACTCGGCCAACCGGGCCAGCTCCCCCATCGCGGCGGTCATCCCCGCCAGCTCCGTGTGCAGGCCCGCACCGACCTCCACGGCGGCTACCGGGTACGGCAGCAGGCGGTTCAGCACCACCTCGGCGGGTCTTCGGGATCCGGCCAGGTCGACCGCGAGCGCGGTCAGTTCGGCCGCCCGCTCACCCTCCGGCACGACCACCAGCACCCGGTGGGTGTCGGGCCCACCGAGCGCGGCCCGCTGTGCCTGGGCGATGTCCCGGTCCACCAGGCGACGGGGATAGATCACATTGAGCAGTGGCCCGGCCATCACGGTGGTGACCAGCGCCATGACCACCATCAGCGAGAACAACTCAGGGTTGAGGATGCCGAGCTGCAGACCCACGGTGAGGATGACGATCTCGGTGAGGCCACGGGTGTTCATCAGGGCCGCGAGCGCCCCCGCCGGCCGTCGGGCGACCCGCTGCGAGCGGGCGCCGAGGTACGCGCCGACGAACTTGCCGCCGATCGCCGTGACGAGGATGAGGGCGAGGTCCACCACACCGGAGAGACCGATCCGGGACAGGTCGACCTGGAGCCCGGCGATCACGAAGAAGACCGGGAGCAGAAGCAGCACGGAGACCTGCTCCAGGCGCTCCAGGATCTCCTCCCGCAGCGCCGAACCGTCCACCCGCGGCATGATCGCGCCGAAGACGAAGGCACCGAAGATGGCGTGCAGGCCGAGCAGCTCCGTGGTGTAGCAGGACAGCAGCAGGCCGACCAGGATGAAACCGAGCACGTCCGGGGTGAGTCGGCCGGCACGTGCCCGGACGACCGTCAACCGGCGCAGCATCGGCCGCACCCAGCCGAACATCACCAGCAGGTACGGTGCCACGAGCAGCACCTGCCACGGGAATCCGGCCTCCGCACCGCCCACCGCGACGACCCCGGCCAGCAGGCACCAGGCGACCACGTCGTCGACGGCGGCGCTCGCAAGCGCCAGCCCGCCCAACTCCGTCCGGACCATCCTCCGATCGGCGAGGATCCGCGCCAGCACCGGAAAGGCGGTGACCGCCATCGCGGCGCCGAGGAACAACGCGAACGGCACCACCCGGTCGACGTCGTGCCGCCCCGCCAACCACCCGGCCAGACCGACGCCGAGGCCAAGTGGCACGACGATCGATCCCAGCGAGACCGCGGCCGCCGCCCGCAGCCGGCCCCGCACCAGGGACTGGTCCAGCTCGTAGCCGATGATGAACATGAACAGCACGAGACCGACGTTCGCGAGCCCGGACAGGGCGGGCCGGATCTCGGTGGGGAACAGCCGCCCGCTCAGCTCGGCACCGAAGATGGTCGGACCGAGCAGCACACCGGCCACGATCTCGCCCACCACCGGCGGCTGCCCGAGGCGCTTCGCCGCCGCCCCGAGCAGGCGGGCGAGCGCAATCACGACGGCCAGGGCGAGCAGGAGTTGGCCCACCGCGTGCGCGGTCACGCCTCGTTCTCCGCGGCGATCCCGTCGAGCCGGGCCGCGACCTGCGCCGCGGTGGGACGGTCGCCCGCGGGCGCCAGGCAGTCCGCCACCAGCCCGCGCAGCGCGTCCGGCAGGTCGGGGTCGACGCGGGGCGGCCGCGCGAGCACCGCCCGCAGGGCGAGCAGCGCGTTTCCCGGGGGCAACTCGCCGTGGACGCCGCTGCCGGCGAGCACCCGGTGCACGGTCGCGCCGAGGGACCAGACGTCACCGTCGGGTCCGGCGGGGTCGCCGAGGAGCACCGCCGGGTCGACGTACTCGACCGAGTCGGCCGACCCCATCCCGGTGATGGTGGCGCCCTCGGTGAAGATCTGCGAGAGGCCGAGGTCGGCCAGCCGACCGCCACCGTCGCGCAGGAGCACGTTCCCCGGCTTGATGTCGCGATGCGCGATGCCCGCAGCGTGCAGGGCCGACAGCGCCCGGGCCGCGTCGGCGAGCGCCCGCAGCGCGGTCGACCGGTCGACCGGTACGGCGGGCTGGGCTAGCGAGCCGTCCGGCAGGTATTCGGTCGAGTAGTAGAAGAAGCCGTCGTGCTGACCTGCGTCGTACAGGTCGACCAGGTACGGGGACCTGACCGCGGCGAACGCGGCGAGCTCTCGGGTCGCCCGCCGGAACGCCGTCTCCTCGGACTCGGCGTGCAGCACCTTGACGGCGACCAGGTCGGCCGGGATCGGGAGCCGGGCCGGCCGGTTCGCCAGGTAGAAGGTCCCGTGGTTACCTGAGCCGAGCGGGCGGATGAAGGTGTAGTCGGCGATGCCGCGCACGGGCTTCCTCAGGGGTTCCGGTGGGATTCGTACCGCAGCCACCGTGCGGCGAACTCGATCTGGGTGCCGGGCCGGATCACGACCGGCTCGCCGGCGGGCACCCGCCGGGTGTCGGCGTCCGCTGCCTCGCGCAGCATGGTGCCGTTGGCAGAGCCTAGGTCCACCACCGCCACCTGCCAGCCGCGCAGCTGGATCCGCAACTGCAGGCGGGAGACTCCGGAGATCTCGCCGGTGAGCCGGACCTGCCGCGCCCGCCGGGCCCGGACGTCCGGATGCTGCTCCGGACGGCGCCCGACGACATAGTCCGTGTCCAGCCGGAAGGTGACCCCATCGTCGGTGATCAGCACGCCGAGTGGCGGCCGCGGCGCCAGCCGGGTGGCGAGCGTCTGCTGATGCATGGCGATGCCGCAGCGTTGGCAGTAGCGCAGCCCGGGGTCGTTGAAGTGGCCGTTCCGGCAGTCCACGCCCTCGACCATCGCCGGCAGCACGACCGTCGGCTCACCGGCCGTCGTCGCGACCACCTCGGTGGCGCCGGCGACGAGCAGCACCGCGGTGAACGGCACGGCCGGGTCCGGCTTCCGGCCGCTCACCCGAGCCGCCCGCCGAAGAAGCGCCAGCGCAGGAACGGCACCCGCATCGGGCCGTTGGCGACCAGCCAGACCGCCAGCCAGACCGCCAAGAAGTGCAGCAGGAACGCACCGAGCGGAGGTGGCCCGGCGAGCCCCGGCAGCGCGTGGTGGTCGAGCAGCAGCCAGATCAGCGCCGCCTCGGGCACCGCCGTGCCCAGACCGAACAGCAGCGGCCAGTCCTTCTCCCAGCGGAACTGCATGAGCAGGTGGTAGACCAGCTCCCAGCCGACGCCGAGGACGGCGACGGCGACCAGCACCCCGAAGGTGTCCCGGTAGCCGACACCGGAGGGCAGCAGCGGGGTCACGATCGCGGTCACGAGTGAGCCGACGACCGCCAGGAGCACGAGCCGGGTCTGGATCCGTCCGGCGAGGGTGGGCACCATCGTCTCAGCCCTTCTGACCGGCAGGCCGGCCACGCATCCACCGCATCCACTCCATGGTGGAGCGCACCGGCCCGAGGCGGGCGCCGAAGCCTCGACGCGCCAGGTCGTCGGCGATCTCCTGGGCTGCGATCTGCAACCCCAGGAAGGTGTCCACGCCGGGGAAGTAGCCGCCGAGGGTAGCCGTGCCCGAGGCGTAGAGGGCACCGTCGCCGCTCGCTGTCCCGCGTACCTCGAAGTGCCGCTCCACGTCGAGGCGGCCGACCGGGTTGCGGCCGGCGCCGCCATGTTCGAGCAGGTCCGCGATGACTCGGTGCTCGGCGATGTCGGCCTCCAAGCCGGTGCAGTCGATGACGTAGTCCGCGAGCAGCGTCCTCGTGCCGGCGTCGCCGGTGACCCGGCTGGCGATCCGGCCGTCGGCGGTCGGTTCCACCTGGTCGACCGTGCCCTGCCAGGTGCGGTACCAGCCGCCCTTCCGGCCGGCGCGCATCTGTTCCTGCCAGCGGCGGCGCCTCGGCGTGTTGGTGCCGCCCATCGCGGCGTACGCGGCGGCCCGGTCCGCGCCCTCGAGGCGGCGCATCCGGGCCTTGAGCTGGCCGCCCCACACCGACTTGGGATAGTTGAACCCCTGGTACGCCCATCCGTCGCCGCCCCGGCGGCGCAGCCACGGGTGCGGCCCGTGCGCGCCGCTGACATAGGTGCGGAACAGGTGCTCGATCTCGGTACCCAGACCGTGCCGTTCCCGGTCGTCCATCAGGCGCTGCAGCACCCGGGACGCGACGATGCCGCCGCCCCGGACCAGCACGGTGCCCGGCCGGTTCTTGAGCACCTCGTACACGTGCTCGTGCGGCTCGTAGGCGTTGACCACGTGCTCGAAATCCTGGTGGGTCTCGCGGAACTGCTGCAGGTCCGGCAGGAAACGCAGGCCGGGATAGCCGACCGCGAGGTGCACGAATCGGGACCGGTAGGCAACCCGCCGGGTCGACGAGCTGCCGGCCGGCGGAGTGAGGATGGTGAAGTAGCCGCCCCCGGCACGCCGCCGGACCATCCGCACCACGCCGTCGACCAGCATGTCCCGGTATCCGATCCGCTCCGCCTCCCGCTCCAGGCCGGCGAACACCTGCCCGGCCCGGGGCGTCCAGTAGTCGCTGAACAGCGGCTCACCCAGCACGTGCAGCAGCGGCCGAAGGCTGCGCTCCTGCCAGGCCTCCGCCACCGCGTACGACGGGAAGCCCCAGATGTTGTCGGGCCGGGAGGACGAGTCGGAGCGGATCCGCTCGTGGCGCGGAATCTGCGACACCCGGGTCAGATATTCGTACGTCTGCCAGGGATGGTCGATGTTGGACAGCACCCGGATCCGGTCGGCAGCCACTCCGGCGATGCGGAGGTAGTCCACAGTGACGAAGGAGCCAATCCCGCCGCCGACCGTCACGAACGGGACATCCACCACCGGTATGCCGGCGCCGGCCAGCATCTCATCGGCCCACACGTCGCTGGCCAGCAGTTCGGAGTTGAGATCTCCGGCCGCCTCATGTTGTTCCACCAGACCGCTCCCCGTTCGCGCGGCACGCCCCGCCCGTGCCACGTCGGAGAGTTTCTAGCACGGCGGCCGACGCCCCGCTGCCCCACGAATCCGGGAACGGACCCCACCGCGTTCGCCCTGCTGGTCGGGGCGATCCGTCGAGGCACCCGGCTGGCCGTGGCGATGGACGCCCGCGGATTCGACGCCGGCACACCCCGTACCGTCGCCCGGCGGCCGTACTTCACCCGCGCCGACGCCCTCCTCATCGCCGGGGCGTTCGTGCTGGCCGGAGCCGCCCTGACCACAAGCATCCTCCTAGGCGCCTTCCGCCCCCTGATCAGCTGAGTCCCGCCGCTGGCCCGCCGCTGGGCCCCCGCTGGGCCAAGATCCACACAACATCAGAGATGTAGCGGCCTCGCTCGCCATGGAGGCCACTACATCCCTGATGTTGCTGTCACCATCCCGCGCCCAGCGCCCAGCGCCCAGCGCCCAGCGCCCAGCGCCCCCGCCCTCGCCCTCGCCCTCGCCCGCCTACGCCGATCTTGCGACTTCTGTCGTTGGTTCATCCCGATATGCCGTTTATACGCGGACAGAAATTGCAAGATCGCGGGGGGCAGCGGGGCCGGGCGGGGTGGGGCGCGGCGGGGCCGGGCGGCCCGAGGCGGGCGGGGCCGGGCGGCCCGAGGCGGGCGGGGCCGGGCGGCCCGAGGCGGGCGGGACGGGCGGCCCGAGGCGGGCGGGACGGGCGGCCCGAGGCGGGCGGGACGGGCGGGGCGGGGTGGGCGGGACGGGCGCGGCCGGGTGGGCGGGACGGGCGGGGCGGGGTGGGCGGCTCGATCAGCTGCGGCGGAAGGCGTAGCGGCGGGCCTGGCCGGCCTGCTGGCTGCGGCCGCCGCCGGAGCGGTTGCCGCCACCCTGCGGTGGCCCTGCTGTCGGTGCCTTCGGTCGTGCGGCTGGCTTGGGCAGATCTCCCACCGTCGGCGCGTCGACCGCTGCCGGCACATCGACCGGCGGCGCCACCTCGCCCAGGCCAGATGCCGGCTCCACCAGCACCGCCGGCAGGGCCGGCTCGGCCGGCAGGGCCGGTTCCACCAGCACCGCCGGCAGGGCCGGTTCGACCGTGAGGTCCAGGTCGGGGCGGGTGGGTGGAAACGGGCCGTTGCCGGCCGCCGGGTCGACGCCGAGGGGCGTCACTCTCGGGGTACGGGTCTTCTTCGGGTTACGCCTGGCAGGCATCCGGGCCTCCTTCAAGGCCGACCGGCACGGCCGGTCCCGCGCTGCGGCGGTCGGTCGGATCGGCTGGTGACCGCCGTTGCGCGGCGGTCGATTGGGGAAGGGACTGCTCACCGGGCCAGGCAGGGCCATCGCCACCGAACGGCGGGGAGGGGATGCGGGACGCCCGGGAGCGCACGGACCGCGACGCGGGACGGCGGGCCGGCTCGGAAGTGGGGCGTCAGTTACGCATGTTCGTACCGTAGCCACCGCCCGACCGACGCGCATCCGTTTTTACTGGCACGATCGGCAGATGCTGATCGCGTTCTCGATCACCCCGCTCGGCGGTGACGACTCCGTGGGTGACCTGGTCGCCGAGGCGGTGCGGGTGGTCCGTGCGTCCGGCCTGCCCAACCGGACCGATGCCATGTTCACCACCATCGAGGGCGAGTGGGACGAGGTGATGGCGGTGGTGAAGCAGGCGGTCGACGTGGTCGCCGCGCGGGCGCCCCGGGTGAGTGTGGTGCTCAAGGCCGATGTCCGACCCGGGGTCACCGACGCGCTGACCGGGAAGATCGCCCGAATCGAAGCCCGTCTCGCCGAAGGCTGACGCGCGCGGCGCGGAATGACGACACGTTTCCCTGCCCGGGGCTCACCGACCAGCGCCGATGGCCCGAGCCGCCAGGGGCAACGTCCGCATCACGTGCAGTAACGGGACGTCGATCACTGGTCCGTATCGGCTCACATCACGGTAAGTTTCCAAGCGCTGATAGTGGTGTGACGAGAGGTGGCGGCACGAATGGCTGATCAGGCGAGGGCACAAATCGGTGTGACCGGGCTGGCGGTGATGGGTCGCAACGTGGCCCGCAACCTGGCCCGCAACGGCTTCACGGTGGCAGTCCACAACCGCTCGCCGGAGCGCACCCGCAGCCTGGTTGCCGAGCACGGCGACGAGGGCACGTTCCTGCCCGGCGAGACGATGGCCGATTTCGTGGCGTCACTGGAACGACCCCGCGCGGTCATCGTGATGGTGAAGGCCGGCGCGCCCACCGACGCGGTGATCGACGAGTTGGTGCCGCTGCTCGACGAGGGCGACATCATCGTCGACTGTGGCAACGCCCACTTCGCCGACACCCGTCGCCGCGAGGAGGCGCTGCGGGCCCAGGGGCTGCACTTCAGCGGCACCGGTGTCTCCGGCGGCGAGGAGGGCGCGCTGCGCGGGCCGAGCATCATGCCGGGCGGCTCCGCCGAGTCGTACGCGAAGCTCGGGCCCATGTTCGAGAAGATCGCCGCCCAGGTGGACGGCGTGCCGTGCTGCACGCACGTCGGGCCGGACGGCGCCGGGCACTTCGTCAAGATGGTGCACAACGGCATCGAGTACGCCGACATGCAGCTCATCGCCGAGGCGTACGACCTGCTCCGGGCCGGCCTGGACGCGACGCCCGCTGAGATCGCGGAGATCTTCCGGGAGTGGAACAACGGCGAGCTTGAGTCGTTCCTCATCGAGATCACCGCCGACGTGCTCGCGCACACCGACGCGGCGACCGGCAGGTCGTTCGTGGACATCGTGCAGGACCGGGCCGAGCAGAAGGGCACCGGTCGGTGGACCGTGCAGAGCGCCCTGGACCTGGGCATCCCGATCACCGGGATCGCCGAGGCGACCTTCGCCCGTTCGCTCTCCGGGCACGTCGACCAGCGCGAGGCGGCCCGCCGGGCGTTCCCCGACGCGGGTGAGAAGTGGCAGGTGACCGACCGGGAGACGTTCGTCGAGGACGTCCGCCGGGCACTGCTCGCCTCCAAGATCGTCGCGTACGCGCAGGGCTTCGACCACATCCGCGCGGGCAGCCAGGAATACAACTGGGACATCGACCTTGGCGGCACCGCGACGATCTGGCGGGGCGGCTGCATCATCCGGGCCCGCTTCCTCAACCGGATCCGTGAGGCGTACGACGAGCAGCCCGACCTGCCGACGCTGCTGGTGGCGCCGTACTTCGCCGAGGCGGTCAGCGCTGGCGTGCCGAGCTGGCGGCGGGTGGTGGCCGACGCGACCCGGGCCGGTGTGCCAACGCCCGCGTTCTCGTCGTCGCTGGCGTACTTCGACGCGTTGCGCGCGGAGCGGCTGCCCGCGGCGCTGATCCAGGGTCTGCGGGACAACTTCGGCGCACACACCTACCAGCGGGTGGACCGCGAGGGCTCGTTCCACACCACCTGGGCCGCCGACCGCACCGAGTCGCCGGCGTAGCCGGCGCGAAGCCCGGTTCGCGCCGCCCTGCGCTCCGCGCTCCGCGCCCTGCAAGATCGTGCTTGATCCAGGATGTAGTGGCCTCCCTCTCCGTGGAGGCCACTACATCCATGTTCAAGCGTGATCTAGGGAGACGGCAGGTGCGAACCGGTAGCGGTCAGGCGACCGTTGCGTGCATCTCCCAGACAAGGATCTCGGCCGGTTCGTCGGCGGTCACCCGCCGGCCACCGGTCATGGTGAGCCGGGCGGCGTCGCCGCTGCCGAGCGGACCACTGCCCTCCAGGGTCACCGTGCCGTTGGGCACGTAGAGGTGCACGTAGGGCGCGTCCGGGATGGTCACCTCGTCGCCGGGGGCGAGACGGGCGGCGTGCAGGGTCGCGTACCGGTTGCGGATCCGGATCGCGGACGCGCCGTCGTAGCGGTCCATCCCAGACGCGATCGGCACCAGGCCCCCGCGGAGCAGCTCGTCCTCGATCTCCAACTGCTCATAGCCGGGGTCTACGCCCTGCTCGTCGGGGAGCACCCACATCTGCACGAAGTGCACCGGGTCGGTGTGCGGCTCCTGGTTGTTGAGCCGCCAGGCGTCGTTCTTCTCCGAGTGCAGGATGCCGGTGCCGGCGCTCATCCGCTGGGCCAGACCCGGGTAGATCACCCCGGAGTGCCCGGTGGAGTCCTGGTGCACCAGGGAACCGCGCAGCACCCAGGTCACGATCTCCATGTCCTGGTGCGGGTGGGTCTCGAAGCCGGCGCCCGGTCGGACCACGTCGTCGTTGTTGACCAGCAGCAGGCCGTGGTGGGTGTTGGCCGGGTCGTAGTGCCGGGAGAACGAGAAGGAGTGCTTGGAGTCCAGCCAGGAGATCCGGGTGGCGAATCGATCATCGGCACGACGGATGTCGACGGCGGGCGCTGGCGCGGTCACCAGGCACGCTGCCCGGCGTCGGGGGTCGACGGCGCCCAGGTCAGGGCCGGATCGCCGCTGGCCAGTTCGGCGATCTCACCGGTGCGTAGCTGGGGAGTGTGGCCGAACTCGGCACAGTGCTGCTCGGCGATCTCGGCACAGATCTCGGCTACCTGCTCGCAGATCGGGTCGCCCAGGTCGGCGGCGTTCAACGCCATGATCATCTTGAAGCGGAGATCCCGCATCTGGCCCCCAACCGCTGTCGTCCCACCACCTCCGGACCCTACCCGCCACCCTTGCGCAGGACCCCGAAACGAGCGCACCCACCCCAACCCACCACCGCGCACCCCGCCCCCGATCGAGAGCTGGCCCAGACCGGGCGGCTCACCCCAACCACACGGCCCCACCCTGCCCCGCGAGCGCGGACCGGCCCGGCGATCCCCACGGCGGTTGCGCCCCACCCCAGCCCTGCGCCCCACCCTGACCGTTGCGGCCCACCCGACCGTTGCGCCCACCCTGCCCGCCCCCGCCCCCGCCCGCCCCCGCCCGGCCCTGCCCTGCCCGGCCGCATCGATCATGGAGTTGTGGTGGTGGATATAAGCCGCAAGAACATCGAATCTGGCCACTACAACTCCATGATCGACTGGGTCGAGGCCTGGATGCGGCCGCGGTTGGGGCGAGGTTGGGGCGCGGAGGGTCGGGGCTGGGGCGGGGCAGGCGCAGGGGTGGGTCGGGGAACACGCGGGCGGGGACCACACGCGGGGCGGGGACCACACGCGGGGTGAGTTGGTGGGGACGCGACGGCGCCGCCCGCACGGGAGTGCGGACGGCGCCGAGGACAGATAAGGGGTCGGTCAGAAGAAGCGGCGGCGCTTGGCCTTCTGCGGACGGATCAGGTCCGCACCCTTGGTCAGCAGCCGGGTCGCCCCGGAGGGACCACGCCGGGCCTCCAGGGTGTGGCTGAGTCGGCGGGCGCCGGCCGCGGCCAGCGGCACCGCGATAGCCATCACCGCCCACTGGGCAATGCGCTTCTGGATCATGTGGGTTCACCTCCGTCAGTGGATTCTGACGTCTCTGATACCCAGAGTGACGTGCGGGTAAGCGCGTCGGCTCAGATAACCGGGGCGACCGGGTTGGGTAGCGCGCCGCCGAAGCGTCGGTCCCGCTGGGCGTAGAGCTCGCACGCGTACCAGAGGTGGCGACGGTCGAAGTCGGGCCAGAGCGTGTCCAGGAAGACCAACTCGGCGTATGCGGTCTGCCAGAGCAGGAAGTTGGAGATCCGTTCCTCACCGGAAGGGCGCAGGAACAGGTCAACCTCCGGGATCTCCGGGTGGTAGAGGTACTTCGCCACGGTCTTCTCGGTGACCTTCGCCGGGTCCAACCGGCCGGCCGCCACGTCCCGTGCGATCGCGGCGGCGGCGTCACCGATCTCGGCCTGCCCGCCGTAGTTGACGCAGAACTGCAGGGTCAGCGTCGAGTTGTCGCGGGACATCTCCTCGGCGGTCTGCAGCTCGGTGATGACGCTCTTCCACAGCCGACCGGGCCGGCCCGACCACACCACCCGTACTCCCAGGTCGACCAGTTGGTCACGGCGGCGACGGATCACGTCCCGGTTGAACCCCATCAGGAACCGGACCTCGTCGGGCGAGCGCCGCCAGTTCTCGGTGGAGAACGCGTACGCCGACAGGTACGGGATGCCCATCTCGATGGCGCCCTCGATGGTGTCGAAGAGGCTGTGCTCCCCCGCCTCGTGCCCCTTGGTGCGGGGCAGCCCGCGGTCCTTGGCCCAGCGGCCGTTGCCATCCATCACCACCGCCACGTGCTTCGGCACCGCGTCGGTGGGCAGCGCCGGCGGTCGGGCCCCGGACGGGTGTGGCACCGGCGGGGTCGGCTCGCGCCGGCCGGCCTTCTTCGATCGAATCACTCGGTCACTCCCTGTTCGCGCCGTCCGCCCCGGCCTCGACGTCGCCGCGTGGCCGGAGCACCACGGCCCCGGTGCCTTCCGGCGGAGGGGCCGTGCCGGCCGCCGAGGGACCCCGGTCGACCAGCGGCAGCGAGCGTAGCGCGCGCTCCAGGTGCCACTGCAGGTGAGCCGCGACCAGCCCACTGCACTCTCGACGTACGGCGGTGTCGGTGGCGTCGGCGATCACCCAGTCGCCGGAGGTCAGCGCGGACATCAGGTCGATGGTGGCCGGGGCGGGATGAGCCGCCCCGGGGGGCCGGCAGTCCGGACAGACCGCGCCGCCGGCCGGAACGGAGAACGCCCGGTGCCGCCCGGGCGTGCCGCAGACCGCGCAGGCGACCAGCGCCGGCGCCCAGCCGGCCAGGGACATCCCGCGCAGCAGGTACGCGTCGAGCACCAGGGTGGTGGCGTGCTCGCCCCGGGACAGCGCCTTCAGCGCGCCGATGGTGAGCTGGAACAGCCGCAGCGACGGCTCCCGTTCCACCGGGGTCAGCCGCTCGGCGGTCTCGGCGATCGCGCTGGCCGCCGTGTAGCGCGGATAGTCGCCCAGGAACCGTTTGCCGTACAGGTCGATGCCCTCGACCTGGCTCACGGTGTGCAGTGAACTGCCGTGGTTGCCCTTCGGGTCGCCGGCGAGTTGGAGGTCGACGTGGCCGAACGGCTCCAGCCGGGCACCGAACTTGCTGGTGGTGCGGCGGATGCCTCGAGCCACCGCGCGTAGCCGGCCGTGCCGGCGGGTGAGCAGGGTGATGATCCGGTCGGACTCGCCGAGCTTCTGCACACGCAGCACCACCGCGTCGTCGCGGTAGAGCTGTCGGCGATACCCGGCCATCGGGCCATTCTCCCTCGGGGTGTGAAATCAGGGTTGGTTCGGGGTGCAAGCGCGGTTGAACCCCGATGCGGCGGCCTCGTGCCCGGCCGTAGCGTGCTGGTCATGGCCCTGCACCTGACCCCCACCGCCCGCCGTCGTCGCGTCGCCGCTCCCGTCGCGCTGGGGCTCGCCACCACCCTCATCGTGCTCGCCGGGTGCGACAACCTGTCGTTCCGTCGGCTCGACTACGACAACACCGAGGCGGCCCGGATCACCACGGTCCGGGTCTCCGGGGGTTCAGGCGACGTGGTGATCCGCGGCACCGGCGCGGCGTCCGAGGTGCGGATCAAGCGAGTGGTTCGCTACCAGGGCGGTGAACCGGACAACACCCGCTACGAGATCAAGGGCAGCGAGTTGGTGCTGGACACCGACTGTGGCTCGCGATGCAGCATCTCCTACGAGGTGACGGTGCCGGAGGGTGTGGCGGTGAAGGGCGAGACCAGCTCCGGCAACGTCGAGCTGAGCCGGGTCGGCACCGTGGAGCTACAGGTGCGCTCGGGCGACGTGCGGATCTCCGGTGCGTCGGGCGCGGTCGGCGTGGAGGCCCAGTCGGGCAACATCGAGGTGAACGAGGCCGCCGCGGCGGTACGGCTGCGCGCCTCGTCGGGAGACATCACCGCACGCCGGCTGGGCGGCACTGTCGACGCCGAGGCCAGCTCGGGCAATGTCAACGTGGAGCTGGACAAGCCCGCCTCGGCCCGCGTCCACGCCTCCAGCGGTGACGTCACGCTGGTGGTGCCGCAGGGCAGCTACCGGGTCCGGTCCAACGCCGATTCCGGCGACGAGACCGTGACCGTCGCCGACAACCCGGCGGCGTCCCTGGTGCTCGACGGTTCGGCCAACAGCGGCAACCTCACGATCAGCGAGCGTTGATCTCGACGTCGGCCGGCTCCCGGGCCGTCCGCTGCGCCGGCACCACCGGTCGTCCGACGGTCGCCCCGGCACCGGCTTCGGCACCCGGCCGGGCCGCCGCGTCGGCGGACGGCGTCGGGCCACCGGGGATCAGCTCCGGGCGGCGGCGGGCGGCGACGTCCTCGACCCACCCGACGGCCAGGGTGACCAGCCCGACCAGGGCGAAGACCAGCAGCACCCGGATGGCCAGGCCCACCGGGTCCTGGTGGGACCAGCCCACCACGTCGACCAGTGGGGTGAGCGCCACCACGAACGGCATGTGCCAGAGGTAGACGGTGAGCGCCCGCCGGTTGAGCACTGTCACCGCCCGGTCGGCCGGTCGGCTCCGGCTCAGCCAGGCCACCCCGGCCGGCGCCCGGCCCAGCACGATCAGGATGAACGCGGCCGACCAGAGGGCGTTGCCCAGGGGGTTGTCGTTCAGGTCGTACCCCCGCGGACCGGGATGCTCGACGATCCAGGCGCCGCCGCCCACGGCGAGGGCGAGGGCCACCGGGTACAGCAGTCGGCCGGAGAGCCGGCGCAGCATCCCGGCGTGGTGGGCGAAGCCGAGCAGCCACGCGCCGAAGTAGAGCCCGAACTCGCGCAGCACCGGCGGTGCCGGGTAGATCCCCACCTCGATGGTCACCAGCAGGAGGTACGGGGCGAGCACTGTCATCAGCGGGGCACGCCGGAACAGCCAGAACGCGACAGGCGAGGCGAGCACGAACCAGAGATAGTCGCGCAGGTACCAGATGGTGCTCAGCGCCAGCGCGCCCCAGTGGTTGGCCGGCGGGTCGGCGATCGGGAACAGCCACAGCAGCACCCGAGGGCTCACCGACAACCCGCTGAACAGCATGGCCGGCACGAAGACCACCGCGAGCACCCACAGCGACGGCAGCAGCCGACGCAGCCTACGCCCGACCGCCGCCGGGCCGACCCGGGTCAGCGACGCGGCCATCAGTGAGCCTGCCAGCGCGAACATCACCGACATGGCGGGGAAGACGAGGGTGAGGGTCGCCCATCCGGTGACGTGGTAAACGACCACTCGAATGATGGCCAGGGCACGGAGGAGGTCGAGGTACCTGTTGCGCATCAGCCTGCATCTCGGTCGGGGACGCGGGGCACGACTTTCCTACCCTGCGTGGCGCCCGTACCAAACGACGGCTGTCCCGGCCAGGCGTGAACATCCCCGGCTGCCCGACCGACGGCGATGGTGCCGCCGGTCGGGCACCGCCGACGAGGTGGGTCAGAAGCCCAGCTTGCGCAGTTGCTTCGGGTCGCGCTGCCAGTCCTTCGCGACCCGCACGTGCAGGTCGAGGTAGACCCGACCGCCGAGCAGTTCCTCGATCTGCTTGCGGGCGGTGGTGCCGACCTCCTTGAGCCGACTCGCCTTGTGCCCGAGCACGATGGCCTTCTGGCTGGGCCGCTCCACGTACAGGTCGGCGTAGATCTTCATGACCTGACCCTCGGGGATCATCTCCTCCACCACCACGGCGATGGAGTGCGGCAGCTCGTCGCGGACCCCCTCCAGGGCGGCCTCGCGGATCAGCTCGGCGACAAGCACCTGCTCGGGATCGTCGGTGAGCATGTCGTCCGGGTAGAGCTGCGGCGACGGCGGCAGGTACTTGGTCATCACGTCGACGAGGGTGTCCACCTGGTGCCCGGACACGGCGCTCACCGGCACGATCTCGGCGAACTCCCCCATCTTGCTGACCGCGAGCAACTGCTCCGCCAGTTGGCGCTTGTCCACCAGGTCGGTCTTGGTGACCACCGCCAGCACTGTCGCCTTCAACTCGGCCAGCTCACCGGTGATGAACTTGTCACCGCGCCCGACCGGCTCGTTCGCCGGGATGCAGAGGCCGATCACGTCGACCTCGGTCCAGGTGGAGCGGACCAGGTCGTTGAGACGTTCGCCGAGCAGCGTACGGGGGCGGTGCAGGCCCGGTGTGTCGACGAGGACCAGCTGCGACTCCGGTCGGTGCAGCACTGCCCGGATGACGTGCCGGGTGGTCTGCGGCTTGTTCGAGGTGATGGCGATCTTGGTGCCGACGATGGCGTTGGTCAGCGTCGACTTGCCGGCGTTGGGGCGACCGACGAAGCAGCCGAACCCCGCCCGGTACGGACGCGCCTGCGGATCCTGCACCGGGCTCACTGGGTCACCGTGCCGAGGACCGTGCCGTCCGGAGCGGCCACGTGGACCGGTGCGTCCGCCGCGAGGTCCCGTACCGCCGCGTGCCCGGCACCATCCAGCGTCGACGCTTCGGTCACCACCACCGCCGCCTCCAACCGACTCGCGCCGGCAGCCACGGCCGACGCCACCGCCAACTGCAACGCGGTGAGCGTCAGCGACGGCAGCGCGACACTGGCCGCCGCGTACGTCCGGCCGTCCTGGTCGCGGACCGCGGCGCCCTCGACGGCACCGACCCGCGCCCGGGCTCCCCGGGCCAGGACGACGAGCTTGCCGTCCTCGGCGCTCAGCGCGCCCGACGCGGTGGGGGTGGGCCGGGCGGCAGGCGCGGTGGGTGTTTCAGGCATCGGCGGATTGCCTCTCATCGTCTCGATAGTTGTCCGTGTCGTCCCCGGGGCCGGCGTGCTCGCCGCGCCCCGTGGTGTCCTGCTCATCGCCCGGCTCCACCCGAGTGACCAGGACGGTGTCGATCCGGTTGCGCCGCCCGGTGGTGCCCTCGGCGACCAGGCGGAGACCGGCGACCTCGGCCTCGGCGCCCGGGATCGGCACCCGCCCCAGCGACTGGGCGAGCAGACCGCCGACCGTCTCCACCTCGTCGGTGGGCAGGTCGGTGTCGAACATCTCGCCGAGATTCTCCACCGGCAGGCGAGCGGTCACCCGCACCGAGGAGTCCGCCAGACGTTCGACGGGCGGGCGCTCGACATCGTACTCGTCGGTGATCTCACCGACGATCTCCTCGAGGATGTCCTCGATGGTGACCAGACCGCCGGTGCCGCCGTACTCGTCGACCACGATGACCAGGTGGTTGCGGGCCGCCTGCATCTCGGACAGCAGGTCGTCGACCGGCTTGGACTCCGGTACGAAGGTCGCCGGGCGCATCAGCTCGGCCACCGGCAACTGCTCGGCCCGCGGGTCCCCGCCACGGGAGCGCCGGATCAGGTCCTTGAGGTAGAGCACCCCCAGCACGTCGTCGACGCTCTCGCCGATCACCGGGATGCGGGAGAAACCGGAGCGCAGGAAGAGCGCCAGCGCCTGCGCGAGCGTCTTGCCCTCCTCGATCCACACCATCTCGGTACGCGGCACCATCACCTCACGGGCGATGGTGTCGCCGAGCGCGAAGACGGAGTGGATCATCTGGCGTTCGCCGTGCTCGACCACGCCGCGCTGCTCGGCCAGGTCGACCAGCTCCCGCAGCTCCACCTGGGTGGCGAACGGGCCTTCCCGGAAGCCGCGCCCCGGGGTGACCGCGTTGCCGATCAGGATCAGCAGCGACGCGAGCGGGTTGAGCGCCCGGCCCAGCCAGCGGACCAGCGGTGCCACCGCACGACCCACGGCGTAGGCGTGCTGCCGGCCGATGGTGCGCGGGGCGACGCCCACCACCACGAAGCTGACCACTGTCATCGCGCCGGCGGTCACCAGTGCGGCCCGCCAGCCGGCGCCGAAGCTGTCCACCGCCACGAGCGCCACCAGTGTGGTGGCGGTCAGCTCGGCGAGCAGCCGCAACAGCAGGAGCAGGTTGAGGTGCCGGACGACGTCGCCGGCCACGACCTGGAGCGTACGGGCGCCGCGCACGCCGTCGCGGGCCAGCTCGGCGGCTCGGGCCGGTGAGACCGCGGCGAGGGCCGCCTCGGTCATCGCGATCAGGCCGGCCAGCACCACGAGACCGGCCGCGAAGACGATCAGCTGAAAGTCGGGAAGGCCGGCGGTGGCGCCGGCCGCGAGTAACGGAGGAGTGGACATCACTGGGTGCGGGTCGACCGCCAGCTCGACAGCAGCCGAGCCTGGAGTGCGAACATCTCCCGCTCCTCCTCCGGCTCGGCGTGGTCGTAACCGAGCAGGTGCAGCACCCCGTGCACGGTGAGCAGGTGCAGCTCGTCGGCGGGCGCGTGCCCGGCGGTCGCCGCCTGCTTGGCCGCCACCTCGGGGCAGAGCACGATGTCGCCGAGCAGGGCGGGCTCGCCGCCGGCCGGTGCGGACTCACCCGGGCCGTGGTCGACGCTGCCCTCGTCCATGGGGAAGGCGAGGACGTCGGTCGGGCCGTCGCCACCCATCCAGCGGTGGTTCAGCTCGGTCATGTAGTCGATGTCGACCAGCAGCACTGACAGCTCGGCGAGGGGGTTGACCCCCATCTCGTCGAGGGCGTGCCGGGCGACGGCGAGCACGGCGTCGGTGTCGACGTCGACACCGGACTCGTTGGCGATCTCGATGGACAACTGCTTTCCTCTGCTTTAGCGGCGGCGGGCGGCCCGGCCGCCCTGGGCGGGTCGCCCAGGCACGGCGTGAACGCCCTGCGCCTGCTGGTTCTCCCGCTCGGCGTCCCAGCGGGCGTACGCGTCGACGATCTCCCCGACCAGCTGGTGGCGGACCACGTCGGAGCTGGACAACTGGGAGAAGTGCACGTCATCGACGTTTTCCAGGATCTCCCGGACCACCCGCAGCCCGCTGCTCGTCCCGCCGGGAAGGTCCACCTGGGTGATGTCACCGGTCACGACGATCTTGGAGTTGAAGCCGAGTCGGGTGAGGAACATCTTCATCTGCTCGGGCGTCGTGTTCTGCGCCTCGTCCAGGATGATGAACGCGTCGTTGAGCGTCCGACCCCGCATGTAGGCGAGGGGGGCGACCTCGATCGTGCCGGCGGCCATCAGCTTCGGGATGGTCTCCGGGTCGAGCATGTCGTGCAGCGCGTCGTAGAGCGGGCGCAGGTACGGATCGATCTTCTCGTTGAGCGTGCCGGGCAGGAAGCCCAGTCGCTCGCCCGCCTCGACCGCCGGCCGGGTGAGGATGATCCGGTTGACCTGCTTGGCCTGCAACGCCTGGACGGCCTTCGCCATCGCCAGGTAGGTCTTTCCGGTGCCGGCCGGGCCGATGCCGAAGACGATGGTGTGGGTGTCGATCGCGTCGACGTACTTCTTCTGCCCGAGCGTCTTGGGGCGGATGGTGCGCCCGCGCCGGGAGAGGATGTTGAGTGTCAGGACCTCGGCGGGCCGCTCGGCGCTGCCCTGCTCGAGCATGCCGACGGTACGCCGGACGGCGTCACTGGTCAGGGTCTCGCCTTTCTCGATGAGTTCGAGGAGCTCGCTGAAGACCCGCTCGGCGAGGGCGTTGTCCGCGGGGTCACCGGTGATGGTGATCTCGTTGCCGCGAACGTGCACGTCGCTGGTGACCGAGCGTTCGACGAGCCTGAGGATCTCGTCGCCTGCGCCGAGCAGATTGACCATGATCTTCGGGTCGGGCACGGTGATCCTGGTCTGCACCCGGGGCGGGCCGGGAGGTGGGGTGCCGGTCATAGGTTGGGCCGAAGGGCCCTGCGCACCTGCTCTCGATCTCGGCGCCGGCCTGCTGGCCTGGCGTGCGGACGTTACACCCATCGTATCGGTTCAACGCGGGGCGCATCGCGCCCATTTCCGCTGGCCGCGATCAACTCCCGGCCCGGAAGTCGTACCGGTCGAAGGTCTCCTGGTGGCGGGTGAACCGGTACGTCGCCCAGTGCATCCGGACCACCGCGCCGGCCTCGTCCCGGGTCAGCCGCAGCAGCTCCCCGACCTCCCGACCGGAGACCACCCGGAACACGTCCGGCTGGTCCGGCAGCGGGGTGAAGATCGCCGGCGGACGTCCGGTCGGGTCACCGACCCCGCGCGCCCGCAGGGTGCCGTCGTGCCACGAGAAGACGTACTCGGAGCCCTCGCCCCACCAGCGGCCGAGCACACCCCGCAGGGCCGCCGGCGCGGGTGCGCCGGGTCGCCAGGGCTCGATCTCGGCCGGGTCGCGCTCGACCGCCGCGGCGAGCAGTCGGTGCGACAGATCGAACAGATCGGTCGCCGTGCCGGACGAGCCGAGCACGGCGGCGCCCATCGCCCCGGGCGTGCCGTCACCGCCGCGACGGCCGTACGCCCCGGCGAGGAACCCGGGCATCGCCCCGTCGTGCCCCACGTGCATCACCCGCTCCCCCTGCGGGACCAGGATCAGCCCGAGCCCGAAGCCCGCGCCCCAGAGCGTCTCGTCGGTGGTGGTCAGCGGCCACCGCATCTCGTCCAGGGTGGCCGGGGCGAGGACCGCGCCGGACGGGTCCAGCGCCGCCGGGTCGGCCAGGAACGCCGCCCAGCGGGCCATGTCGGTAGCGGTGCTCCAGAGCTGGGCGGCCGGGCCGACCGCGCCGAAGTCGGTCGGCGGTTCCGGG
The DNA here is from genome assembly GCF_040608275.1 of Micromonospora sp. NPDC005205. Classification (NCBI taxonomy): domain Bacteria; kingdom Bacillati; phylum Actinomycetota; class Actinomycetes; order Micromonosporales; family Micromonosporaceae; genus Micromonospora; species Micromonospora sp. NPDC005205. The sequence goes on from NZ_JBEXHV010000019.1 coordinate 44,766, forward strand.
TGCGCCTCGTCGGAGTACGCGTCGACCAGGAACCCGGTGGCCGCCGTCGGGCGTGGGGTCACCGTGGTGTCGGTCAGCCCCAGCGGAGTCAGGATCCGCTCGGTGAGCGCCTGCGCCCAGCTGCCACCCCGGAGCCGGGCGACGAGTTGGCCGAGTACGGCCACGCCCAGGTTGGAGTAGTGGAACCGTCGGCCGGTCGGCAGCACCCGCTCGGCCCGGTCCAGCTCGGCGACCAGCTGGGCGTCGTCCGGTGCGCGCAGGCTGTCCCACACATCGCCGAACGGCTCGCGTTGCAGGCCACCGGTGTGCGACAGCAACCGGCGTACGGTCAGCTCGCCGTGCGCCGGGAGGTCGAGGTGCCGGCCCACCGGGTCGTCCAGGTCCAGCAGCCCGTCGTCGCGGCACTGCAGGACCAGCACCGCGGTGAACGTCTTGGTGATCGAGCCGATCCGGAACTGGGTGCCCGCGCCCAGAGGGCTGTCGGTGCCGGTCTCGCCGACGGTGCAGCTCCAGAGCGGTCGGTCGGCCCGGTGCAGGGCCGCGGAGATCGCCGGCACCCGCGCTTCGGCCTGCACCCGCCGGACCAACCGGGCCAGGTGCTCATCCACCCCAGAGCCGGGTGCCGCCCCTGGGGTCACGCCAGGTCCCGGGCGAGCATCGGGCCGAGCGGCGCACCACCGAGCAGGTGCGCGTGCACGTGGAACACCTCCTGCCCGCCGTACGCGCCGGTGTTGAACATCAGCCGGAAACCGTCGCCGAGCAGCCCCTCGTCCTCGGCCACGGCGGCGGACGTCGCCAGCACGTCGGCGGCCAGCGCCGGGTCACCCTGGGCGAGCGTGGCGACGTCGGCGTAGTGCTCCTTCGGAATGACCAGGACGTGCACCGGCGCCTTCGGGTCGATGTCGCGGAAGGCGAGCGTGGTGTCGGTCTCCCGGACCACTGTGGCCGGGATCTCCCCGGCGACGATGCGGCAGAACAGGCAGTCGGATCCCATCGGAGCAGTGTAGGGACCAACGGGCCGGGGACACTCCGGCGCGGCGACCGCCACCGGCCTGTTCGCGGGGAAGGCACGCTGAGGCAGGATGGCCGGCATGACGGATCGGGCGGTACTCGTGACCGGGGCCTCGCGCGGGATCGGCCGCGCGGTGGCGGAGGCGTTCGCGGCCGGCGGTGACCGGGTGGCCATCCACCACCGGGACTCCGCCGAGGCGGCCGAGGAGCTGCGCGCGCAACTGCCGGGCACCGGGCACGTGGTGGTCCGCGCCGACCTCACCGATCCGGACGCGGTCCGGGCCATGGTCGACCGGGCCGCCGAACTGCTCGGCGGGCTGGACGTGCTGGTCAACAACGCCGGGACGTACGGCGACCGCGACGACCCGCACCCGATCTTCGGTGCCTCGTACGAGCAGTGGCAGCAGCGCTGGCGGCAGGTGGTGGAGACCAACCTGACCGGCGCCGGCAACGCCATCTGGTGCGCCGCCCAGCACATGCGCGAACGCGGCGGACGGATCGTCAACGTCTCGTCCCGTGGCGCGTTCCGCGGCGAGCCGCACCAGCCGGCGTACGGGGCCAGCAAGGCGGGGCTCAACGCGCTGGGCCAGTCCCTCGCTGTGGCGCTCGCGCCGTACGGCATCGCGGTCGCCACCGTCGCGCCGGGCTTCGTGGCGACCGACATGGTCACCGAGTACCTGCGCGGTGAGGAGGGCGTGGCCATCCGGGCGCAGAGCCCGTTCGACCGGGTGGGCAGACCGGAGGAGATCGCCGCCGCCGTGCACTGGCTCGCCTCGCCGCAGGCCGAGTGGGCCTCCGGCACGATCGTCGACCTCAACGGCGCCTCGTACCTGCGCAGTTGACGACGCGAGCGGCAAATCACCTGGCCAGGGATGTGGTTGGCGGTTCGTGGGCGGGTAAGTCTCACCGACATGGCCGACTCCGCGCTGCTGGACCTCACCGCCGACTACCGGGTGGCCGATGGCCACGACGACGACCCTGTCCTGCTCCGCCCCGACGGCACCCCCGTCGAGACCTGGCGCGAGGACTACCCGTACGACGAGCGACTGGACCGCGACGAGTACGACCGTGACAAGCGGCTGCTCCAGATCGAGCTGCTGAAGCTCCAAGACTGGATCAAGGAGTCCGGCGAGCGTTTGGTGATCCTCTTCGAGGGCCGGGACGCCGCCGGCAAGGGCGGCACCATCAAGCGCTTCATGGAGCACCTCAACCCGCGTGGCGCGTCGGTGGTGGCGCTCGCCAAGCCGGACGAGCGGGAAGCCGCCCAGTGGTACTTCCAGCGTTGGCTGGCACACCTGCCGGCGGCCGGCGAGATCGTGCTGTTCGACCGTTCCTGGTACAACAGGGCCGGCGTGGAGCGGGTGATGGGCTTCTGCAGCCGTAAGGAGTACCTGGAGTTCCTGCGGCAGGCCCCGGAGCTGGAACGGATGCTGGTGCGCTCGGGTATCCGGCTGGTCAAGTTCTGGTTCTCCGTCTCTCAGAACGAGCAGCGCACCCGGTTCGCGATCCGCCAGGTCGACCCGGTCCGGCAGTGGAAGCTGTCTCCGATGGACATCGCCTCGCTGGACCGGTGGGACGAGTACACCGAGGCCAAGGAGGCGATGTTCTTCTGGACCGACACGGCCGACGCGCCGTGGACGGTGGTGAAGAGCAACGACAAGAAGCGGGCTCGACTCGAGGCGATTCGGCACGTGCTGCACCGCTTCGACTACACCGGCAAGGACCCCGACGTGGTCGGCACACCGGACCCGCAGATCATCGGAAACGCTGGGCTGGACCTGGGGCCGGAGGAGGAGGTCGTACCGGTGTTCCCGAGGCCCTGAACGGTCACCAGCGGCCGAGGCGGGCGGCGAGCACGCTGAGGGCCGCCACCCCGGCGGTGGAGGTGCGCAGCACGGCCGGCCCGAGGCGTACGGGTCGCCCGCCGGCCTCGGCGAAGGCGGTCAACTCGGCCGGGGCGATGCCACCCTCCGGGCCGATCACCAGCACGATCTCGCCGGTGGAGGGCAGCTCGGCGGTGGTGAGCCGGTCGTCGGCCTCCTCGTGCAGCACGAACCCGACGGCGGCACCGGCGATCCGGCGGGCAACGGTGGCGGTGGACTCGTCCGGCGCACCGGCCACCACCGGCAGCCACGGCCGGCGGGCCTGCTTGGCCGCCTCCCGTGCGGTGGCCACCCACTTCTCCCGGGCGCGTACGCCCCGGTCGCCGCGCCACTGGGTCACCGAGCGCGAGGCAGCCCAGGGCACGATCTCGTCCACCCCGACCTCGGTCATCGCCTGCACGGCCAGCTCACCTCGGTCGCCCTTGGCGATGCCCTGCACCGTCACCAGTCGGGGTACCGGCGCGTCCGCGTACCCCCGGGAGGTGACGGTGACCTCCAGGGTGCCCCGGCCGACGGCGGTGACCACGGCGGCGGCCGTGCCACCCCGGCCGTCGGCCAGCAGCAACTCCTCGCCGACGCGCAACCGCTGCACTGTCGCGGCGTGGTGCCCCTCCGGGCCGTCCAGGGTCAGCGCGTCGCCGGTGGGCAGCGCCTCCACCAGGAACAGCGGTGCGGACACCTCAGGCGTGCCCGTTGAACGCGTCGCGCATCCGGGAGAAGAAGCCGCCCTGCTTGGATAACTCGGCGACCTCCTCACCACGGGTCTTGGCGAAGTCGCGCAGCATCTTCTCCTGGTCCGGGTCGAGCTTGGTCGGCGTCCGCACGTCCAGGTGGACGTAGAGGTCGCCCCGGCCGGTGCCGCGCAGGTGCGGCACGCCCCGGGCGCGCAGTCGCAGCGTGCTGGCCGGCTGGGTGCCGGCCTTGACGTCGACGGTCTCCTCGCTGTCCAGCGTCTTGATGGTCAGCCGGGTGCCCAACGCGGCCGCCGTCATCGGCACCGTGACCCGGCAGTGCAGGTCGTCGCCCTTGCGGGAGTACACGTCGTGCGGGCGCTCGTGGATCTCCACGTAGAGGTCGCCGGCGGTGCCGCCGCCGGGGCCCACCTCGCCCTGCTGGGCCAGCCGGATCCGCATGCCGTCCTCGACACCGGCCGGGATCTTGACGGTCAGCGAACGGCGGGTCCGCACCCGGCCGTCGCCGGCGCAGGTGGGGCAGGGGTGCGGGATGGTGGTGCCGTAGCCCTGGCACACCGTGCACGGCCGGGCGGAGACCACCTGGCCGAGGAAGGTGCGCTGCACCGACTGCACCTCGCCCCGACCACCACACGCCTCGCAGGTCGCCAGGTGCGTGCCGGCGGCCGTGCCGGCGCCGGAGCAGGTGGTGCAGAGCACCGCGGTGTCGACGGTGATCGGGGCTTCCACGCCGAAGGCCGTCTCGTGCAGGTCGAGTTCGAGCCGCAGGATCGCGTCGGCCCCAGGGCGGGTACGCGGCCGGGGGCCACGGGCGCCACCTCCGGCACCGCCGAAGAACGCGTCCATGATGTCCTGGAAACCGACGAACGGGCCGGCGCCTCCGGGGCCACCCGGGCCGCCGGCGCCGCCGCCACCAGGGGCGAGCGGGTCACCACCCAGGTCGACGATCTGCCGCTTACGGTCGTCCGAGAGGACCTCGTACGCGGCGTTGATGTCCTTGAACTTCTCCTGAGCCTCCGGGTCCGGATTGACGTCCGGGTGGAACTGGCGCGCCAGCTTGCGGTAGGCGCGCTTGATCTCGTCATCGGAGGCTTCCCGGCTCACACCGAGAATGCCGTAGTAGTCCCTGGCCACTGCGTTCCGTGTCCTCATGTTCGTCTCGCGTTGCGCCGGTCGGCGGCCGCAGCCGGCCGCATCGGCCCTGACCAATCAGTTCTGGGCCAGCAACTCGCCCACGTAGCGTGCCACGGCGCGGACCGTGGCGATGTTGCCGGGGTAGTCCATCCGGGTGGGCCCCAGCACCCCCAGGCCGCCCAGGATGGTGGTGCCCGGGCCGTACCCGGTGCTGACCACCGAGGCGGCTCGCAGGTTGTCGAACTCGTTCTCGTCGCCGATCAGCACCCGGGTCGTGCTCGGCTCGGTCTCACCGATGAGCTTGAGCAGCACGACCTCCTCCTCCAGAGCTTCGAGGATCGGCCGCAGGGAGCCCTGGAAGTCGAGCAGGCCGCCCCGGGTGAGGTTCGCGGTGCCGGCGAGGGCGATCCGCTCCTCGTGCCGCTCGACGAGCGTCTCCAGCAGGACGGTGGCGAGCGTGGTCATGGTCGGACGCAGGCCGGGCGGCGCTTCCTCGACCAGCGCCTGCACCAGCGGGGGCGTCTCGGACAGCCGGGCGTTGGCGAGCTTCTCGTTGATCAGTCGGCGCAGGTCGGTGACGTCGTCGGCGGGTACCGGGCCGGGCAGCTCCACGAGTCGCTGCTCCACCCGCCCGGTGTCGGCGATCATGACGAGCATCAACCGGGTGGTGGAGATCGGCACCAGCTCCAGGTGACGCACCGAGGAGCGGGCCAGGCTCGGGTACTGCACGACGGCGACCTGTCGGGTCAGCTGGGCGAGCAACCGCACCGTGCGGTGCACCACGTCGTCGAGGTCGACCGCGCCGACCAGGAAGCGCTCGATGGCCCGGCGCTCGGCCGGGCTGAGCGGTTTGACCCGGGACAACCGGTCGACGAAGAGGCGGTAGCCGCGGTCGGTGGGCACCCGGCCGGCACTGGTGTGCGGCTGCCGGATGTAGCCCTCCTCCTCCAGCACGGCCATGTCGTTGCGGACCGTGGCCGGGGAGACCCCGAGCTGGTGCCGCTCGACCAGCGCCTTGCTGCCGACCGGCTCCTGGGTGGAGACGTAGTCTTCGACGATGGCGCGGAGCACGGCGAGTTTCCGGTCGTCGAGACCCATCCTCCGCACCTCCTGTCGCACGTCGGCCGCCGGCGCTCTGGGCCGGCCGGGCCGTCCTGGCACTCGACTGTAACGAGTGCCAGTCTACGTCGGCGGGCCCGCCGACGCGATGATCAACGGCCACCCTTCGGTGCGGCCCACGCCACCCTGTTGGGCCGATCGGCCCGCACAGCGAGGCGAAGTCGCTCTGGTGCGGCGTTGCCACCGGCACCTACCGTGACATCCATGACTGAACCTCCTCGCCCTCCCGGGTCGGGCGACCCCGGCAACTACCCGCCGGAGCCCACCTCCCCCGGGCCGTACCCGTCGGCCGAGCCGCCCACCGCACCACTGTCCGGGGCGCCCGGCCCGGCCGGCTATCCCCCGCCCGGCGGCTATCCGCCGCCCACCGGTGACCAACCGCCGTCAGGCGGCTACCCTCCGGCAGGCGGATACCCCCCGCCCGGGGGCTATCCCCCGCCCGGCGGCTACCCGGCCGGTGGGGCCTACGGCGGCCCCGGCGGCGGCTACGCCAACAACGAGGACAAGACCTGGGCGCTGGTCGCGCACTTCGGCGGCGCGCTCGGCGCGCTGGTCAGTTTCGGTCCGCTGGGCTTCGTCGCCCCGCTGATCGCCTACCTGGCCCGGGGCCAGCAGTCGCCGACCGTCCGGGCGCACGCCCTCGCCGCCCTGAACTTCCAGATCCTCTGGTCGATCATCGCGTTCGTGCTGCTCTTCGTGAGCTGGTGCCTGCTCTTCCTGCCCAGCGTCGCCGTCGTGGTGATCCAGATCCTGTTCGGGATCATCGCCGGCATGAAGGCCAACGAGGGCACCCCGTACCGCTACCCGATGACTGCCAACTTCATCAAGTGAACCGGGCCGGCCGCTCCCCCGGCCGGCCCGATTCACCGCCGTCCCGGTCCGGGAGCGGTGGGCCGCTCAGGGCAGCAGATCGCGGACGACCGCGTCGGCGAGCAGCCGCCCGCGCAGTGTGAGCACCGCCCGGCCGGCGGCGTACTCGTCGGCTGCCAGCAGACCGCCGGCCAGGGCCCGCTCGGCGCCGGCCCGGCCGGCCGCGTCGAGCACCGCCAGCGGGAGACCGCTGGCCAACCGCAGCCGGAGCATCACGTCCTCCATGTGCGCCTCGTCGACGGTGAGCACCTCCCGGGCCAGGCCGGGAGACTCCCCGGCGGCCAACCGCTTGGCGTACGCCGAAGGGTGCTTCACGTTCCACCAGCGGACCCCGCCGACGTGGCTGTGCGCCCCCGGCCCCAGCCCCCACCAGTCCGCGCCGGTCCAGTAGAGCAGGTTGTGCCGGCAGCGGGCCTCCTCGGTGCAGGCCCAGTTGGAGACCTCGTACCAGGAGAGCCCGGCCGCGTCGAGCGCGGCCTCCGCGGCCAGGTAGCGGTCCGCGGCCACGTCGTCACTGGGGTACGCCAGCTCGCCGCGCCGCATCCGGGCGGCGAGCCGGGTGCCGTCCTCGACGATCAGGGCGTACGCGCTGACGTGGTCCACCCCGGCGGCGACGACCTGCTCCAGCGAGGCGGCGAAGTCCTCGGAGCGCTCCCCCGGGGTGCCGTAGATCAGGTCCAGGTTGACGTGCTCGAACCCGGCGTCACGCGCCTCCAGGGCGGCGGCGGTGGCCCGACCGGCGCTGTGTTTGCGGTCCAGGATCGCCAGCACCCCCGGGGAGGCGGACTGCATGCCCAGCGAGATCCGGGTGTAGCCGGCGGACCGCAGCAGCTTCAACGATTCGGGGGTGACCGACTCGGGGTTGGCCTCGGTGGTCACCTCGGCGTCGGCGGCCAGCCCCCACGTGCTGTCGATGCCGTCGAGGATGCGGGCCAGGTCGTCGGCGGGGAGCAGGGTCGGCGTGCCGCCGCCGACGAAGACGGTGTCGACCCGAGGCGGCGGAGTGTCGCCGAGCACCCGGGCGGCGAGCCTCAGCTCGGCCAGCACCGTGTCCGCGTACCCCTCGCGGCTCGCGCCGCCGCCCAGTTCGGCCGCGGTGTAGGTGTTGAAGTCGCAGTATCCGCAGCGACTGGCGCAGAACGGCACGTGCACGTACACGCCGAAGCCGCGCGCGCCGACCGCCGCGGTGGCGGTGGCGGGCAACGATCCGTCGACGGGGACGGTCTCACCATCTGGAAGGACGCCGGGCATGGCCACTAGTGTGCCCGGCATGACCTCTCCCGACGTCCTCGTGCGGGTCGCCACGGCCCGTGGGGTGACCACCCTCACCCTCGACAGCCCCCACAACCGCAACGCCCTCTCCACCGCCCTGATGACCCAGTTGCTGGCCGGGCTGGCGGACGCGGTCGCCGACGAGGCGGTGCGGGTGATCGTGCTCGACCACACCGGCCCGGTGTTCTGCTCCGGCGCGGACCTGAAGGAGACCGCCGCGGCGTACGCCAGCGGGACGGTGCCGGCCGGGATGCTGGGTGACGTGCTCGCGGCGCTCTGGGAGTGCCCGAAGCCGGTGCTGGCCCGGGTCGGCGGGCCGGCGCGGGCCGGCGGGCTGGGCCTGATCGCCGCCGCCGACCTGGCGGTCTGCGCCGACGAGGCGACCTTCGCGTTCACCGAGGTACGCATCGGGGTGATCCCGGCGGTGATCTCGGCGACCGTGCTGCCCCGGCTGCACCCCCGCGCCGCCGCCGAGCTGTATCTGACCGGGGACACCTTCGACGGCCGCCGCGCCGCCGAGGTCGGCCTGGTGACGGCCTCGGTCCCGGCGGACGGGTTGGACGACGCGGTACGCGGCTACTGCGACTCGCTGGTGCGCGGCGCCCCCGGTGCGCTGGCCGGCGCGAAGGAGCTGCTGCGTCGACCGGGCACCGCCGAGTTGCGCGCCGACCTGGCCCGACTCTCCGCCGTCTCGACGGGCTACTTCCTCTCCGACGAGGGGCGCGAGGGGGTCATGGCCTTCCGGGAGAAGCGACCGGCGCGCTGGGTTCCCGCTCTCGACGACTGACGGTCGGGGCGCCACCGTCGTTCGGCGGCGCCCCAAGGTCGGGTCACCAGGCGGTCGCGCCGCCGTCGACCGGGTAGTTCGCCCCGGTGATGTACGACGCCCGGTCGGACGCGAGGAAGACCACCAGCTCGACGACCTCCTCGGGGCGCGCGAAGCGCTTGAGGAGCGTCTTGGCCGTGATGGCGTCCCGCGCCTCCTGGTTGTCACCGAGGTCGCGTTCGCTGGCCGGGGTGAGGGTGGGCCCGGGGCTGACCGCCACCGCGCGGATGCCGTGGGGCGCACCTTCGAGGGCGAGCTGTCGCGTCATGCCGATGATGCCGGCGTTCGCGGCGGTGTGACCGACCATCGGCGGGACGTGGCCGCCGATCATTCCGGCCATGGAGGCGGCGCTGATGATGACACCGCCGCCGCGTCGGACCAGGTGCGGCCAGGCGAACTTCGACACGAAGTACGGAATGTCGAGTTCTCCGGTGATGGTGTAGCGCCAGTCCTCCACGGAGAAGTCGGGCATCGGGCCGAAGCGGAGCGCGGCGGCGTTGTTGTAGACCACGTCGAGCCCGCCGTAGGCGGCCGCGGCGTCGTCGACGAGCTTGCGTACCTGCTCGGGGTCGGTGAGGTCGACCGGCGCGATGCCGGTCATCTCGCCGCCCGCGCGCCGGACGAGTTCGACGGTCTCGTCGTTACCCGCGACCTGGAGGTCGGCCCCGACGACCTTCGCGCCCTCACGGGCGAAGGTCAGCGCCGCGACGCGGCCCAGGCCCCCGCCGGTGCCGGTGATCAGCACGACCTTGCCATCAAGCGTTCCCATGGAACTCCTCCTCGTTCAATGACCAACGCGCCCGGCTTGGGGCGGTAGGTCAGATTGACATGTCAACCGAGTTAAGTCCTTGACCGCTCAATCGCTTCCCGATATCGCGTACCCGGTGACGCGCACGACAGCCCTGCGTGTCGGAGGGGCGTGGCAGGTGAGATCGCGACCGGAGCGGGAACGTCGCCAACCGGTACGCGGCGGCGGAGCCCGCCCCGAACCGGTCGGAGTCGTCCAGGCCGGGCCCGAACCGCTCGGACGACCCGGAAGGGGCCTGCGGGGACGTACGCTTGTCGGACTGTCGATCTGGGGGTGTGGGTGCGAACTCGGGCAACCGTGGCGGGTGGAGTGGTGCTCATCCTCGTCGCCGTGATCGCGATCTGGCTCGTCGTACGACAGGTCGGCGACAACCTCGGGTTGCCGCTGGTGGCACGCAAGTGCACGGTGCAGGCCGACGGACGTGTCGCGCTGGACGCCGACCAGATGGCCAACGCGGCGACCATCGCGGCGATCGGCGCGAAGCGCGGAATGCCCGAGCGGGCCGTCGTGGTCGCGCTCGCCACCGCGTACCAGGAGTCCGGGCTGCGCAACCTCGCCGACGGCGACCGCGACTCGGTCGGCCTGTTCCAGCAGCGGCCGAGCCAGGGCTGGGGCACCCCGGCGCAGATCCGCGACCCGCGGTACGCGGCGAACAGGTTCTACGCGGCTCTCAAGAAGGTGCGCGGCTGGGAGAAGATGCGCGTCACCGACGCCGCCCAGCGGGTGCAGCGCTCGGCGTTCCCCGAGGCGTACCAGAAGTGGGCCGACGACTCCGAGGTGCTCAGCCGGGCCCTGCTCGGCGACGCCAGCGGCGCGGTCGCCTGCACCGTGGGGCGCACCCCGGCGATGCACGGTGCGGCCGCGGCCGCGCAACTGACCCGCAACCTGGTGCTGGACTGGGGGCTCAAGGGCACCGACCCGACCGACCAGACCGGGTTGGCGGTGACTCCGGGCGACCAGCGCGACGGCTGGCGGTACGCGCACTGGCTGGTCTCGCACGCCCAGGACCACGGCGTGAAGCGGGTCGGCTTCGGCGACCTGGAGTGGACCGCCCGCGGCGGCTCGTGGGGCCGGGTGGACGGCCGCCAGAACCCCGCCGGCCAGGTGGTCGCCGAGGTGTTCAACGAGGGTTGACCGACCCGGATCTCTTAACCGGCAGTCACCGCACAATCGGGCAATGCCCACTGAATCGCACTATTGATCACGCAGATCTCACTCTGTGCGTTTCTCTCACTGCATGGGGTCCCGCCCTGGCCCAATCCCGCACCACGCCCTCCCCGAGGCCTGGACCGCCGCGTTACGATCGGCGGCCTGTGCCAGAAAAGGTTTCACCTCATGGGGAGGGGTACGACGCGGTGTTCGATTACGGCGACCGGACCGGTTACGAACCGATCAGCGACACTGACCGCAAGGAGTTCCACGAGCAGGGCTTCCTCCTGCTGCGCAACGTCCTGACGGAGGACCACCGGGCGGCGCTGGAGGCGGCTGTCGACCGCGTCTACGCGGAGGAGCAGGCCAAGGGCACCACCAAGAAGGACGGCACCCTGCACCTGCTGGGCTTCCTGGAGCGCGACGAGCTCTTCGGTGAGCTGCTGACCCACCCGATCGCCTTCCCGTACATGTGGGGGCTGGCCGGCTGGAACATCTACACCCACCACAACCACCTGGACGTCACCCCGCCGGCCGCCGAGCCGGAGAAGCCGTACTGGGGTTGGCACCAGGACGGGTACCGGCAGAACTCCGACCCGGAGACGATGGACCCGAACCTGCCTCGCCCGATGTTCTCGCTGAAGGTCGCGTACGTGCTGTCGGACCTCTCCGAGACCGGCCGCGGCGCCACCAAGGTCATCCCGGGTAGCCACCTGAAGAACTCGCTGCCCCGGCCGGCGGACCTGACCGTGCAGAACCCCGACCCGGAGGGCACGGTGGAGATCACCGCCAACCCGGGCGACGCCTTCATCTTCGACCGCCGGCAGTGGCACTCGCGGTCGACGAACCTGTCGACCATCACCCGCAAGATGCTCTTCGTCGGCTACACCTACCGGTGGATCCGTCCGCTGGACGAGCTGCACCCCGACCTGAACGGCGAGTGGTACCGCAACCGCACCCCGGTGCAGCGCCAGCTGATCGGCGAGGGCACCCACACCGCCAACTACTGGGGCATCAACTGGGACGGGTACGTCGACGACGAGATCCCGCTGCGCAAGGAGCTCAAGGAGCGCGGTCTGCTCGACCGCAACATCCCCTGGCTCCGCTGATCCCTGCTCGTGGAACGGCCCCCCGTCACGCTCAGCGATGACGGGGGGCCGTTCCGCATGTCGACGCCGGCGGTCGCCGGCCGCGTGGGCTTACGCCGACCAGTCAGCCACGGGCGGCGAGGCGGCGGCGGGCCTTCTCCCGGATCGACTCCGGCAGCTCCTCCGCCTTGAGCAACCGAGGCAGCAACTCCGGCTCCAGGCTGGTCGCCCGGAACACCTCGCCGATGGTCACACCGTGCGCCGGCCGTTCCACCACCTCGACCGGGTCGCCCGGGCCGACCTCCCCCTCGCGCAGCACCCGCAGGTAGGCGCCGGGTAGCGCCCGGGCGGTGAACCGCTTGATCAGATCCGGTACGCCCCAGAACCCGGCGAAGGTGGTGCACGGCGTACGCGGTTTGGTGACCTGGAGCAGGGCCGAACCGACCAGCCACTGCTCACCGATCACCGCGCCGGTCACGTCGACCGCGTAGGTCGACAGGTTCTCCCCGAAGCCACCCGGCCGGACGTCGCGGCCCAGCTCCGCCGCCCACCATGCGGCGTCCTCCTCCGCGTAGGCGTAGACCGCCTGGTCGGGGCCGCCGTGATGGGCTCGCTCTCCGATGAAGTCGCCGACCACCCCGTCGAAGCGGATCGGCACGGGGCCGTCCACCGGCCGCTTGTCGATGCCGCTGCGACCGCTCGCATCGCCGGCCCACTCCGCCACGGTCACCACGCCGAGGTTCACCGCTGCCACCCTGCCCGTCATGACGGCCAGCCTAACCGCACGTCGCCGCCTGGAGGGGCCCTCACGGTCGCAGCGGAAAGTACTTGCCCGGGTGGCAAGTGACTGCTTTACTTGCCTGACAGGAAAGTTGTTTCCTTCCCTTCAGGAGCAGCCATGACCGAGCCTGGCATCACACCCGCGGCGGCCGCCAACGCGCTCGCCGAGATCCACGCCCGCCGCGAGCAAGCGGTCACGGCCGCCCTCGTTCCGGCCTGGTTCTGGCCCGCCGTGGGCGGGCTCATGGTGGCCTTCACCGCCACCGTGGAAAGTCGCCGACCGTGGCTGGTCGCGGTCGGGTCGGTGGCGTACGCGATCGGCCTGACCGCCGTCGTGGGCCTGCTCCTCGTGCGGCACCGCGCCCAGGTCCACGCCCACATCATCGGCGTACGGGGGGTTGCCGTCATCGCCGTCTACGCGCTCGCCCTGGTCGCGCTCGGCGTCGGCACCGGGTTCACCGCCGAGGCGGCCGGTCTGAGCTGGCCCGCGACGGTCGGTACGGCGACCGCCGGCGGCGCGATGACCGCCACCGGGGAGCCGCTGATGCGCTACCTTCGCCGGATGATGACCACCCGACCGCTGGGCGGCGGCCGGTGAGCACCGCCCGGTTCGACGAGCTGATCCACGCGCCGACCCGGCTGTCCCTGGTGAGCCTGCTCGCGGCCACCGAGTGGGCGGAGTTCCGCTACCTGCGCGAGCATCTCGGGCTCTCCGACTCGGCGCTGTCCAAGCAGCTCACCACGCTGGAGCAGGCCGGCTACGTGGAGATCCGCAAGAGTTTCGTGGGCAAGCGCCCGCGTACCTCGGTGACCCTGAGCGGGGCCGGCCGGGCGGCGTTCGACGGGCACGTGGCGGCGTTACAGCAAATCGTCGCCCGGTCGGGGCTCACCGTCCTGCCCGGCGGCTGACCACCGCCCCCGGCGGTTCAGCCCTTGACGGCGCCGGCCACCAGGCCGGAGACCATCCGGCGCTGCACCAGCAGGAAGAAGATGATGACCGGCAGGGTGAACAGGGTGGACGCGGCCATCACCGGCCCCCAGTTGGTGTCGTCCCGACCGAAGAAGAAGGTCATCGCCACCGGCAGGGTGTAACTGCCCTGGTCGTTGATGAACGTCAACGCGAAGATCAGCTCGTTCCACGCGGTGATGAAGGAGAAGATGCTGGTCGCCACGAGGCCGGGCGCGACCAGCGGGAAGAGCACCCGGCGGAAGATCTGAGCCCGGCTGGCCCCGTCGATCGCCGCCGCCTCCTCCAGTTCCTTCGGCACCGCGGCGACGAAGCCGCGCAGCATCCAGACCGCGAACGGCAGCGAGAAACCGAGGTACGTGAGGATCAGGCTGGGCAGGGTGTTGTAGAGCCCGAGCCGCTGGATCATCAGGAACAGCGGGATGACCAACGCCTCCAGCGGGATCATCTGCACCACCAGCAGCATGATCAGGAAGCTGGTCCGCAGCTTGAAGCGGAACCGGGCCACAGCGGTCGCGGCGAGCAACGCCACCAGGCCGCTGAGCACCACAGTGGAGACCGCGACCAGCGCGCTGTTGAGGAAGAAGTCCAGAAAGCTGACGCCGGGGATCAGGTTGCCGGTCAGGATCTCCCGGTAGTGCGCCAACGTCGGATGGGTCGGCACCGGCTGCGGGGTGGCCGAGAAGATCTCGTTGCTCGGCTTCAGCGAGGTGGAGATCATCCAGTAGACCGGGAACGCCGCGAAGAGCGCGACCAGCAGCCCGGCGCCGTTGAGGGCGATTTTCTTCACGACTCGTCCTCCTGCCTGAGCACCATCCGTACGTAGAAGCCGGTGACCGCCAGCAGGATCAGCGTGAGGATCACCGCGATGGCAGCGCCGAGCCCGTACTTGGGCGGCGGGGAGAAGGCTTCGGCGTACGAGTAGATGGCGAGCATGAACGTCGGCCGGTCCTGGGTGCCGCCGGCCAGCACGAACTGCTGGGTGAAGACCTTGAAGTCCCAAATGGTGGAGAGCACGATCAGGATCCCGAAGACCGGACGCAGCAGCGGGAACGTGATCTTCCAGAAGACCCGCCACGGGCTGGCACCGTCCACCCGGGCCGCCTCGTGCAACTCGCTCGGCACGCTCTTGAGACCGGCCAGCACACTCACCGCGATGAACGGGAACGAGTGCCAGACCACCACCAGGGTGAGGATGGCGAAGAAGAGCAGCGGCGAGTTGAACCAGCCGTAACCGGTCCAGTCGCTGCGCCCGAACAGGCTGGTCGAGAGCCCGTCCGGCAACGCGTTGAACAGCCACGTGACCAGGCCGCTCGTGTCGTCGAAGATCCATTTCCAGACGATGGTGCCGGTCAGCGCCGGGGTGGCCCAGGCGAGCATCACGCAGCTGGCCACGAACGTCGCCATCTTTCGACCGAGCCGGTTGAGCAGCAGCCCCACCAGGGTGCCGAGCACCATGGTGAGCAGCACGTTCGCCGCGGCGAAGAGGACCGTGTTGCGCAGCACGGTCAGGAAGAACGGGTCGGAGAGGATGTCGGCGTAGTTGCCGAAACCCACCCACGGCCACTCCCGATCGCCGCGCAGTTGCCGGACGCTGTTCAACCGGTAGAAGGACATCCCCACCACCTGGCCGAGCGGCCAGAGCAGCAGCACTCCGATGATCAGCAGGGCGGGCAGGAGCAGCAGGTAGGGCAGGCGGTCCACCCGGCGACGCCGCCGCGCAGGGGTCTCCCGCGCGGCGGACGTCTCCGGGTTTTTGGTCTGTAGGCTCACTTGCTGTTCAAGATGCCTTCCATCTCGGCGGCCGCGTCGGCGGTAGCCTTCTCGACCGTCTTCTGACCCTTCATGACCGAGCTGTTCATCGCCTGGGTCACCGTCTTCGTCCGGCTGACCTCCACCCACTTCGGGGTGAGCGGCGTGAGCTTGGTGTTCTGCATGGTGGCGGCGAACGACGCCATCACCTTGTCGTTCGCGTACGCGTCACCGGAGACCAGGTCCTGGTAGACGGGGAAGAAGCCGAGGCTGCTCGCGAAGCTCTGCGCGTTCTTCTTGTTCAGCAGCACGGTCAGGTAGTCCCAGGCCAGGTCCTGCCGCTCGCTGTCCTTCCAGATCGCCACGTCCGAGCCGCCCGCGAAACCGGGCGCCGCCTTGCCGTCCGGGCCGGGGATCGGGAACGTACCCCAGACCTTCTCGATCTCGGGATTGTCCTTCTTGATGGCGCCCTGCTGCCAGCTACCGGCGAAGGCCATCGCGGCCTTGCCGGTGGCGAACTGGGTACGCGCGTCGATCTCGTTCCAACCCGCCGCCGCCGGCGGGGCGACCTTGTGCACAGTCACCAGATCGGTCCAGAACTTGACGGCCCGCTGCGCCTCGGGCGTGGTGTAACCGGACTTCCAGGTGCCGCCCTGGTTGCTGGCGATCTCGCCGCCGGCACCCCAGAGGAAGGAGTAGAAGGGCAGCTCGGAGTTGCCGGGCAGGGCGATGCCGTAGGTGCCCTTCTTCTTCGCCTGCACAGCCTTGGCAACGGTGACCAGGTCATCCCAGGTCTTCGGCGGCTGCACGCCGGCCTCGGCGAACCAGTCGGTGCGGTAGTAGATCGCGCGCACACCCGCGTACCAGGGCACGCCGTACTGCTTGCCGTCGAGCTGAGCGTTGCGCACCAGGTCGGGCAGCAGATCCTTGCCGTCGGCCCAGCCGCCCATCCGACCACTAACGTCGGCGAGCGCCTCCTGGGCGGCCCAACCCTGAGTCTCGGTGTTGCCAAGCTCGGTGATGTCCGGCCCCTCACCGCCGGCGAGCGCCGCCTGGAACTTCTTGGGCGCCTCCAGCCAGGGGATGTACTGCACGACCACATCGGTGTCGGGGTGCTTCTGGCGGAACTCGGCCTCGACCCCGTCGAGGAAGGAGTTCTGCGCGTCCCCGCCCTCACCCATCATCCAGACCGTGAGCTTGCTGTCGTCGGCCGCGTCGTCGCCGGACCCTCCACAGCCGGTCAGCACCATCGCGGCCGAGGCCACCATGGCGGTGACCGGGGCCAGCCGCTTCCACCTGTTCACGCCACTTCTCCCCTCGCGCCGCCTGGAACTAACCTTCTCCGCCGCACCCTAGTACGGAGAATTCCTTTACGACAGTGGGCGGGACTGGCCGAAGCGTGGCGACCGTACCGCAGCGGCCCGACGACCGGCACTCCAACATCCGTCCAAAGTTGGGCCTATCAGCACGAAAGAGCGCCCGGCTCTCGGCCGGGCGCTCTTTGCAGTCGTACTGTCCTACCGGTGGTGCTGTGTCGCCAGATGATGCCAGGTCGTTACCGGGTCACGCGGCGGCGGCCACCCACACCGGCCACCAGCGCGACGGCGATCGCGGCAACCACGACCTGCACCAGCAGCTCGCCCCAGTCGACACCGTTCGTCTCGGTCGCGATGCCGATGGCCCGCGCCAGGACGGTGCCCAGCAGCGCGGCGCCGATGCCGATCAGCAGGTGCAGCCAGATCGGCATGTTCTGCTTACCCGGGACGACCAGGCGGCCGAGCGCGCCGACGATGAGACCAACAACGATCGCAGTGATGATGCCCCACACGGTGAGCTCCACGGCCACCCTCCTTCAAAGAATGTCTGACACACGGTTCGTGTGCTTCCTGTCGTGACCGTTAATTGCCCTACCCACCGAAAATCCAAACCGACTACACGGCCCAGACGATCACGAATTGATGAACACAGGCACGGACCACAAACCGCAGCACCCCGCGCCCCGCGCCCCGCACCCCGCACCCCGCGCCCCGCGCCCCGCGCCCCGCGCCCGCCGATCTTGCACTTTCGGTGGTCGATAGGAGTGAGATGCCCGGAATGTCGCAGCAGAAAATGCAAGATCGGCGCGGTGGGAGTGACTCCGTGACTCCGCGGTACTGCTCGAACCGCGTCTCGCGCTCACGCTCCAACGCGCCCGTCCCGTATCGCACCCAAGATCGTGCTCCATCCTGGTTGTAGTGGTATCGCGGCCAGGTGGAGGCCACTACAACCAGGTTGGAGCACGATCTTGGCGCTGGACGGGCGCCCGGACGCGGGAGGCAGGACACGGGGCGCCCGGATGCGGGGGTGCAGGACACGGGGCTCCGGACAAAGACGCAGGACGCGGCGCGCGGAGGGCTGGACGACACTGCGGCCGAGTCGGACACAGAGATCGCCGGATCAGACGCCCGTCGATCAAATTCGATCAAGCACCGAGGGGCGCCCGGCCTGATGGCCGAGCGCCCCTCGAAGGTGTTGCGGTAATACGCGTTGCTGGTGTTACCGGGTCACGCGGCGGCGGCCACCCACACCGGCCACCAGCGCGACGGCGATCGCGGCCAGCACGACCTGCACCAGCAGCTCGGCCCAGTCGATGCCGCTCGTCTCGGTCGCGATGCCGATGGCCCGAGCCAGGACGGTGCCCAGCAGGGCCGCGCCGATACCGATCAGCATGTGCAGCCAGATCGGCATGTTCTGCTTACCCGGGACGACCAGGCGGCCGAGCGCGCCGACGATGAGACCAACAACGATCGCAGTGATGATGCCCCACACGGTGAACTCCACGGTCGCCCTCCTTCGAAAGAATGTCTGACACACGAGGTGTGTGCTTCCTGTCGTGACGGTTAAGTGCCCGACCCACCGAAAGCCCAAACCGACTCACTTCGAAAGACAACGCCAGTTGTCAATGCTTCGGAGGTGCGTCGGTTGACCCGGGACTACGTCCACACAGGTAGGAGCCCATCTCCTCGGCCCACCGGCCCCGCGGCAGCGACCGAAAAAAATCTCCGCACGGGTGGTCGCACGCACCGCACCACAGCGTTGGGCGGCCGGCAGACACGCGGTCCACCCGGGACAGAGTGGACGAGCACACCCCGAAACGCGACGCGCCCGGGTGCGGATGGCACCCGGGCGCGTACGGCGACGCGAACTACTTCTTGCCGGCGGCCTTGCCGTCGCCGGAGTCGGAGGAGAGTGCGGCGATGAAGGCCTCCTGCGGCACCTCGACCCGGCCGACCATCTTCATCCGCTTCTTGCCTTCCTTCTGCTTCTCCAGCAGCTTGCGCTTACGGCTGATGTCGCCGCCGTAGCACTTGGCGAGCACGTCCTTACGGATCGCCCGGATGGTCTCCCGGGCGATGACCCGGCTGCCGATGGCCGCCTGGATCGGCACCTCGAACTGCTGGCGCGGGATCAGGGTGCGCAGCTTGGCGGCGATGGTGACGCCGTAGTTGTACGCCTTGTCCTTGTGCACGATGGCGCTGAACGCGTCCACCGGCTCGCCGTGCAGCAGGATGTCCACCTTCACCAGGTCGGACGCCTGCTCGGTGGTGGGCTCGTAGTCGAGCGAGGCGTAGCCCTTGGTACGGCTCTTCAACTGGTCGAAGAAGTCGTAGATGATCTCCGCGAGCGGCAGCGTGTAGCGCAGCTCCACCCGGTCGGCGGAGAGGTAGTCCATGCCGAGCAGGTTGCCCCGCCGGCCCTGGCAGAGCTCCATGACCGCGCCCACGTAGTCGTTGGGCGTCAACACGGTGGCCCGGACCACCGGCTCGTACACCTCGGCGATCTTGCCGGTGGGGTACTCGCTCGGGTTGGTGACGACGATCTCCTCGCCGTCGTCCGTGATCGCCCGGTAGACGACGTTGGGCGCGGTGGAGATCAGGTCGAGGTTGTACTCGCGCTCCAGCCGCTCCCGGATGATCTCCAGGTGGAGCAGGCCGAGGAAGCCGCAGCGGAAGCCGAAGCCGAGCGCGCCGGAGGTCTCCGGCTCGTAGTCGAGGGCGGCGTCGTTGAGCTTGAGCTTGTCCAACGCCTCGCGCAGGTTGGGGTAGTCGGACCCGTCGATCGGGTAGAGGCCGGAGTAGACCATCGGCTTCGGGTCCTTGTAGCCACCCAACGCCTCGGCCGCCGGCCGGCTGTTGATGGTGACGGTGTCACCGACCCGGGACTGCCGGACGTCCTTCACACCGGTGATCAGATAGCCGACCTCGCCGACGCCGAGCGCCTCGGCCTTGACCATCTCGGGTGAGATGACACCGATCTCCAGCAGCTCGTGCACAGCGCCGGTGGACATCATCTTGATCCGGTCGCGGGCGCTGATCCGGCCGTCGATGACCCGGACGTACGTGACGACGCCGCGGTAGACGTCGTACACCGAATCGAAGATCATCGCCCGGGCGGGCGCCACCGCGTCACCGACCGGCGGGATGAACTGCCGGACGATCTCGTCGAGCAGGTACGGGACGCCCTCGCCGGTCTTGCCGGAGACCCGGATGCAGTCGGCCGGGTCGCCGCCGATCAGGTGGGCCAACTCCTCGGCGTACTTCTCCGGCTGTGCGGCCGGCAGGTCGATCTTGTTGAGCACCGGGATGATGCGCAGGTCGTTCTCGAGAGCCAGGTAGAGGTTGGCCAGGGTCTGCGCCTCGATGCCCTGCGCGGCGTCGACCAGCAGCACGGCACCCTCACAGGCGGCCAACGACCGGGACACCTCGTACGTGAAGTCCACGTGCCCCGGGGTGTCGATCATGTTGAGCACCGCTTGCTCACCGGCCCGCTCACCCTCGCGGATGGTCCACGGCATGCGGACGGCCTGGCTCTTGATGGTGATGCCGCGCTCGCGCTCGATGTCCATCCGGTCCAGGTACTGCGCGCGCATCTGCCGCGGGTCGACCACACCGGTGAGCTGCAACATCCGGTCGGCCAGGGTCGACTTCCCGTGGTCGATGTGGGCGATGATGCCGAAGTTCCGGATGCGACCGGGGTCGGTGGCACCAGGGGCGTTCGCGCCGGGATCGAGCTTCGGTGGCACAGCGGTCCGTTCTGGTCGGCTGACGTGAACAGGCCGGCGCGCCGCCGACCCCCTCTATGTTCCCACGCCGCCGGGGTGCGCCCACTGCGCGGGCGATGGAACGGCCCGAGGACCCCTCACTCCATCGGCGGCTCGACGAAGAGCGCGGCCAGCCGGGGCAGCCGGCGACGCGCCTCGTCCTCGTCGTCGAAGTCCCAGAAGTCGTTGAGATCCGGCGTCCGCACCGGCTCGCGGTCCGCCGGCAACTCGGTAGCGGTGGCCTTGCGGTACGCGTCCCACGGCACCGAGAGCATCTGCTCGGCGGAGAACTCCTCGCCGCTGAGCGAGGCCGCCCGCACCTGGGGCAGTTCGGCCAGCGAGTCCGGTTCGGTGACCGCGCCGGCGAAGACGGCCCGACCCTGGGTCATCAGCCAGCCCCGGAAGTGTTCGAAGCCCTCAGCCGAGGCGCCACCGTTGATCAGGTACGCCGCACCCCACAGATCCGCCTTGTGCGAGGCGGCCAGCACCCGCGTCTGGTGCCGCGCGTACCCGATGATGTCCTCCGGGTCGCGCTCGGCGAGCAACGCCACGGCTCGCGCGGCGACCGGGCCAGGCTCACCCCCGCCGCCGGCCCGCGCCTGGTCGATCAGCTGCCAGAAGTCCTCGGTCCTCATGGCTTGGCAGTCTGGCAGTGTCGCCGTGCGTCGCGCACGTACCCCGGTGCAGCATGGTGTGATGTCCTCTCCCCCGCTGCCGCCGTACCACGCGAGTGCCCTGCGCCCGTCGTGGCCGGCGTTACCGGCGGCGCTGCGGGCCGCGGTCGCCGAACGGCTCGGCGCGCCGGTGGTCACCGCCCGGGTCGCGGGCGCGGGCTTCACCCGCGGGTTCGCCGCCGTGCTCGACACCGCCGACGGTGGTCGGGCCTTCGTGAAGGCCGCGCCCGCCGCCGAGCAACCGCACCTTGTCGACTGGTACGCCCGAGAGGCCGCGATCCTCGACCGGCTGCCGGCGGACCTGCCGGCGCCCCGCCCCCGGTGGACCCTCTCCGCGGCCGGTTGGTTCGTGCTCTGCACCGACGCCGTCGACGGGCACACCCCGCAGCTGCCCTGGGTGCCCGTCGAGTTGGACGCCACCCTCGCCGGATACGCGCGTATCGCCGCAGCCCTGGCCGACCCGCCGGGCGAGCTGACCGCGCTCGGCCTGCCGCACCTGGCCGACCTGGCCCGGTCGGACATCCTGTGGTGGGAGGAGGTCGCCGCCGGTCGGGAGCCGACCCCACCACTGCCCGCGCCGCTCGTGGGCCGGCTGCCCGAGCTGGTGGAGTTGGAGTCCCTCCTCCCCCGGTACGCCGCCGGGGCGACCGGCCTGATCCACGGTGACCTGCGGGTCGACAACGTGCTGATCGACTCGGAGGGCCTGGCCTGGTTCTGCGACTGGACCTGGGTCTGCTCCGGGCCGGCCTGGTTCGACCTGGCCGGCCTGCTGCTCACCGTGTACGCCAGCGGGCTGGACGCGGACCGGCTCTTCGTCGCGCACCCGGCCACCGCCGACGCGCCGCCGGACGCGTTGGACGCGACCCTGGCCGCGTTGGCCGGCTACTACCTCACCGGCGCCGCGGCGGCACCGCCGACGGCCTCGCCGCACCTGCCCGCCCACCAGCGGTGGAGCGGCGAGCAGTCGCTCGACTGGCTGGCCCACCGCCAGGGCTGGCGGTAAACCGCCGCGACGTGCGAGGGCGTAACCTGGTCCCCGACGGGCCGGGTCCGTCGCGCGAAAGGCCGAGCCGTTTTGGCTCGTCCCGGGCGACCTGGTAACCTTGCTCTTCGCGCAGCGATGACGCACGTTCGTCATCACGCGCAATAAGCTGACCAACCCGAGCTATCAAGACGAGGCTGTCGCGTGGCGAACATCAAGTCCCAGATCAAGCGCAACCGGCAGAACGAGAAGGCCCGGCTGCGCAACAAGTCGGTCAAGTCGTCGCTGAAGACCGCCGTCCGGAAGTTCCACGAGGCTGCCGAGGCCGGTGACGTCGAGAAGGCGACCGCGCTCATGCTGGACGCCTCGCGCAAGCTGGACAAGGCCGTCAGCAAGGGCGTGATCCACTCCAACCAGGCCGCGAACCGCAAGTCCGCGATCGCAAAGCGCGTGGTGTCGCTCTCCGCCTGACGATTTCACAGTCAGACTGATTCGGAAAACCCCGGGCCCGCGGCCCGGGGTTTCCGTGTGTCCAGAGGCCGGCCGTGTTCAACCGAGCCGGCCGTTGCGGGCGAGGGCCCGACGGGCGGCGGCGCTCAGTCTGACGGGTTGGCCCGACGGGGCGGTGGCACCGGATCGGCGGTGATCACCACGCCGGGAACGCTGTGCGAGACCCACTCCACCCGGGCTCGGCCGACCACCGGTTCCATCTGCCGGCGAAAGCGATCCCGTTCCTGCTCGGGCACGAGCGCGGCGGAGCGGACCACGATCGCGGCAACCATGTCGTTGAGCTTCACCATGGCGGCCACCACGACCGGCAGCACCAGCACCGCCCACCAGCTGACCAACTCGGCGAGGGCGAGCAGCACCGCCAGGGCGATGGCACCCTCGAAGAAGAGGAAGCACAGCACGCCGCCGGGGTTGACGAACCGCAGGCCGAGGAGTCGGGCGTAGAGCGGCCGGTAACGCGCCTCGTCCACGGGAATGGTGGCCCAGGCTGGGCGGTTCGCCCCCGTCACCTGGCGCTGCCCTGCCGGGCCGCCGCGACCGAGAAGACCGCACGCTCCAGGGCGTACGCCCGGTCGTCGGAGCCGCCCTTGACGGCCGCGTTGCACTCGGCGGCGACCTGCATGGCCCGGACCAGGCCCTCCGGTGTCCAGCCCCGCCCCTGCCGCTGCGCCCGCTCGATCTTCCACGAGGGCATTCCGAGGCTGCTGGCGAGCTGGTACGGGCTGCCCCGGCCGGCCGATGCCACCCGGGCCACAGTGCGCACCCCGTCCGCCAGGGCATCCGCGATGGGCACCGGGTCGACCCCGACGTGCAGGGCCCAGCGCAGTGCTTCGAGCGCCGCCGGCACGTCGCCGACCATTGTGGCGTCCGCCACCGTGAAGCCGGTCACCTCGACCCGGCCCCGGTAGTAACGGGAGACCGTCTCGGCGCTGATCCGCCCATCGGTGTCGGCGACAAGCTGGGAGCAGGCGGCGGCCAGCTCACGCAGGTCGTTGCCGACCGCGGCGATGAGCGCCTCGGCGGCGTCGTCGGTGCACTTTCCGCCGGCCCGGCGGATCTCGTCGCGGACGAAGGCCAACCGGTCACGGTGCCCCTTGAGCTTGGCGGCCGGGACCACCGTCGCGCCAGCCGCCCGCAGACCGTCTGCGAACGCCTTGCCCTTGGCACCGCCCAGGTGCAGCACCAGCAGCTGGACCTCCGGGTCGGGATTCTTCGCGTACGCCAACAGCGCGGCGACCAGGTCCTTGCGGGCGTCCTGGCCCGAGCGCAGGATCAGCAGCCGCCGCCCGCCGAACAGCGAAGGGCTGAGCATCTCGGCGATCTCGCCGACGGTGAGCGCGCTGGCCTGGTACTCGCGGACGTCCACCTCGGGGTCGACACTGCGAACCTTCGCGACAGCTTCGGTGACCGCGCGCGTGGCGAGGAGCTCCTCGTCACCGAGGACGAGCAGAATGGGGGCGAGGCTGGCGGGGGTCACGCCGCCCATATTCGCACGGCCTGCGGCGGGATCGTGCCTGCTCATTCGCTGCTTGATCGGCGCAGCCCGCACACAGCGCAAATCCAGACATCCAACTCAATTCCCTTTTAATTCGCAAGTCGCCCGATTGATCAGCGGCCCGTCGTCCCACCGGGGTCAGGGCTGCCGGCCGGCGGGTACACCTCGCCGGGCTACCGCCAGACCGCCGTCCGTCCGGACCGCCGCCACGTCGCCGTCCGTGTCGGTACGCAGCACCCGCACGCCGCCCCTGCCCAGTTGGGAGAGCAGCTGCGGACTCGGGTGCCCGTAGGTGTTGCCCGTGCCCACCGGCACGAGTGCCACCGCCGGCCGCACCGCATCGAGGAAACCCTGGTCCTGGTACGCCGAACCGTGGTGCGCGACCTTCAACACGTCCGCGCGTAACTGGCCGGGGGCTGCCCGCGCCACCATCGCGTGCTGCTCCTCGGTCTCCGCGTCGCCGGCCAACAGGATCCGCACCCCGGCCACTGTGGCGCGCAGCACCAGCGAGTTGTTGTTCGGGTCGGACCTGGTCCCGGCCAGCGGGTACGGCGGGCCGAGCACCAGCAGGTCGACCCCGCCCACCGGGTGACGAGCGCCGGCCACGGTGGTCAGCAGCGCGGCCCGCCCTCCGGCGGCCGCCGCCCGAACCAGGTCCCGACCGCTCTCCGGGTCGGTGGACGACGGCGTCAGCACGGCGCCCACCCGCCGTCCCCGGAACACCCCGGCCACCCCGCCCACGTGGTCCGCGTGGAAGTGACTGATCACCAGCAGGGGCACCTCCCGTACGCCGAGCCGACGTAGGCAACCGTCCACCGGACCCGGTTCCGGCCCGGCGTCCACCACCACGGCCCGACCGGGGCCGACCGGGAGCACCAGGGCGTCGCCCTGCCCCACTGCGCAGGCCACCACCACCCAACCGGCGGGCGGCCAGCCGGCGGCTACCAGTCGAACCGGCAGGGCACCCAGCACGGCGGCGACCCCGACCACGGCCACCAGCCGGCGTACGAGTGGCCGGCGCACCGCGATCAGCAGCGCGACGGTCAGCCCGGTCAGCAGCAGGGCACCGGGCACCCCGCCCGGCCACGGCAGGGTGCCGCCTGGCAGTCGGGCTCCATGCCGGGCGATGACCACCAGCCACCAGGCCGGCCAACTCGCCAGCCACGCGACGAACTCGGCGCCGGCCGGCCAGATCGACGACACCATGGCCGCCAGCACGCCCAGCACTGTCGCTGGCGCGATGGCCGGCACCGCCAGCAGGTTCGCCGGCACCGCCACCAGGCTCACGGTGCCAGAGATCCCGGCGACGACCGGGCCGCAGGCAAGTTGGGCAGCCGCCGGGACGGCCAACGCCTCGGCCAGCCCAGGCGGAACGCCTCGCCGACGCAGTCCGTCCCGCCAACGCGGCGCGAGCAACAGCAGGCCACCGGTGGCCAGCACGGAGAGGGCGAACCCGGGATCCCCGGCCAACTCGGGGTCGACGAGCACCAGCACGGTCACGGCGGCGGCCAGCGCGGGCAGCGCCGCCCGAGGTCGACCGGCGGCGAGCGCGGCGAGCCCGATCGCTCCCATCGTGGCGGCCCGTACGACGCTCGGCGACGGACGGACCAGAATGACGAACCCCACCAGCGCCACCCCGCACAGCGCGGCGGCGAGCCACGGACCGGCGCGCGACCACCGGGCCAGCAACAACACCGCACCCACCACGATCGCGACGTTGGAGCCGGAAACCGCATTGAGGTGGGTCATCCCGGTGGCCTGGAAGTCCGCCTCGACGGCGGGTGGGAGTCGGCTGGTGTCGCCCACCACCAGACCCGGCAGCAGCCCGCCGGGGTCGTCGGGCAACGGCGCGCAGGCCCGTTGCAGGCCGGTACGCAGCGTCCCGGCGGCGCGCTGCGCCCAGGACGACTTGCCGTGCCGTTCCGGTGGGCCATTGGTGCTGAGCACCGCTGCGGTGAGATCGCCGCCGCGCGGAACGCCGAGCCGACCGTCGACGGTGAGGCGCTGCCCGGGCAGCAGGCCCCGCCACGCCGGGTCGGTCGCCAGGACAAGTAGCCGCACCGACGCGTGGAACCGTCGACCATCCGGGCCGGTGAGCCGGACCAGCTCGGTCGACACCAGCAGCATCCCCGGTCGCCCGGCGCTCCGGATCGGGCGCGGGTCGTCCCGGACCACCAGGTCGGCGGTGACCGGCGCGCGTTGCTCGGCGAGGGCACGGATCGCCGGCGCGTCGCGCGCGGCGAGCTGGGCGGCGGTGGCCGCACCCCCGCAGACCACACCGAGGCCGACCGCCACGGCCACCCACCCGTAGCGCAGCGCCATGGCTCGGGGACGGCCGAGACGGCCGAGGAGGTGCACAGCACCGATCGCCGTCAGACCGACCGCCGCGCCGGCCACCAGCAGAACCGCCCGGCTGCCGAGGTGCAGACCGGCGAGCGCGGTGAGCCACGCCGCCACGGCGAGCCCCGCCAGTCGCAGATCCGGCGGCTCTGACCGGGTCCCGCCGGCCAGCGGCGCGGCCTGAGCCGGCCCAGCCGGCGGCGGGGGCTGGGGTCCGCCGACCTGCGGTGGGTCAGCGGCGACGGCGGACTCGCTCACACCGTCACCAGGTCCTTGAGCTGCTCGTAACGGGCATCGCCGATCCCGTCGACCTGGCGTAGGTCGCCAACGGACGTGAACCCGCCGTGCTGATCCCGGTGGGTGAGGATCCGTTGGGCGAGCACCGGCCCCACCCCGGGCAGCGCGTCGAGCTGCGCCAGTGTCGCGGTGTTGAGGTTCACCGGCCCTGCGGCGGGGGCCCCTCCACCCGCCGCAGGCCCGGCCGCACCGCCCGGCACCGGCGGTGGCGTCACCCCGACCACGATCAGCTCACCGTCGGTGACCTTGCGGGCGGGGTTGAGCAGCGCCACGTCGACCCCCGGGAGCGCGCCGCCGGCCGCCTGCACCGCGTCGGCGAGCCGGGACCCGGCCGGCAGGCGTACCAGACCGGGTTTTCGGACCTTGCCCGCGACCGCCACCACCAGTTCGCCGGAGCTGGACACGCTCGGGTCACCCGAGGGTGCGGCCGGCGCGGCCTCGGCGACCAGCGGGGCGACCGGTTCCGACTGCGGCCGCGAGCGCCAGGCCCAACCGGCAGCGCCCAACACCACCACCACGGCGACGACCGCCAACGCCCGCACACCCCGCCGCCCGGGGTCGAACGCGCCCGGGCCGGGTAGCCGCGACTCCGGCCGGACCGCCGGGCCGTCCGCAGCCGGCGCCACGACCGGCAGGGAAGGCGGGAAGGACAACACGTCCGCCGGCAGCGCACCGATCAGGGACGACGGGGGTACGCCCGCGTGCGGCATCTCCGGCCGGGGCGGCGGTGCGACGGCCGGCTCCGTCAGCCGACGCAGGCGCTGGCGTACCTCTGTCTCCTCGTCGTGCGACACAGCGCGACGCTATGGCGGCGGCCGGGACGGTGGAGGGTGACCGGCTCGTCCTGTGGACAACCACCGCCACTGTGGACAACGCCCTGATCATGCATCGATCTGTTATGCGTAAGGCTGACGGCCGGTGGGGCGAAAGCGCCCGACCGGCCGACGGGCCTGCTACAGGTACGGCCGGGTGATGATCTCGATGGCGTGGCCGGCCGGGTCGAAGAAGTAGAAGCCCCGCCCACCGTGCTCGGTGTTGGTCTCCCCCTCCCGCTTCAGC
Source organism: Micromonospora sp. NPDC005205 (assembly GCF_040608275.1). Lineage (NCBI taxonomy): Bacteria > Bacillati > Actinomycetota > Actinomycetes > Micromonosporales > Micromonosporaceae > Micromonospora > Micromonospora sp. NPDC005205. Next base: position 72,554 of record NZ_JBEXHV010000019.1, read on the forward strand.
TGCGGGTCGGCCCAGTACGTGATGCCACGCCCCTCGACGAACGCCAGGCACCGCACGAACAACTCGTCGTCGACGAGGAACGCGTAGTGCTGCATCTGGATGTCCACCGGCGGCTCGGCGAACTGGAGCAGCACACCCTCGTCCAGCTGGACGTTGGCGAACGGCCCCCACGACGGTGCCTCCGGCAGCTCGAACAGCTCCCGGTAGAACGCCGCCGAGGCGCTCTTGTCCTTGCTGGCGATGATGGTGTGGTTGAACGTGACTGTCATCCGTACCGTCTTCTTCCCGGTCGATCCGAAGACCCGACCGGAGGCCCAACAGCGTTCACCCAACCACGCAGATGACGAAGCCCCGAGGGCACCGACGCCCCGGATCCCGCACGAGAGACGCGTACGTCGCGTCGATCTCGGCGTGGTGGCTGAAGTAGCCAGAACCTCCGGGGGGTAGGCCCATCTGGGGCGCGTACGGAGGCTAACACAGCGGCGCGGGCAGGTTCATTCACCGTTTTTGGAGCATGACCGAGGCGACTTCCGCCATGAGCGCCAACGCCCAGTCGAGTTGTCGGCAGTCGCTGTGTCCTCGGCACTCCAGGCACCCGCCCGCCCGCCACGGCCGGTCGAGCGCCCGGGTCCAGTGAGCATCCAGCACCCGCTTGGCCACGAACAGTTCGGTCGCCGTAGACACCGGTTCATCGATTGGCATGTTCGGCGCCTCCGCCCGGTCCGAAGTAGCCCGCCCTGAGGGCCGAGGCGTTGCGCGATGCTCTCCCTCAGGGCGGGCAGACCGGATACCTCAGGAGTGCTGAAGTCCAGGAGCACCCGGCCACTGTCTCACTGTATCTACTGTCTCACTGTAGTCAAGTTCTCACTATCTCCACTTTGCCGCGTTGCCGCCTTGTCCCGATCACGCCCGGGCTGGAAACATGATCTCCGCTGAAGTCCGGGAGAGCCGCTCATGCCGACGAGACCACCGCACTACCGCCGCGTGGCGGATGACATCGAGCAGAAGATCCGCTCGGGCGAATACTCGCCTGGCCAACAACTGCCATCGGTGTCCGAGATCGGCGAGCTGTACAACGTGGCACGCTCAACGGCCTATCGAGCCGTCAAAGAGCTGCACGAGCGGAACCTGATCTACGGCCAGCAAGGCCAGGGCGTCTTCGTCGCCGACAGCTAGAGGCTGAGCGATCCAGACGGTCAGCGGGCCTCTGGGTCGAGGCCGAGCACGGCCCGTCCGCCGTCCACCGGCAACGTCACTCCGTTGATGAAGCTCGCCGCGGGTGACAGCAGGTACGCGACCGCCTCGGCCACCTCGTCGGCCCGCCCGATGCGGCCCACCGGGTGCAGTCGGGTCAGCTCGGCGTCGATCCACTGGGCCTGGGTGGGCTCCTGGGTGGCGAGGAATGCGGCGTGCCGCTCGGTGGCGATCGAGCCGAGCGCTACCGCGTTGGCCCGGATGCCGTGCCGCCCGTACTCGACTGCCAGCGCCCGGGTCAGCCCTTCCACCGCGGCCTTCGCCGTCGCGTACGGCAGGGCACCGGACACCGGTCGACGGGCCTGGTGCGACGAGACGTTGACGATCGCGCCGCCGGTCTCGCGGGCCAGGAAGCGGCGGACGGCGACCGCGGCGCCCACCACGGCTGGCCGCAGGTTCAACCCGATCAGGTCCAGTACCGTGTCGGCCGACGCGGAGTGCAGCGTGGCGTCGCGGAACACCGCTGCGTTGTTCACCCAGCCGGTCAGCGGCGCGGCGCCGTCCGCCAGTTCGGCGGCGTGCTCGGCCACCTGCTCGTCGGCGGCGTCGCCGACCACCGCGACGAGCCGATCGGCGGCCGGATGGTCGGCCAACCAGTCGACCGCGTCGGCGTCGCGTTCCAGTACGACGATGGTGGCGCCCGTCGCCAGCAGCCGTTCCACCACGGCCCGGCCGACTCCGCGACCGCCTCCGGTCACCACCTGTGAGGTGGACACCGCTCAGCCCTCCGGCCGGCGGTGGACGACCACACAGGCCAGGCCCGGTCCGGCGTGCGCGGCGACGACGGCACCGGCCTCGGAGACGTACGTGTCGTGCAGCCGGTCGCCGAACCGCTCGGTCAGTGCGGCGCGCAACGCCTCGGCCCGTTGCGGCGCGGCCAGGTGGTGGACCCCGAGATCCACGTCGTCGCCGTCGGCCGCCTCGACGGCCAGGTCGACGAGACGGGCCACTCCCCGGCTGGCGGTGCGAACCTTCTCGCGCAGCACGATCGCCCCGTCCGGCATGTGCATGATCGGCTTGACGGACAGCGCGGTGCCGACCAACGCCTCGGCGGCGTTGATCCGACCGCCCCGACGGAGGAACTCCAGCGTGTCGACGTAGAACCAGACAGTGGTGCGGGCGATGGCGGCGAGCGCCGCGTCGCGTACGGCGGCAAGGTCGTGGCCGGCCTCGGCGGCGGTGGCGGCGGCGATGGCCGGAAAGCCCAGCCCCATGCCCGCCGAGCGGCTGTCCACCACCTCGACCCGGCCGTCCAGGTCGGCGGCGGCGAGCTGGGCGGCCTCCACCGTGCCGGACAGCGCGGCGGAGATGTGCACGGAGACGATCCCGTCGGCGCCGGCGTCGAGCAGTCGGCGGTACGTGCGGGCGAACTGCTCAGGTGCCGGGCGGGAGGTGGTCGCGGTGACCCGGCGGGCGCTCAACGCCCGTGTGGCGTCGGCCGGCTGGGTCTCCACCCCCTCCAGCCCCTCCGCGCCGTTGAGCACGACGGTCAACGGCACGACGGTCAGCCGGTGCGCCTGCACCAGCTCGGACGGAAGGTAGGCGGTGGAGTCGATGACAACCGCGACGGGCATGCCCGGCACGCTAGCCGATCGAGGCCGCGAACGCCGAGGCGCGAGTGCTCAGACCGCGTCGACGGCGACCGGGGCAGTGATCAGGCCGACGTTGTGCGCCCGCAACTGCCAGCCACTGACGTCCTGCGGACGCCCGATGGCCGGCGCACGGTCGTCGTGCCGTAGCTCACTCCAGTGGCAGTTGGCCAACGAGCCGACGGAGCGCAGCACACCGGTGTCCCAGCCGAGCAGATGGCCCATGCCCTGTCGGGAGCCGCCACCGTGGGTGGCGATCACCACCGTGCCGCCGGCTGCGGCCTCGGCCGCCTCCCGCAGCGCGGCACCGACGCGCTCGCCGAGGTCGTGCAGGGGCTCCAGATCCGCGCCCGGGTCCGGGTCGCCGGCCCGCCAGCGCGCGTACTCGTCGGGAAATCGCTCGGCGACCTCGGTGAGGTGCAGACCCTGCCACTGGCCGAAGTGCCGCTCGCGCAGCCGGGCGTCGGTGCGGACCGGCAGGCCCGTCAGCGCGGCGAGCGCGGCGGCGGTCTCCGCGGCGCGGCTCAGGTCGCTGGCGACGATGGCGTCGGGCCGCAGCGCCGCGAGCAGCGGCGCCGCGGCGCGAGCCTGGTCGCGACCACGCTCGTTGAGGGGTACGTCGAGCTGCCCCTGGACGCGGTTGGCGGCGTTCCAGTCGGTGTTGCCGTGCCGCCAGACGATCAGTCGGGTCATTCGGCGGCGGCGGACCCGCTGGCGTCGGCCTCGACCAGGTCGCGATCGACGAACGGGATGGTGGGGCAGTCCTTCCAGAGGCGGTCGAGCCCATAGAACTCGCGCTCCTCGGTGTGCTGGACGTGCACCACGACGTCGACGTAGTCGAGCAGCACCCAGCGGCCACCACGCTCGCCCTCGCGCCGCACCGGCTTCGCCTTCTCCGGAAGCTCCAGCAGGCTCTCCTCAATGGCGTCGACGATGGCCAGCACCTGACGCTCGTTGGGGGCAGCGGCGAGCACGAACGCGTCGGTGATGGCGAGCTGGTCGCCGACGTCGATGATCGTGATGTCCTGCGCCTTCTTGTCGGCGGCGGCCTGGGCAGCCGCGATAGCCAGCTCGTGAGCGCGTTCGGAAATCGTCACCGTTCTCCTTCGATCAAGCGTGCGATGCTCCAAGCGTCTCATACCCGGCGGCACCCCGATCGTCCAGTTCTGGTCGGTTAGCGCCATGAACCTGGTCATAACGGGCGCGCTCAGCGCTGATAGAGGCTCCGCTTGGCGATGTACTGCACCACACCGTCCGGCACCAGGTACCAGACCGGCTCACCTCGGGCGACCCGGGCGCGGCAGTCGGTCGACGAGATGGACATCGCGGGCACCTGGATCAGGCTGACGGTGTCCGCCGGTAGGTGCTTGTCGCTCAGCGGGAAACCGGGCCGGGTCACGCCGACGAAGTGGGCCAACTCGAAGATCTCATCCAGGTCCTTCCAGGACAGGATGCGTTGCAGGGCATCCGCGCCGGTGATGAAGAACAACTGCACCTTCGGGCCGTACTCGGCCTGAAGGTCACGCAGCGTGTCGACCGTGTAGGTCGGCCCACTACGGTCGATGTCGACCCGGCTGACCTGGAAGCGGGGGTTGGAGGCGGTGGCGATCACCGTCATCAGGTAGCGGTCCTCGGCCGGGCTGACCGGCTCGTCGGCCTTCTGCCACGGCTGCCCGGTGGGCACGAAGACCACCTCGTCCAGGCCGAACCGGTCCGCCACCTCGCTGGCCGCGACGAGGTGCCCGTGGTGGATCGGGTCGAAGGTGCCACCCATGATCCCGATCCGCCGGATATCTTCCTCCACCCGATGATCGTAGGCCGAGCGTCGTGGCCGAGCGTCCCGGCCCGTCCCCGCCGTACGTCACCTCACTCCACCCCCACGGTCCAGCGCGCCGGGACCACCCCGACGCCGCACGGTGATCGACTCGGCTCAGGTTGCAACGGGTCGCAGTTATTCGCCCGTCAGCGTATATTCGTCGACGAGTAACCGTTGACGAGCGAGGGGGTCACAGTGCCGAAGCGGCGCAAGGTCGGCAACCTGCTGGCGCTGGCCGTGCTGTCCGCCCTGGTCCAGCGGCCGATGCACCCGTACGAGATCGCCACCGCACTGCGGGCCTGGGGCAAGGACCAGGACATGGACTTCAAGTGGGGGTCCTTCTACACGGTGATCGGCAACCTGGACAAACACCACCTCATCGAGGCGGTGGAGAACGTGCGCGAGGGCCGACGCCCGGAACGAACCGTCTACCGGATCACCGACGCCGGTCGGACGGAGCTTGTCGACTGGGCCCGCGAGCTGGTCTCCACCCCGATGGCGGAGCATCCCCGTTTCCGGGCCGGGTTGTCAGTGCTCGCCGCGCTGCACCCGGACGAGGCCACCGGCCTGCTGCGGCAACGACTCGACCTGCTGGAGGCCGCGCTTCGCCAGGACCGCGAGACGCTCGACACGCACCTGCGGGAGATCCCTCGGCTGTTCCTGGTGGAGTCGGAGTACGACCTCGCCATCCGGAACGCGGAGGCCGACTGGCTGCGGGCACTGCTCGCGGAGCTGACCTCGGGGACCTACCCCGGGTTGGACACCTGGCGGGCCTTCCATGAGACGGGCGAGATGCCGGCCGAACTGACCGAGTTGGCCGAGAGAACGGCCGCCCCGAAATCCAACCCCGACACCCTCACCCCGGAGGCAGGCACCGACACCACCGGCTGAAGAGCGGCCCCGGCGAGGTGCGCCAACACCTCACCGGGGCCCTGACCCCGAACCGACGCCTGGGAAGGCACCCGGCCCGAAGCGGCAACCACGAGGATAACCGGGCTCCCTCCCAGGTCCGCGCGCCCGCGCACCGACCACACCAGGTCCGCGCGCCCGCGCACCCACGACCACACCAGGGAGAGAGCATGACCACTGTACGAACCGCGATCGTCATCGGCGGTGGCATCGCCGGGCCGGTGACAGCGCTCGCGCTGCGCCGCGCCGGCATCACCGCAACCGTCTACGAGGCGTACCCGACCACGGCCAGCGGCATCGGCGGAACCCTCGCCCTCGCGCCCAACGGCGTGGCGGCTCTGCGTACGGTCGGCGCGCACGAGGCGGTGACGGCGATCGCCACACCGATCGAACGCAGCGCTCTGGCCGTCGGTCGGCGTCGCATCGCCATGCCCACGCTGACCGGGGTGCCGCCGCTGCGCGTGGTGCACCGGGCCGAGCTGTACCAGGTGCTGCACGACCAGGCGTTCGCCGAGGGCGTGCCGTTCGCGTACGGCAAGCGGCTGGTCGACGCCGAGCAGACCGGCGACGGCGTGATCGCACGTTTCGAGGACGGCAGCACCGCGACCGCGGACATCCTCGTCGGCGCGGACGGGATCCGCTCCACGGTCCGGGGTCTCATCGACCCCGCCGCGCCCAGCCCCCGGTTCACCGGGCTGCTCGGCTTCGAGGCGGTAGCCCGGCACGACGTGGACGCCGAGCCGGGCACGATGACGTTCGCGTTCGGCCGGCGCGGCTACTACCTGTACTGGCCGGAGCCGGGCGGCGGCACCCGGTGGGGGGCCAACCTGCCGCAGCAGCGGCCGATGAGCCTCGTCGAGGCCCGGGCGCTGCCGGCGGAGCAGTGGCTGGACACGCTGCGCGCCGCCTACGGCGACGACGACCCGGGTCGGGAGTTGATGGCGACCAGCAACGCGGACGACCTCCAGGTGGTCGGGTCGTTGCAGATCATGCCGCCCGTGCCGCACTGGTACCGGGGCCGGATGGTGCTGGTCGGCGACGCCGCGCACGCACCGTCGAACAGTTCGGGGCAGGGCGCGTCGCTGGCCATCGAGAGCGCCGTGCAACTCGCCCGCTGCCTGCGGGACCTGCCGGACGTCCAGGCGGCGTTCGCCGCGTACGTGCGGCTTCGTCGTGCCCGGGTGGAGAAGGTCGCGGCCCGCGCGGCCCGGATCAACCACGCGAAGGCCCCCGGCGCGGTAGCGCGGACGCTGATGCCGTTGCTGATGCCGCTGATGGTGCGCACGGTGCTGGACCCGGAGAAGACCGTCGCCGACGAGCAGCGTTACGTCATCGACTGGGACGCGCCGGTCACGGCGGAGCCCGCCCTGCGCTGAGCGGCGGTGACTGCGGGGTGGCCGGCCGGCCACCCCGCAGCGGCCATCGCGGGCCGGCACCCACGGCGTCAGGAGGCACGGGCAGCGGTCAGGCCGAGGCGGCTGCCACCGCCGTCCGGGCGACCAGCGCGCGACGCAGGTCGTCGTCGGCGTCGGTCACCACCCGGCGCAGACCGGGGGTCAGGTCGTCGCGGGCCAGCAGCGCCGCGGCCGCCTCCCGGGTGGGCTGCGCCACGGCGTAGCGGGGGAACGCCAAGGCTGCCACCCGGTCGGCCGTCCAGGGGGTACGCAGATGCGCGGCGGCCGGCATCTCCGCGAAGTACCGATCGACGTACGCGGCGGTCAGGTCGGCCTGCTCGGGCTGCCAGAACCCCTCGGCGATCGCCTCCAGCAGCCGACCGGACAGCGCGGTGTCCCGCACGATGATCTCCCAGGTCGCCTGCTTCACCACCGGGTCGGGCAGTGCCGCCCGGCAGTGGGCGGCCCGTTCCGCGCCCGTGGAGCTGTTGTCGGCGGCGGCCTCGATGGCGATCTCCGCCTCGCCGGCGGCGCCCAGCACCACCAGGCGACGCAGCACCGCCCAGCGCAGCTCCGCGTCGACCTTCAGACCGGCTGGCACGTCCCGGCCGGCGAGCCAGCCGACGAGCAGATCCGCGTCGCTGGTCGCGGCGATCCAACCCCGTGCGGCGGCGAGCTGCAACGACTGCCCGGCCGGTGCGCCGTCGAGCAGCCGCTGGCACGTCCCCGCGACCCTGGCCAGCGCCGCGGAGCGGGTCAGCGGGTCGAGGTAGCGGTCGACCAGGGACCGGCTCAACGTCAGGACGTCCTCCGCGATGATCACCTCGGTCTCGGCGGGCAGCGCGGCGGCCATCAGGTCGACCAGGCCGGTGACCGGCCGCTCGCCGTCGGTCGTCGCGTCCAGTGCCTCGCGCCAGAGCACCGCCCGGGCCAGCGGATCGGTCAGAGCGGGCAGCACCTGCGGGACGGCATCCGCCGACGCCGGGTCGAGGCGAACTTTCGCGAAGGTGAGGTCACCGTCGTTGAGCAGCAACAACCGGGCCGCCGGCTCGCCGGTCAACGCACCGAGAACGGTACGGCCCCCGTCGGCGTTCGAGTCGAGGTCCACCTCGTCGCGCCGCGCGCTGCCGTCCATCGAGTAGCGGCCCACGCCGATCCGGTGTGGGCGCAGCACCGGGTACGACTCGGGCGCGGTCTGCACCACCGCCACCTCGCTGTAGCGACCGTCCGCGTCCACGGCGACCTCGGCACGCAGCGTGTTGACCTGCGGGCGGCGCAACCACAGCTCGGCCCAGTCGGAAAGGTCCCTGCCGCTGCTGGCGGAGAGGCTGGCCAGCAGGTCGGCGAGGGTGGCGTTGCCGAAGCGGTGTGCGGCGAAGTGCGCGTTCAGGCCGGCGAGGAAAGCCTCGTCGCCGAGCCACGCGACCAGCTGCCGCAGCACGCTGGCGCCCTTGGCGTACGAGATGCCGTCGAAGTTGAGCAGGCCCGCCTCGGCATCGACGACCTCCGGCGGAGCGATCGGGTGGGTGGAGGGCCGCTGGTCGGCGGCGTAGCCCCAGGCCTTGCGCCGCATCGCGAAGGTCGTCCAGGCCTGGTCGAAGCGGGTCGCCTCGGCCGTGACCCGGGTGCCGAGGTATTCGGCGAAGGACTCGTTCAACCACAGGTCGTCCCACCAGCGCATGGTGACCAGGTCACCGAACCACATGTGCGCCATCTCGTGGGCGATGGTGGTGGCCCGCTGCTCGCGCTCGGTGTCGGTGACCGCCGAACGGAACACATAGTCGTCGCGGAAGGTGACGATGCCGGGATTCTCCATCGCCCCGGCGTTGAACTCGGGCACGAACGCCTGGTCGTACTTGCCGAACGGGTAGCGCTCGGTGAAGAGCTGGTGGAACCGGTCCAGGCACTGCCGGGTGACGTCGAAGATCTCGTCGGCGTCGGCGTCCAGGTGCTCGGCGAGCGACCGGCGGCAGTAGATGCCCAGCGGCACGCCGTGGTGCTCGGCCCGCCGGACGTGGTACGGCCCGGCGATCAGCGAGAAGAAGTACGTGGCCAGGGGCTCGCTCGGGGCGAACTCCCAACGCCCGGGGGCCGGGTTGGCGGCCAGCTCGGCGTTGCCCGCGACGATCCACTGCGACGGCGCGGTGACCGAGAGGGTCATCGGAGCCTTGAGGTCGGGCTGGTCGAAGGCGGCGAAGATGCGCTGCGCGTTTTCGAGGAACGACATGGCGTAGAGGTACGTCTCGCCGTCGGCCGGGTCGACGAAGCGGTGCATCCCCTCCCCCGTCTTCGAGTACGCCATGTCGGCCTCGACGACGAGCGTGTTCTCCTCGGCCAGCCCGTCGAGCGGCAACCGGTTGTCGGTGTGCAGGCCGGGGTCCAGGTCACGGTCGTTGAGGCGTACACCGTGCAGTTTGACGGGCCTGACCTCGACGAAGGTCGCGGCGCCGGCGGTGGCCCGGAACCGGATCTCGACGCGGGAGCGGAACAGGTCGCCGCCAGCGGTCAGGTCGAGGTCCACCTGATAGGACTCGACAGTAATCGCCGCGCCACGCGCGGTCGCCTCTACACGGGTCAGGCTCGGCATCCGCTTATCCTGCCCGATGGGGATCGGCACCCGGTCACCACACGACCCTCGGCACTGGAGGAAAGAACCATGGCGCAGCACCCCAAGGGCGACTTCGACCTCTCTCGAGCGGTCTGGCAGCGGGCCGAGGGGGACACCTCCGACAGCGCCGTCGAGGTCGCCTTCGTCGACGACCTGATCGGGATGCGCAACTCGGCCGAGCCGAGCGGGCCGGTGCTGGTCTTCACCCAGGCCGAGTGGGACGCCTTCGTGGCCGGCGCGCAGGACGGCGAGTTCGACCTGGACTGACCGCGCCCGCCGAACAGTCGGTGGTGGATCGCCGTGCCGGTGCCCGTGGTCGGGACACCGGCACGGCCACGCTGGCGGGTTGGCTGGCGCACTCCCGGATCGGCCACCCAGGGCTGGTGGTCAACCATCGCCGGGGCCGTCGCCGTCGCCCCAACCGAGGCCCCCCGGGCCCGGGGCGTGGTGGAAACCGGGATGGTCGGCGACGTCGACGCAGCGCTCCCCGTCCGGGCCGACCGCCCCGCAGAACAGCCGCTCGGCCCGCTGCCAGGCGTCCGCCGGTGACAGGGCCGCCGCACCGAGTGCCACCTCCGAGCGCAGCAGGCTCAGCGCCTCCGCGTACGCCACCGCCAGCTCGCGGGCCTCGGCCAGGCCGGGCGCGGTGAAGCCCAGGTGCACCGTGAAGAACCGATGCGGACGGGTGGGCCGCCGAGGCGGCCCGATCAGGGACCGCCCGTCGCGGCCTCCGCCCAGTGCCCCGGCCACTCGCCGCTGCCGCCAGTGCGGCGCTCTGTTGTCGCGCATCCGCCCTCCCCGTGCTCGTTTCACCAGCAAACCAGGTTCCGCCGTGCCTGGGAGGGGCCAGCCGAGCGGGGTTCAGCGGCGACGGCCGGGGTAAGCGCAGCGGCAAACGCGACCAGCCCCACCCGCGCGTGAGGAGACCCGATGGCGACCATGCCGGCCGACCCCAGCCCGGACAGCACCCTCGCGCTGCTCCGCGCCGGCTACCGGTTCATCGGCGAGCGCTGCGAGCGGTACGGCAGCGACGTCTTCACGACCCGGATCCTGCTCGCCCCGACCATCTGCCTGCGCGGCCGGCCGGCGGCGGAGTTGTTCTACGACAACGACCGCTTCCAGCGCGCCACAGCGATGCCGCTGCGCGTGCAGCGGACCCTGACCGGGAGGGGCGGGGTGCAGGGGCTGGACGGGCCGGAGCACGTCGACCGCAAGGCCATGATCATGTCGATCATGACGCCGGCGGCGATCCAGCGGCTCGGTCAGCTCTTCGACGACGAGTGGCGGACCCGGGTCGCCGCCTGGGAACGTGCCGGTCCGGTGTCGCTCTACGACGAGCTGGGTCGGCTGCTGACCCGGGTGGTCTGCGCCTGGGCCGGGGTACCGCTGCCCGCGTCACAGGTCGAACGCCGCGCCGTCGAACTGCACGCCATGATCGAGGCCCCGGCGGTGATGGGACCCCGACACTGGCGGGGACGGATCGCCCGGTACCGCGTCGAACGCTGGCTCGCCGACCTCGTCGAACGGACCCGGGTCGGTTTCGCCCCGGCGCCGGCCGGCAGCGCCCTGGCCGTGATCGCCGAACACCGGGACGGGCGCGGCAACCTCCTGCCCCGGCGGATCGCTGCGGTGGAGCTGCTCAACGTGCTGCGCCCGGTGGTCGCCGTCGACCAGTACATGACCTTCGCCGCGCTCGCCCTGCACGATCATCCGGCCTGGCGGGAACGGGTCCGCGACGACGACGAGTCCACCGAGCGTTTCGTCCAGGAGGTACGCCGTTACTACCCGTTCTTTCCGATGGCGGCGGCCCGGGTCCGGCGGTCCTTCGACTGGCAGGGCCACCACTTCCCGAAGGGTCGACGGGTGCTGCTCGACCTCTACGGCACCAACCACCACCCGACGCTCTGGCCACAACCGGAGCTGTTCCGCCCGGAGCGGTTCGCCGGCCGCCGGGTGGACCCGTTCGAGCTGATCCCGCAGGGCGGTGGCGACCACTGGGCCGGGCACCGCTGCGCCGGCGAGTGGATCACCATCGACCTGATGAAGCGGGCGGTCACCAACCTGACCACCACCATGCGCTACGACGTGCCGGTCCAGAACCTGGCCCTGGATCTGCACCGGATGCCCGCGCTGCCGCCCCTCGGGCTGACCCTCACCAACGTCCGCCATTCCTCCCGAACGGACGATGATCGAGCGTGGTCGAGGTGACGACGTGACACGGCGGACCGAAGCCCCACCGACCCGCCTACCGATGACGTACGTGCTGCCGCTGCGCTGGCACACCGACACCGGCCTGACCGAGCTGACCGACTACCTGCGCTGGCTGGGTGACCGGGTGGAGGTGCTCGTGGTCGACGGCTCGCCTCCGTCTGTCTTCGCCAGGCACGCCGAGGCGTGGCGAGGGCTGGTTCGGCACCTTCCACCGGATCCGGGTGAGCGTGGGCTCAACGGCAAGGTGCGCGGCGTTCACACCGGCGTCCGCGCGGCCGGGCACCAGCACGTGGTGATCGCCGACGACGACGTCCGGTACGACGAGTCCGCGCTGACCGCGGTACACCGACTGCTGGACCGGGCCGACCTGGTACGACCGCAGAACTACTTCCACCCGCTGCCCTGGCACGCCTGGTGGGACACCGGCCGCACCCTGCTCAACCGGGCGCTCGGGGCGGACTACCCGGGCACCCTCGCCGTGCGGCGCAGCACCTTCCTCGCCATGGGCGGGTACGACCCGGACGTGCTCTTCGAGAACCTGGAGCTGATCCGCACGGTGCGCGGGTACGGCGGCACCGAGGCGACTCCGGCCTGGTTGTACGTCCGCCGGCTGCCTCCGGACGCCGCGCATTTCCGTGGTCAGCGAGTGCGGCAGGCGTACGACGATCTGGCTCAGCCGGCTCGCCTGCTGACCGCGCTCGCGGTGCTGCCAGCGGTGGCGGCGGCGGTCGCGTCGCGCCGCCCCGGGCTGTTGCTCGGCGCGGTGGCCGGTGTCGTCGCCCTGGCCGAGACGGGTCGCCGCCGCGCCGGCGGCACCCGGGTGTTCCCGCCGGGCACGGCGCTGGCGGCCCCACTCTGGCTGCTGGAACGTGGTGTGTGTGGCTGGCTGGCGGTCACCCGACGCCTCCTGCTGGGCGGCGTCCGCTACGGCGACACCCGAATCCGTCGAGCCGCCAACCCCGCCCCGCGCAACCCACGACTCGCCGCGATCTTGCACTTCCGGTTGGGACATTACTGCCGGTAGACGCACAGAACCCCAGCCGAAACCGCAAGATCGGCGCTGACCTCAACGCGACAGCTCGCGGGCACCCGAAGGTGACCGCGAGCTGTCGTGCTGGTTGGGGGTGTTTCAGGGAGTGGCGTGGTCCTTGACCTGGTGGGCGGCGGACTTCGTGTCGTCCTTCACCGCGTGCACGGCGTCCTGAGCGGTGGACTTCACCGACTCGGCGGCCTGCTGGGCCGGCTCGCGCAGCTCGCTGGCCACCTCGCTCAGCTTCTCCTTCACCGCCCCGCTGTGCTCGCTGACCTTGGCCTTCACCTGGGCGGCGGCCTCCTGCTCGCGGCGGGAGGCCGGGATCAGTGACGAGGCCAGCCAGCCGACCCCGAACGCGATCAGGCCGGCGGCGAGAGGGTTGCCCTGGGACTTCTGCCGGATCACCCGCGGCGCGCTGTGCGCGGCGTCGCTGACAGTGGTCGCCGCCGAGTGCGCGGCGTCGCTGACGCTGGAGGCCGCCGACGAGGCGCGGTCACCCACCGAGTGGGCGGCCTGGCCGGTGCCGTGACCGAGGTCAGACGCGGTTCCCATGACCTTGTCCCTCACATTCTGCAGAGCGGAACGGGCCCGCTGCTTGCGGTCGTCGACGATGCGGCTCGGGCTGACCTTGTACGCCAGCGCGTCCACGTCGGAGCTGAGACTGTTACGGGTGGCTTCGATCTCCCGGCGGATCTGATCGGGATCGGTGCTCATCGGGTGACTCCCTCCGGGTGCGGCTTGAGCGCGTCGGGAATCCGCTGCACGCTGTCGTTCGTCTGCTTGAGCCCGCGTACGTGCTGGGCGTTCTTCTTGGCCTTCGAGTAGAGAACCGCGGCGACCGCTGCCCAGATCACTGCCACGATCAGTGCGGCCAGGCCGGAGTCCATGACGTTGTCCAGGAACTGCCAGATGGCGATGGACACGAACAGGGCCACCATGTAGCCGCCGAAGCCGGCACCGCCGAACAGGCCTGCGGCCTTGCCGGCCTTCTTGCCCTCCTGGCGGATCTCAGCCTTGGCCAGCTCGACCTCCTGACGCATCAGCGTCGACAGGTCGGTGGTGACCTGACGCATCAGGTCGCCCAGCGAGCTGCCCTTCACCTCCGCCGCGGTGTGCGGGGCACCCGCGTCGGGGTGGTAACCGGAGTCCAGTCCGGACCCCTGCGTCGGCATGCTCATGCCGTCGCCTCCCTTCGGATGACTCGGTGGCTCACGGGCGCGGGTTGCCGCTGGACGGCACGCCCGGCAGCGGGTCGGTCTGGGTCACCGGCGGCAGCGGCTGGCCGGTGCCGGAGTGTTCCGGGGTGTCGCCCCGAGTGGGGTCGGCGTAGCCGCCGGGCGCCGGGTCGGCGTAGCCGCCGGACGTCTGGTCGGCGTAGCCACCGGACGTCGGCGGGGTGTGCGTACCGGGGGTAGGGTCGAGGTAGCCGCCCGCCGGGACGGCGTCCGGCACCGCGCGGGGCGCGGGCGGCGGCGTCGGGATCACGGCGGTCTGCTCCGGGTCGTACGCCCCGGCGCCCCGGAAGTTCGAGGAACCGTTGCCGGAGTCGCCGCCGGAAGCCGAGATGCCACGGGTCAGCCGGCCGGCCAGCACACCGAGCACCGCCGCGCCGACCAGGAAGGTGCCCGGGTTACGCCGCGCGTAGTCGCGTACCTCGGTGATCAGGTCGCCGGGCTCACGCTCCTCGAGCCAGCCGGCGACACCGTGCACCCGGTCGGCGGCCTGGCGGGCGAGCTCGCTCACCGGGCCGGCCTGGCCACCCTGCTCGGCCATCGAGCGCATCTCGTCGGCCAGCGAACGCAACCCGCCGGCAGCCCGGCGCTGCTGCTCACCGGTCTGGCTGGCCAGCTGACTGCGGGCCTCGCCGTACAGGTTGCGGGCCTGCCGGGCCGCCTCGCGGCCAACCTCGGTGCCCTGCTCCTTGGCGGTCTGAGCGACCGCGCCGCCAGCCTGTGCAGCCTCAGAACCAACCTGGCGCGCCTGGTCACGGACGCCGCCGCCGTTGGTCGACTGCTGCCCGTACGTGGAAGACGTAGGTGAAAGATCGTAAGTCATGATGTCCTTCCGCTCAGAAAGTCGTAGCGGTTGTGCTGGGGGGATGCGGCCCGTTGCTGCGGCCGCTGACCATTGACCTACCCTGCGTTTCGGCTTCCATACCTCTTCGTGCATTTATCTGCGCGGCCCCCTGGTTGGTCTTCAAAATGGAGGATCGTCGGGCTGCGTCACGTCGCCGCTGCGGACAGTGAGGTTCGCGAGATCGGCACATCCACGGAGGGGGCAGCGATGGCACGAGACGCACGAGGCGGCCGAGCGGCCGGTCCCCGACCTCGGGTCCAGCTGGCCGCGCTGGTGGTGGCCGGGGTCTTCCTGCTGATCGGCGTCCTCGGCTTCATCCCCGGCATCACCACCGACTACGGCGAGCTGCGGTTCGCCGGGCACCACTCGGACGCCCAGCTACTCGGGCTGTTCCAGGTGTCGATCCTGCACAACGCGGTCCATCTGCTCTTCGGGCTGGTCGGCCTGGTGCTGGCCCGCAGCGTCGCCGGTGCCCGCGTCTTCCTGGCCGCCGGTGGCGCGGTCTACCTCGCTCTCTGGCTGTACGGCCTGGCGATCGAGGCGGTCAACCCGGAGGGCGGGGCGAACATCCTGCCTGTCAACGACGCCGACAACTGGCTGCACCTGGCGCTCGGCTTCGGGATGCTCGCGCTCGGGCTGCTGCTGTCGAACCAGGCCGGCACCGGCGGACGCCTGGACAACCCCGCCGACCGGCACTGACCTGGGTTTCGGTGCAGCGGGGTTCGGCCGGGCCGAAGCCGGTGACCGTCGAGTACGCCAGCACCGGCGACGCGGCCGTCAGGCCGCGACCGGCAACCGCTTGGCGAAACAGACGCTGTACGGGTTGCCCACGTACTCGCCGTACACCGGGATCTGCTGGTAGCCACACGCGGAGTAGAGAGCGATCGCGGCCGGCAGGTAGGTGCCCGTCTCCAGGCAGACCACCGACTGCCCCTGCCGGAACGCGCACTCCTCCAGCGCGGCCAGCAACTGACGACCGATCCCCCGCCCCCGGTACGCGGGCCGGACGTACATCCGCTTGACCTCGCCGGTCTCGGCATCGAGCGCCTGGAGCCCGCCGCAGGCGACCGCCCGACCGTTCAGCACCACCGCCAGGTAGCTGACGTCGTCATGGGGGACGAAGACCTGCCCGTCCAACCCGCCATCGGCCTCGCGCAGCTCACGCTGCTGCGCGATGACCATGGCGGCGATCTCCGGATCGGTGGCAGGCCGGGACTCGATCAGCATCACCCCACGCTAGGACGCGTGGATTTCGGGGAGGTTTCCGGAAATCAACCCCACCACGGAGCGCAACGAACTACTCGGCGTCGTCCTCGTCGTCGATGTCGTCGTCGATGTCGTCGTCGGAGAGGTCCGCGCCCACCTCGTCCTCCGGCCGCACGCGGCGAGCCTTCCGGGCGGCGAGCCGATCCGCGGCGGAGGCCCGGTTCGACTTCTCCTCCAGGCGGACGTCGGTGCCTCGGTTACCGGGCACGAACTCCACGCCGGCGAAGAGCGTCGGCTGCCAGTCGAACTCGCGCGCGTCGATCCGGACCAGATCACCGGGCTGCGCGCCGGCCTTGGCCAGCTTGTCCTCCACCCCGAGCCGGGCCAGCCGGTCAGCCAGGTAGCCGACCGCCTCGTCGTTGTCGAAGTTGGTCTGCTTGACCCAGCGCTCCGGCCGCACACCGCGCACAGTGAAAGAGCCGTCAGCTTCGGCCGTGATGGTGAACCCGTCGTCGTCCACCGCGATCGGGCGGATGACGATCCGGGTCGGCTCGGCCGGCGGAGCGGCCTTACGCTCCGCGTCGACCAGCTCGGCCATCGCGTAGGTCAACTCCTTGAGCCCTTCCCGGGTGGCCGCGGAGACCTCGAACACCTGGTAACCGCGCTCCTCCAGGTCGGGGCGCACGATCTCGGCGAGGTCGCGACCGTCCGGCACGTCGACCTTGTTGACGGCGACCAGACGTGGGCGGTCAGCCAAGCCGCCGTACTGGCTCAGCTCCGCCTCGATGGCGTCGATGTCGGCCACCGGGTCGCGGCCGGGCTCAAGGGTCGCCGAGTCGATGACGTGCACCAGCACCGCGCAGCGCTCGATGTGCCGCAGGAACTCCAGGCCCAGGCCCTTACCGGTGGCCGCGCCGGGGATCAGGCCCGGCACGTCCGCGACGGTGAAGGTGTGGTTGTCCATCCGGACCACGCCGAGGTTGGGCACCAGGGTGGTGAACGGGTAGTCGGCGATCTTCGGCTTCGCGGCGGAGATCACCGAGATCAGCGACGACTTGCCGGCGGACGGGAAGCCCACCAGGCCCACATCGGCGACGCTCTTCAGCTCCAGCACGATGTCCAGTTGGTCGCCGGGCTCCCCCAGCTCGGCGAAGCCGGGCGCCTTGCGCTTGGCGTTGGCCAGCGAGGCGTTGCCCCGCCCGCCGCGCCCACCACGGGCGACCTCGAAGGTGGTGCCGGCGCCGACCATGTCGGCCAGCACCGTGCCGTCGGAGGTCTGCACCACTGTGCCGTTGGGCACCTTGAGCACCAGGTTGCGGCCGTTGGCCCCGTCCCGGTTCGAGCCAGCGCCGCCCTTGCCGTTGTCGGCCTTGACGTGCGGGTGGAAGTGGAAGTCGAGCAGCGTGGTCACCTGCGGGTCGACCACCAGGGACACGCTGCCCCCATGCCCACCGTTGCCGCCGTCCGGTCCGCCGAAGGGCTTGAACTTCTCGCGGTGGATAGAGACACAACCGTGCCCGCCATCGCCGGCCTGCAGATGCAGAACGACCCGGTCAACGAACGTTGCCACGGCGTCAATCCTTCCAGCGAGGTCCAACCTCGCACTTCGCGAAAAAGGCTAAGCGGGCCGGGACCCGGAGGTCCGCGGCCCGCTTAAGCCCGAGAACTACTGCTGCGGAACGATGCTGACGGTCTTGCGACCGCGCTTGGTGCCGAACAGGACCGCACCGGCGGACAGCGCGAACAGCGTGTCGTCGCCGCCACGGCCGACCAGGTCACCGGGGTGGAACTTGGTGCCACGCTGCCGGATGATGATCTCACCGGCGCTGACGACCTGACCACCGAAGCGCTTCACGCCGAGTCGCTGGGCCGCGGAGTCACGACCGTTACGCGAGCTGGACGCACCCTTTTTGTGAGCCATTGGAGGACGACCTACTTCCCGCTGGAGATGCCGGTCACCTTGACCTGGGTCAACGGCTGACGGTGACCCTGGCGCTTGTGGTAGCCAGTCTTGTTCTTGAACTTGTGGATCCGGATCTTCGGGCCCTTGGTGTGCGCGGCGATTTCGCCGGACACCGCGACCTCGGCAAGCTTCGCCGCGTCGGTCACCAGGTCGTCACCGTCGACGAGGAGCACCGCGGTGAGCTTCACCGCGTCACCGGGGGCACCGGTGAGCTTCTCGACCTCGATCACGTCGCCCTCGGCGACCTTGTACTGCTTGCCGCCGGTCTTGACGATCGCGTACATCGGAGGCGGACTCCCTGTCGTTGAGGCTGCTGGCGGTCGTTCCCGCAGCGGCTCGCCGGGTAGCAGTGCACGGCGGCGCGGGCACACGGGAACTCGGCACACCAAAGGTGGGCCGCAGGCAAGAGTACGCCATCGCTGGCCCGGACCCCAAACCGGCCCGCCCTGGTCAGCGCTCGCAGAGCTGGTCGAGGCGCTGCTGGAGCCGGTCGAGTTCGGTCTCGTCGATCGACTCGACGTCGGCACCGAGTGCCGAAACCTCGGTGCCCAGGTCGGTGAGCAGCGTCCTGAGCTGCGGATCGTCGGTCCGCTCCGACTGCTCCCGCAGGACGGTCCGCCAGCCCGCCAGCGCTCCCTCGGCCCGGCCCCGGGCGGCCTCGGCCGTGCGGCTGTCCCCGGCGCCCACCGCCGCGAGCATCCGACCCAGCTCAGCCACGTACGTCCGAACGGCAGTGGTGCTGGCCTCCTGTGCGGCGGCGCACACCTGGGTGGCGTTGCCGCCCGCCACACCACCGCTGGCCGGCATGCCGGTCGGGCCCCCAGGAGTGCCAGCGACCGCCGAGCCGGCGTCCTCGGCGGTCCCACCGGTGGAGCAGCCGGCCGCGACGGAGAGCATGGTGAGCAGCGCGGTGACCGCGAGCAGACGGCGCATCTTCTTCTCCTGACCGGGGACAGCCGACCGAGGACCGGGTGGCCACAACGGCGAGGTCCCTCCCCCGTCACTTTGCCGGGAGAGGGACCTCGTCAAACACGTGGCCGGTCAGGCGCTCAGGGGCGGGTCCGCCGACGGGCGCCACCGCGACGCGACCGGCGACGGCCGCCACCGCCCTCGGTGCCTTCCTCGTCGCCCTCAGCGTCGGCGAGCGCGTCCGGGTCGTCCGCCGCGGCCAACCGAGCCGACTCACCCTGCTGAGCGTCGGAGATCGCCGGTGCGGCGGCGGCGTCCGACTCGTAGCGGGACAGGTCGTAGCCCATGGTGTCCTGGTAGTCGGCGTCCGGCTCGGCCGTGGTGTCGGTGTCGGTGTCGACGACCTCGACAGCGGTCCGCTCGGCCGCGACCGGGGCGTTCTTGCGCGCCCGGCGACGGGACGAGGGGGCACCCTGCTCGGCCGCCGGAGCGGGAGCCACAGCTGAGGCGACCGCCTTGACCTTCTCCCCCGCGCCAGCGGGACGGGGCTTCTCCGGCACCGGCTCGGTGTGGATGATGACGCCCCGACCCTTGCAGCACTCGCAGGTCTCGCTGAACGCCTCCAGCAGGCCCGCGCCGATCCGCTTACGAGTCATCTGCACCAGGCCGAGCGACGTGATCTCGGTGACCTGGTGCTTGGTGCGGTCCCGGCCCAGGCACTCAGTGAGTCGGCGCAGCACCAGCTCACGGTTCGACTCCAGCACCATGTCGATGAAGTCGATCACCACGATGCCGCCGATGTCCCGCAGCCGGAGCTGACGGACGATTTCCTCCGCCGCCTCCAGGTTGTTACGGGTGACGGTCTCCTCCAGGTTGCCCCCGGAGCCGGTGTACTTGCCGGTGTTGACGTCGACGACAGTCATCGCCTCGGTACGGTCGATCACCAGCGAGCCGCCGGAGGGCAGGAAGACCTTGCGGTCCAGGCCCTTGATGATCTGCTCGTCGATCCGGTACTCGGCGAAGACGTCGCTCGTGCCGACGTGCCGGCGCACCCGGTCGACCAGGTCCGGGGAGACGTGCGACAGGTACGACTCGACAATGTCGTACGACTGCTCGCCCTCGATCACCAGCTCGCGGAAGTCCTCGTTGAACAGGTCCCGGACCACCCGGATGACCAGGTCCGGCTCCCCGTAGAGCAGCGCCGGAGCGCCACCCTCGGCGGCCTTGGCCTGGATGTCCTCCCACTGCGCCTGGAGCCGCTTGACGTCGCGGGCCAACTCGTCCTCGGTGGCGCCCTCGGCGGCCGTCCGGACGATCACGCCCGCGCCGTCCGGGACCAGCTTCTTGAGCACGTCCCGCAGCCGCTTGCGCTCGTTGTCCGGCAGCTTGCGGCTGATCCCGGAGGCGTTGCCGTTGGGCACGTAGACCAGGTGCCGGCCCGAGAGCGCGATGTGGCTGGTCAGCCGTGCGCCCTTGTGCCCGATCGGGTCCTTGGTGACCTGGACCAGCACCGAGTCGCCGGAGCGCAGCGCCTGCTCGATCGAGCGGGCCCGCCCCTCCAACCCGGAGGTGTCCCAGTTGACCTCGCCGGCGTACAGCACGGCGTTACGGCCCCGACCGACGTCGACGAACGCGGCCTCCATGCTCGGCAGCACGTTCTGCACCTTGCCGAGGTACACGTTGCCGGCCATCGTCCCGGAGGAATTGCGGGTGACGTAGTGCTCGACCAGCACGCCGTCCTCCAGGACGGCGATCTGGGTGCGGTCACCGCGCTGGCGGACCGCCATCACCCGGTCGACGGCCTCGCGGCGCGCCAGGAACTCCGACTCGCTGAGGATCGGCGGGCGGGTACGGCGCTGCTCCCGACCGTCCCGGCGGCGCTGGCGCTTGGCCTCCAGCCGGGTCGAGCCGGACACACCCTGCACCTCGTCGACGGTCCGGCGCGGCTCGCGGATCTTCACCACGGTCGGCACGCCGTCGTCCGCCGCACTCTCGGTGTCACCGGCGCCACGACGGCGACGGCGACGACGACGACGGGTCAGACCGTCCCCGCCCTCGGACTCCTCGTCCTCGTCGCCCTCGGCTTCGACCTCGGCGGTCTCTTCCTCGTCGGCCTGCGCCGCCTCCTCGGACTCCTCGTCCTCGGCGTCGTCGGCGCCGCCCTTGCCCCGGCCACGGCCCCGGCGACCACGTCGGCGGCGGCGGCGCGCGGCGGCGCTGTCCTCGTCGTCCTCATCCGCCTCGGCGGCCTCGTCGGCCTCCTCGGTCGGCTCCTCTTCGGCCTCGACGGCCTCGATCGGCTCCACCGGCTCGGCCTCACGGCGACCACGCCGACGGCGGCGGGACGGCTCGGCGGCTTCCTCGACGGCCGGTTCCTCGGTCGCCGCGGCGGGCTCCACCGGTCGGGTCACCGGCACGGCGTCCGGCTGGGGTGCCATGAAGAGCACGGTGGGCGCGGAGAGCGCAGCGCGCCGGCGACGGGTACGCGGCTGCTCCGGCTCGATCTCGGCCGGCTCGTTCGGCTCATCCGTCACACCGGAAACGGCCACACCCGGTGGCACCTCGCCGGAGCGGTCCTGCGCACCGCTGCTCCAGGCCAGCTCGGCAGCGGACGTGCTCGGGAGGGCCGGGGAGTCGTTCAACTCGGCCTCGGCCTCGCGCAGGTCGGACTCCGCCGGTTCCTCGGTGACGTCCGGCTCTTCGACGACCGGCTCCTCGACCGCGAGCGGCTCGTCGGCCGCGGCCGGCTGCTCGGCGGCGGGCGGCTCCTCGACGGCCGCCGGCGTGGCCTTCTTGCGCCGGGTACGGGTCACCTTGACCGGCGGGACCACCTCGGCCGAGGCCGCCTCCGCAGCGGCGGCGACCAGCGGCTCCTCGGCGGTCGTCTCGACGGGGGTGGCCTTGCGGCGACGCCGGGGGGTCTTCGGTGCGACGTCCAGGTCGCCGGAGATCGGGGCGAAGACCTCCGCCTGCGGCGACTCGACGTTGCCGGCGCCACCGGTGGGCGCCTCGATCGGCGCGTCGGTCTGCTCCGGCTGGTTGAGCGGGGCGGCCCGACGACGGGTCGCCCGGGTGCGCCGCACCGGCGCGGCGGGTTCGGCGGCCTCAGCGGAAGCGCTCTCCGCGCCGGCCGGTTCCACCGAAGCCGAACCGACAGCCGTGGTAGGGGTCTCGACGGCGCCGCCGTCGGCCGTGGTGCTCTGGTCGGCGTTTGCACCGGCCGGCTGTGAACCGGCCCGTTCGCCGCCCTCGGGCTCGTTCTCGAGCATGGACGTTCTCCAGTTCTGGCTAGCCCGGGCGCGGGTGAGCGCTGCCACGCAGGGTCGCCGCAAAAGTGTTTCCGCCGGGCGCGCGTGGTGCGCGACCGCCGAAGTCTGCCTGCCAGAACACCGACCGTCGGTCAGTGCCCAACGATGGCTGCCCCGTCGCGGTCCGCATCCAACGGATCCACGATCGCACCCTGCGCGGTCAACGTGCCCTGAGCCAGCCGTGTCACCCTCGGCGAAACCGGCGGCTCCAGGTCGGCCACCACGCGGAGGCCGGAAAGGACGTCATCGGGCCGTACGGACGGGGTGACCTGCCGCACGACCAGTTCGAGTATCGCACACGGTACGGCCGGCGCCCCGGAAGGCGTCGGCGTCGGCAGTTGGACATCGATCGACATCACGGCGGCGCGGGCGTCGAAAGTACGTCGACCCTGCTTGGTCATCCGCTCGACCAGCACCTCCTCGGCCGCGACGAAGGCGTCCACGGCGTCGCGCAGCACCGCCGTGTCGACCTCAGGCAACTCGATGTGCCAGTGCGACGCCTCGATCCGGTCCGGCAGGTTGCCCCCTTCGGCGATCACGGCGTCCAGGACGTCCAGCCCCGGCGAGAGCGCGGCGTCCAACGCGGCGCGCAACGCCTCCGGGTCGACCGCCGCCTGAAGGGCGATTTCCAGGTACTCCGCCTCGCTCGCCACCCCGGTCGGGGCGGCGCTGGCGTAGGAGATCTTCGGGTGCGGGTGGAAACCCTGGGAGAAGGCGACCGGCACAGCCGCCCGCCTTAGCGCGCGCTCGAACGCCCGGGCGAAGTCCCGGTGCGAGGTGAATCGCAGCGGCCCGCGCTTGGCGTACCGGATGCGGACGCGCTGAACGACCGGTGCCTGGCCGCCCTCGGGTTGAGGCTTTTTGGCGATCGTGGGCTCCTCGGGTGTACCTGCGTGTCCGCCCATCCTGGCGCAGGGCTCGTGACGGTACGCAGCCGGGGCGGCCGAAACCGCCCTGACGGACGGGCACAAACCGGTCGCCCCCGTCGCGACCACCCGCCGCGGAAGCCGATGGCCGGCCGGCGACGCGGAGGTCACCAGCCGGCCACCATGATCGGAACCGGTTACCGCTCCGTCGGCGGCGCGGGCGGTGACCCGCCCGGCGGTGGACCGTAGCCGGAGGGCGGGGTGTAGCCCGAGGGCGGGGCGTACCCCGAGGGAGGGGCGTAGCCGGAAGGCGGCGCGTACCCGCCAGGAGGGGCGTAACCGGGTGGAGGCGGGTAGCCCGGCGGTGGGGCGTAACCCGCGTCAGGCGGCGGGTACGCCCCCTGGGCCACCCGGTCGAGCACCTCGTCCGGGATGTCGGCGGCTCGGGCCGCCTCCCGCCGGTACCGGCGGCGGTTCCAGATCAGGAAGACCACCAGACCCAGCAGCAACACCAACACCACTGCGATGCCGATGCCGATCACCATGACCTGCTGGTCGGTGGGGCCACCACGATCGCCGTGCTGGGTGACGTCGAACTCCTCGTCCGCACCCTCGGCACGGCCCGGCCCCGGGTCGGTCGCCGCGACGGCTGGGTCGAGCAGCGGATTGGCGGTGACCGGTGGCACGTTCGCGGTCAGCGCCCGCGTCGGGTCGATCACCCCGAAGCCGTACTGCGGGTCCCGCCCGGACGGGCCCGCGTCCCGCGCGGTCCGGATGATCCGGTTGATCACGCTCGGAGCGTTGAGGTCCGGGTACTTGGCTCGGATCAACGCGGCCAGAGCGGAGACGATCGCACCGGAGTCGGAGGTGCCGTCACCCCAGCCGTAGCCCCCCTCGTTGGTGACGTTGTACACGCTGTCGCCGGGAGCGGCGACCACCGCCTCCGGCCCCTGGACGGAGCCGGACCAGAACGCGCCGCCCCTGGTCGTCCCGGTCACCGCGATCACACCGGGGGTGTTGGCGGGCTTGCCCACTGTGGTTCCACCCTGGGCGGTGTTACCCGCGGAGGCGACCAGGACGACGTCATGGTCCAACGCGTACTGGATTGCGCTCTTCTGCACGGGATTGGCGAAGCCGGGGCCACCAACGGACATGTTGATCACTTTGGCCCCGCCGTCGACGGCCATCCGGATGCCCCGGGCAATCCCGGCGTCGGTGTAGAAGCCGTCCTCCTTGCGCAACTTGATGGGCAGGATCTTCGCGCCGGGGGCGATGCCGTCCACCCCGTCGCGGCTGGCTTTCGCCGCGATGATGCCGGCCATGTGGGTGCCGTGCCCGTCCTCGTCGGACCGGCCGTCTCCGGAGGCGCCGTAGCTGCGACCACCGGGAAGCACCTGACCGCGTAGGTCCGGGTGGCTCGCCTCGACGCCACTGTCGATCACGGCGACGACCACGCCCCGCCCGGTCGAGATCTTGTGCACCTGGTCGATCCGGAGCTCGTCCAGATACCACTGCTCGGCCCGACGGGGAGCGGCGGCCGCCGGTTGAGCGGCCCCCACCACCAGGAACCCCGCCAGCAGACAGGCGACTACCGGCCGGAGGCCTGCGACGTTCACCCTCATCCGTCCATCCTCATCGAAGGACACCCGGGGACGCCCCGTCACCGGGGCCCCACGGATCGTCATCCTCAGTCAACCACGACGAGTGCTCGGAGCCGGTGGAGCCACCCTGGCCGGCGCCACCCGCGCCGCCCATCATTCCGCCGCCCATCATTCCGGCACCGCCGACGCCGGCACCACGCGCGCCGCCCGCCATCCCGGCACCGCCGGCAGCCTGAGCCGTGCGCAACGCGTTCGCCGCGCTCGTCATCGGCGGAATCTTTCCGTTGCCGCCACCCACCATGCCGGGGATGCCGCCCACGCCGATCCCGGCACCGCCGCCCAGGCCACCACCGGCGCCGCCGCCGATCCCGCCGGCCGAGCCGACCCCGGCACCGCCTCCGAAACCACCGCCGGCGCCACCGAGACCGGCGCTGCCGACCCCGCCGCCGCTGATGCCGCCGCCCAGGCCGCCGACCCCGCCCGGGGTGGCGCCGGCCAGACCGCTGCTGTAGCCAGCGTCGTCGTCCGCGTAGCCCGGCAAGCCGGAGCCCGTCGACGGGGGTGTGAACTGACCCGTGCCGCCGGTGGGCGAGCCCTCGCCGAGCCCACCGGGCTTGGTCGGGGAGAACGGGTCGACGGTGGACGTCGGACCGCCCGTGTCGCCGATGCCCGGCGGCCTGCTGCCGATCGTGGGGCCGCCACCACCGATGTCGGGCTTCCCGCCGAATTCGCCACCACTGATGTCGGGCCGCCCCGAGGGCGGGACCCGGGGGTCCCGACGGATTTCGTCCACGCCGCCCGATCTGTCCGGGCTGTTGACGGTGAGCTTGGGGCGCTCCGTGTAGACGGCCTGGGGCAGCGGTGCCATCGCCGTGTTCGCCGCGTTCTGATTGTCCCGGTACCAGTTGTCCAGGTGGGCTCCGGTGTCCCACCAGCCGCCCCGCTTCTGGTCACCGGCCTGACCGTCGACCTTCATCGTCGCTTCCAGGTCGTCGGCCTTGTCCCGGAACGCGCCGTCGGCGTACGAGCCGGGGTTGCTCTGGTAGTCCTTGCGCAGCGCGGCGAGGAACCCCGACGAGCTCTCGCCGTCGCGGGCATCGTCGAGCTCGGTGCCGTTGGGCAGGCTCCACTCGTTGAAGCCGAAGTCGTCCATCAGCGGAATCGGGATCGTGGAGACCGACTTGCGGATGTCGCCCTCGATCCGCGTCAACGCGCCACTGACGTTGGTCGCGTCGGTGATCAGATCCTCGATCTGCTTGCCTATCTTGCCCAGGTGCTCGCGGTACGCGTCACCACCGCCGCCCTTCCAACCGGCGAGCATCCCGGGCAGCCCGCCGACGTGCGGGCGCTCCTGGCCGGTCGCGATCGGGCCGACGAACGAGCGACCGACGAGCGCGTCCCGCAGCTGTTGCAGGCCGCTGGAGAGGTTGCTCCAGCCCGCTCCGACCGATCCGACCGTTTCCGGGTCCGCGGAGAGCGTCACCTCGCGGACGCACCGCTCCCAGGTTCCTCCAGCCATGACGTCCCCCTCAGGCCGTGTACGGGTAGGTGGGTGCGCCGCTGGCCGTGGGCGGCGGCGCCGCCGACTCCAGCAGCCGCTCGATCTCCTTGCCGTTGGCGCCGTTGCGCGCCTCGGTGTCGCGGAACGCCTTGGCGATCTCCTCGGTGCCCTCCTTGAGCGCGGCGAGCTTCTGGGAGAGCGTGTTGAGGTGCGCTTCCATGTTCACCGTTGACGTCTCCAGGGCCCGCCACTGCATGACGGCGTCCTCGTACGCGCCGAACGGCGTGCCGCCGGGGACGGTCTGGGCGTTGTTGCTGTCGCCCTTCATCCGCGTCTTGATGCGTTCCATCTCGTACTTGATGGTGTCGTCGATGTACTGCCGGAGCCGCTCGACGTATGTGGCGGCGGCGTCCAGGTCCTCGACGCTGACGTGCAGATCGCCGATGCTCGGCGGCGGGATGCTACCCATGCGATTCCTCCCCCGTCCCCGACCCGCCGGGTCGGTCCATGTCAGACGCAGCGTATCGAGTCTGACCTAGTCGAGGCAGCCCCAGTCACCGGCACGTGGTACAGATGGCGGCCGATCTCGCTGAAGGTCCGGTGCGGGCCACCGGGCGGGCCGAGCCCGAACAACGCCAACGGGCCCGCGAGACGCGGACCCGTTGGGCGACATGTCGGATGTGGAGGGTGGTGGCGGGTCACCGCCAGCCGGCGCTACGTCACAGCACCGCGGTCAGGGGTGCGAGTGCGAGTGGCCCGACGGGACCTTCATGCCGTTGCCGCCCAGCGGAGTGAGCGGTAGCAGCTTCTTGCCGGTGGGGCCGATCTGGATCTCGGTGTCCATCGATGGGCAGACGCCGCAGTCGAAGCAGGGCGTCCACCGGCAGTCGTCCTGCTCGAACTCGCTGAACGCGTCCTGCCAGTCCTGCCAGAGCCAGTCCTTGTCGAGGCCCGAGTCGAGGTGGTCCCAGGGCAGGACCTCCAGCTCGTCGCGCTGACGGGTGGTGTACCAGTCGAGGTCCACCCCGAACGCGGGCAGCGTCTCGGCCGCAGCCTGCACCCAGCGCTGGTACGAGAAGTGCTCGCTCCACCCGTCGAACCGGCCGCCGTTCTCCCAGACCTTGCGGATGACCGACCCGACCCGGCGGTCACCCCGGGAGAGCAGCCCTTCGATGAGCGACGGCTCGCCGTCGTGGTACCGGTAGCCGATGGCCCGGCCCAGCGAACGGTCCGCGTTGATGGCCTGCTTGAGGATCTTGAGCCGGTGGTCGATGACCTCCGGACGGTCCATCGCGGCCCACTGGAACGGGGTGTGCGGCTTCGGCACGAACCCGCCGATGGAGACCGTGCAGCGGATGTCCTTGGAGCCGGTCGCGGCCCGGCCGGCCCTGATCACCTCGTGGGCCATCTCGGCGATCTCGAGGACGTCCTCGTCGGTCTCGGTGGGCAGGCCGCACATGAAGTAGAGCTTCACCTGCCGCCACCCGTTGGTGTACGCGGTGACGACCGTACGGATCAGGTCTTCCTTCGACACCATCTTGTTGATGACCTTGCGGATCCGCTCCGACCCGCCCTCCGGGGCGAAGGTCAGGCCGGTGCGCCGCCCGTTACGGGACAGCTCCTGCGCGAGGTCGATGTTGAAGGCGTCCACCCGGGTCGAGGGCAGCGACAGCGAGACGTTCGTGCCCTCGTACTGCTGGGCGAGGCCCGAGCACATGTCGCCGATCTCGGAGTGGTCCGCCGAGGAGAGGGACAGCAGGCCGACCTCGGAGAAGCCGGAGAACTCCAGGCCCTCGCGGACCATCTGCGCGACAGTGGTGATCGACCGCTCCCGCACCGGACGGGTGATCATTCCAGCCTGGCAGAACCGGCAACCCCTGGTGCAACCCCGGAAGATCTCCACCGCGTACCGCTCGTGCACCGTCTCGGCCAACGGCACGAGGGGCTTCTTCGGGTACGGCCAGGCGTCCAGGTCCATCGTCGTGCGCTTGTGCACCCGGAACGGCACGTCGGCCCGGTTCGGTACGACCCGCTGGATCCGGCCGTCCGGCAGGTAGTCGACGTCGTAGAAGCGCGGCACGTAGACGCTCTCGGTGCGGGCCAGCCGCAGCAGCAGCTCGTCGCGGCCGCCCGGCGAGCCCTCGGCCTTCCACTCCCGAACGATCGCGGTGATCTCCAGGACCGCCTCCTCGCCGTCGCCGAGCACCGCGGCGTCGATGAAGTCGGCGATCGGCTCCGGGTTGAACGCGGCGTGCCCGCCGGCCACGATCACCGGGTCGGCGTCGGTGCGGTCGGCGGCCAGCAGCGGGATGCCGGCCAGGTCGATCGCGGTGAGCATGTTCGTGTAACCCAGCTCGGTGGAGAAGGAGATGCCGAACACGTCGAACCCGCGCACCGACCGGTGCGCGTCGACGGTGAACTGCGGCACGCCGTGCGTGCGCATCAGCGTCTCCAGGTCCGGCCAGACCGCGTACGTCCGCTCGGCGAGGGTGTCGGGCAGCTCGTTGAGCACCTCGTAGAGGATCTGCACGCCCTGGTTGGGCAGACCCACCTCGTAGGCGTCGGGATACATCAGCGCCCAACGCACGGTCGCCGCGTCCCAGTCCTTCGTCACCGCACCCAACTCGCCCCCGACGTACTGGATGGGCTTGGAGATCTGGGGCAGCAGCGGCTCGAGCTGGGGCCAGACCGACGGCTCCGCGCCGCGACGCGGCGTCAGAGGGGCCGAGCTGGAGTCGTCGCGAGAGTTGGTCGCGGCCGCGTGCGGGCTCGTGGACGGGGCACTCATGATGCCCAAGGGTACGCGTTCGTCCGCCGCCGATCGCGCGCACGCCCGATCGGCGGGGGTGGCGGCGCGGTACTAACCTCGGTTCGGCGCGAGAGGAGATTGCCGCGATGCCGGAGACCCAGCCGGGAGCACGGCCGGCCAACGGGAGCACCCCGGAGCCGGAGCCGGAGCGGGACCGGACGGTCGCCGACGAGCCGACCTCCCCACCCGTACCCCCGGAGCAGCCGGAACCCTCGGACCAGCCGGACCCCTCGGACCAGCCAGAACCCTCGGACCACTCGGACCAGCCGGAACCCCCGGACCAGCCGGAGCCTGCCCCGACCGCGGAGGTCCCGGCCGCGGAGGTCCCGGCCTCGGAGGTCCCGGCCGCGGAGGTCCCGGCGCCCAGGTGGAGTGGTTCGGCCCCGGTTCCACCTCCGCTGCCCCGCCGACAGGCCTGGGGCGAGTCGGCCGAGCCGACCCCTCCCCCGCCGGTGGCCGTCGGGCCGCCGGAGGACCAGACCCCGGTCGACCCGTGGGCCGGCGTGGACACCGGCGGCTGGGACCTGCCCTCCGCCGAACTGCCCCCGCTGCCGCCCACGATGTCGTATCCGACGCCACCGGACACCCGGCAGTGGTCCGGGCCGCCCGTTCCCCCGGCCTCGTCGCACCCGGTGCCGCCGCCGGCGGCACCGGGCGCACCCCGGGCCATCGGGCCCATGGTGCCGGCCCGGCCGATGTCGCCACCCGCACCACCCGCGCCGCCGAAGGTGCCGAAGCAGCGCCGGGGTCGGCGATCCACCACGCCACCGCCATCACCGCCGCCCGGTTGGCAGGCCCCCAAGGGGTACGTGCCGGTTCCGGTCCGCCGACGACGCCGCTGGCCGTGGCTGCTGCTGCTCACCCTGGCCTGCTGTTGTGGCTGCCCCGCCTACTACGGGTTCCCGATCTCGGCCCAGTACCCGGCGCGCGCGGCCCTGCCCGTCCAGGTGGACGACCTCAACCTGCGGCAGGACAGCCGCAGCACCGAGGCGGCCCAGAAGTTGGAGAGCGAGGTACGCAAGGAGAACTGGCTGGCCGAGGAGACTTTCGCTGGCGTCTACGCCACGACGAGCGGCAAGCGGGTAACGGTCTTCGGCGGCACCGGCTTCCGGCTGACTCCGGAGTCGGACGCGGAGGCCGAGATCAGCCGGCTCACCGATCGGTACGCGTTGGGTGCCCCGGAGAGCGTGGACACCGGTGTACGGGGCCGGCACGAACGGTGCGCGGTGGGCAGCGCCGACGGCGGCGCCGTGGTCGTCTGCACGTCGGTCGACCACGGCAGCATCGCCACCGGGGTGTTCACCCGACTCTCCGTCGCCGACAGTTCCGACCTGTTGGGCACCCTGCGCGCCCAGATCGTCCAACCCGAGCGGGGCTGATGCCGCACCCTCGCCGGCCGGGGTGCGGCCGGCGGGGTCAGGCGTCGCGGGTCGGGTCCGGGTGGGCGCGCGGCGGGGCGTAGCGGGGCACGTACTCCTGGCCGGTGAGCTTCTGGATCTCGCTCATCAACTCGTCGGTCATCTGCCGCAGCGAGGCGCGGTCGTCCGGTCGGCCGGTGAAGTCCAGCGGCTTGCCGAATCGAACCGTGATCTTGGCAGTGCCCGGCCGGGGCACCCGGGCGCCGATCGGCTGCGCCTTGTCCGTGCCGATCATGCCCACCGGGATGATCGGCACGCCGGCCGAGATCGCCAGCCGGGCCGCGCCGGTCCGCCCCCGGTAGAGCTTGCCGTCCGGCGAGCGGGTGCCCTCCGGGTAGACCACCACCAGGTCACCGCCCTTGAGCGCCGGGATCGCCGCGTCGAACGCGGACAGCGCCGCCCGGCCACCGGCCCGCTCGACCGGGATCGCACCCAGGCCGGTGAGGACGAACTTGGAGATCGCACCCTTCACGCCGGTGCCGTTGAAATATTCCGACTTGGCCCAGAAAGCCAGGTGCCGGGGCACGACCGTGCCGAGGAACAACTCGTCGGCCACCGAGAGGTGGTTGCCGGCGAAGATCGCGCCGCCGGTCTCCGGCACGTGTTCCAGACCCTCCACGGTCGGGCGGAACGCCACCCGCAGCGTGGGGCCCACGGTCAGCTTGCCGATGGTGTAGAGCAGCGGCACTGGTCCTCCGGCAGATGAAATGCGAGCAGGCGGTGTCACGGTAGCGGACGCCTCCACACCTCCCCGACGGAGGTGGTGAGGCGCCCGCACCCTGGCGATGGTCCGTTACACCCGGCGGACGACCACCGTTACCCGCTCACCATCGCCGACCTCGCCGGCGAAGCCCTCCAGCCCTTCGACGACGGAGCCGTCCCGACCCTCGACGACGGAGCCGTCCGGGCCCTCGACGAAGTCGACCGAGTCGGCCAGCACCTCCGCGGAGACGAAGTCGACGTACGCCGACACCGCCGCGCGTACCTCGTCGGACGCCGACACCGACACCACGATCCGGTCCGAGACGTCCAGGTCGGCGTCACGGCGGGCCTGCTGCACCACCCGCACCACGTCGCGGGCCAGCCCTTCGGCGGCCAGTTCCGGTGTGACGTCGGTGTCCAGCACCACCACGCCCTCGCCGCCGGGCAGCGGCGCGGAGTGCTCGGCGTCGGCGGCGACCAGGCGCAACTCGTACTCGCCCTCGGCGAGGGTGACGCCGGCGGCCACCGGGGCGCCGTCGACCAGCTCCCACTCGCCCGCCTTGACCGCCTTGATCACCTGTTGCACCTGCTTGCCGACGCGTGGGCCGAGCGCCCGGGGAACCACAGTCAACACCTGCTCGCAGTACGCGGACAGCTCCGCGCTGAACTCCACGGTCTTCACGTTGACCTCGTCGGCGACCAGGTCGGCGAACGGCCGCAGCTGCTCCGCGGCCGGCGAGGCCACTGTCAGCGTCGACAGCGGCAGTCGCACCCGCAGCCCCTTGGCCTTGCGCAGCGACAGCGCCGCCGAGGCGACCGCCCGAACGTTGTCCATCGCGCGGACCAGATCGTGGTCGGCCGGGAACGCCTCCGCCGAGGGCCAGTCGGTCAGGTGCACCGAACGCTCCCCGGTCAGGCCACGCCAGATCTCCTCCGCGGTCAGCGGCGCGAGCGGCGCCACCACCCGACAGAGCGTCTCCAGCACCGTCGACAGGGTGTCGAAGGCGTTGGCGTCACCGGACCAGAACCGGTCCCGGGACCGGCGCACGTACCAGTTGGTCAGCGCGTCAAGGTAGGACCGGACGGTGGCGCAGGCACCGGAGATGTCGTACGCGTCCATCTGCGCGCCGACAGTGGACACCAGCTCGTTCGTCTTCGCCAGCACGTACCGGTCGAGCAGGTGGGTGGAGTCGGTACGTCGCCGGGCCTGATACCCGTCGGCGTTGGCGTAGAGCGTGAAGAAGTAGTACACGTTCCACAGCGGCAGCAGCACCTGCCGGACGGCGTCGCGGATGCCCGCCTCGGTGACCGCCATGTCCCCACCGCGCAGCACCGGCGAGGACATGAGCATCCAGCGCATCGCGTCCGAGCCGTACGCGTCGAAGACGTGGTAGACGTCCGGGTAGTTGCGCAGGCTCTTGGACATCTTGCGCCCGTCCGAGCCGAGCAGGATGCCGTGGCTCAGGCAGTTACGGAACGCCGGCCGGTCGAACAGCGCGGTGGCCAGCACGTGCATCGTGTAGAACCAACCACGGGTCTGCCCGATGTACTCGACGATGAAGTCACCCGGGTAGTGGTGCTCGAACCAGTCGGCGTTCTCGAACGGGTAGTGCACCTGGGCGAACGGCATCGACCCGGACTCGAACCAGCAGTCCAGCACCTCCGGCACCCGGCGCATCATCGACGCACCCGTAGGGTCGTCCGGGTTGGGGCGGACCAGGTCGTCCACCGCCGGCCGGTGCAGGTCGGTCAGGCGTACGCCGAAGTCCCGCTCGATGTCGGCCAGCGAACCGTAGACGTCCAGGCGCGGGTAGTTCGGGTCGTCGGACTTCCACGCCGGGATCGGCGAGCCCCAGAACCGGTTCCGGCTGATCGACCAGTCCCGGGCGTTGGCCAGCCACTTGCCGAACGAGCCGTCCTTGATGTGGCCCGGCGTCCAGTTGATCTCCTGGTTCAGCTCGACCATCCGGTCCCGGAACTGCGTCACCGCGACGAACCACGACGACACCGCCTTGTAGACCAGCGGGGTGTCGCAACGCCAGCAGTGCGGGTACGAGTGGGTGTAGGTGTCCTGCCTGAGCACCACCCCCCGGTCCTTCAGCTCCCGGATCACCGGCTTGTTGACGTCGAAGACCTGCTCACCCTGGTACGGCGGGACCAGCGCGGTGAACCGGGTGTGGTCGTCGACAGTGACGATGGTGGGGATGCCGGCGGCGTTGCAGACGTTCTGGTCGTCCTCACCGAAGGCCGGGGCCAGGTGCACGATCCCGGTGCCGTCCTCGGTGGTGACGAACTCCGCGCCGAGCACCTGGTAGGCGTTCTCCCCTGCCTGCTCGACGAGGAAGTCGAACAGCGGCGTGTAGCGGCGTCCGACCAGGTCCCGGCCGTACACCGAGCCGACCTGCTCGTAGCCCTCCAGCTCCTTGGCGTACGCGGCCAGCCGCGCCGCCCCCACCAGGTAGCGGTCGCCGTCGCGTTCGAGCACCGCGTACTCGATGTCGGGCCCGACGGCGAGCGCCAGGTTCGACGGCAGGGTCCACGGCGTGGTGGTCCAGACGCCCAGCTTGACCGGCCCGCGCAGCAGCTCCGGTGCGGACTCGTCGGCGGTCAGCTCGAACCACACCGACAGCGTGGGGTCGTGCCGGTCCCGGTAGACGTCGTCCATCCGGGTCTCGGTGTTAGACAGCGGCGTCTCACAGCGCCAGCAGTACGCCAGCACCCGGAAGCCCTCGTAGATCAGACCCTTGTCGTGCAGGGTCTTGAAGGCCCACATGACGCTTTCCATGTAGTCCAGGTCGAGGGTCTTGTAGTCGTTGGTGAAGTCGACCCAGCGGGCCTGCCGGTTGATGTACCGCTCCCAGTCCTGGGTGAACTCCAGCACCGAGGCACGGCAGGCCTCGTTGAACCGGTCCACGCCCAGGTCGATGATCTCCGCCTTGCTGGTGATGCCGAGCTGCTTCTCGGCCACCACCTCGGCGGGCAGGCCGTGACAGTCCCACCCGAAACGCCGCTCGACGTGCCGGCCGCGCATGGTCTGGTAGCGCGGCACCACGTCCTTGACGTAGCCGGTGAAGAGGTGACCGTAGTGCGGCAGGCCGTTGGCGAACGGCGGGCCGTCGTAGAAGACGTACTCGTTCTTGCCGTCGGTGCCGGCGGGGCGGGCCTCGATGCTGGCCTCGAAGGTCTTGTCAGCCGTCCAGTGCTCCAGCACGCGGCGCTCGACCGCGGGCAGGTCCGGGCTCGCCGGAACACCGGCGGCGGTCGCGTCGTGCAACGGATAGG
This sequence comes from Micromonospora sp. NPDC005205, assembly GCF_040608275.1. NCBI lineage: Bacteria > Bacillati > Actinomycetota > Actinomycetes > Micromonosporales > Micromonosporaceae > Micromonospora > Micromonospora sp. NPDC005205. Next base: position 107,009 of record NZ_JBEXHV010000019.1, read on the forward strand.
CCATCGGGGGTCGCTCTCCTCATGCAGCTCACTCAACGTGGGTCTGCGAGGACGAACCTCCGGGTACGCCTGGAACGGCGCTCCCGGGTGGCCCGCGGTACCACCCCGCTTGGCGGTCAGGATCGACCGCCCGCTCATTGTCGGCTGTGACGGGCCGCATCCGTCCGGTTCTACTGAGCCGGTTGCCCGGCTGTTCTTCCGGAGGCTCACCGGTGATGGCCGGGTCATCGCCTTACAGTGCTCAACGATACTCGACCCGCCGACCGCCCCGCCGCCGAGTGAACGCCCGCGCCGGCACCCTAGGCTCACCGGGTGATCCGGATCGAGTTGGACGAGCCGACGCTGCTCCGGACCCGGATCGCCACCAGCCCGCTCTGGGAGGTGCTGACCAGTCTGTTACTGCTGCACCGCAATCCGATTGAGGCGCCCTGGCCGTACACCGCCTGGGCGCGGCACGCACGGCGGGTGCTCGACGGCGTGCCGGCGACCGCGCCGGCCCGGCTGCTGACCAGCGGCCTACCCGCACCGGACTTCCTCAGCCCGATCCCCACGTTGGCCGCGCCGACCCTGGCCGACCAGCTCGCCGAGCTGCGCGCGACGCCGGCCGAGGTGATCACCGAGCAGATCCCCCACTACTACCACCCGGACGACCTGCCGGAGTGGCTCCGCCCGTTCGTCAAGGACCGGCGGGCCGCCCTGGACCGGCTCGCCGACGGCATCCAGGCGTACTGGGACGCGGCCATCGCGCCGTGGTGGCCGGCGATGCAGGCGGCGCTGGACGAGGAGGTGCTGCATCGGGCCCGTGCGCTCGCCGCGTACGGCCCGGACGCGCTCCTGGCCGACCTGCACGAACGGGTGCGCTGGAACAAGCCGGTGCTGACCCTGGTGAAGCCGTCGGAGCAGCAGTTCACGGCGGTGAACCAGCGACTGCTGCTGCTTCCCTTGATCTTCTCGGAGGGGGCACTCGTCTGCGCCACCGACCATCCGGAGATCATCGCCGTCTCCTACCAGGCGCGCGGGGCGGCAGTGCTCGCCGAGAGTGGGCCGGTCTCGGCGGCCCGGACGACACCGGCCACGGACCGGCTGGCGGTGCTGGTCGGTCGGGGTCGCGCCCAGGTGCTGCGGGCGCTGGCGAGGCCAGCCACCACCGCGGGCCTCGCGGCCACGTTGGGGCTGGCTCCGAGCACCGTGTCGGAGCAGCTCTCCGCGCTGCTGGCCGCGGGCGTGGTACACCGGCGCCGGGTGGGTCGGCGGGTGTTGTACGGCCTGGAACCGGCCGGTCTGGCACTGGTGCAGCTCGTCGGTGACGAGCCGACGAGCGCCTCGGCCTGAGCATTCGGCTCGATCCGAATCCGTTTCCCACCCGTACCCGTCACTTCTAGCCTGCTGATCACGAGCGTCGGAAGGTCCGGGCAGACCGCGGCGTCGACCTGACGGTCGGCAACGGGGAGCTGTTCGGCCTGCCGGGGCCAGACGGCGCTGGCGGGCCCCATCCCCGACCCAACCCCACGTTGATCATGGAGTTGTTGCCTCGCTCGACGGCGTGTCGTGGCAACAACTCCATGATCGACCGGGGGTCGGGGACGGCCCGTGCGCGGGATCACAGTCTTGGTTGTCACGACCCGGCCCGGTCCGGCCGTCGTAACGGTGTCGGACCGATCAGGAGGTAGTCGTGCAACGGATGAACCCGGCCGAGGTCGCACCGCAGGCGTACAAGGCCGTCTTGGGGTTGGAGAAGTACGTTCAGACGAACGTCGACCGCACAGTGCTGGAGCTGGTGAAACTGCGGGCGTCGATGATCAACGGGTGCGCGTACTGCGTGGACATGCACAGCCGGGACGCGCTCGCCGACGGCGAGTCGAGCCGCCGGCTGTTCGCGGTAGCCGCCTGGCGGGAGGCTCCCTTCTTCGACGAGCGGGAGCGGGCCGCGTTGGCCCTCACCGACGCGGTCACCCGGCTCGGCGAGAACGGGGTGCCGGACGAGGTGTGGGATGACGCCGCGAAGGTCTGGTCCGAGAAGGAACTGGCCGACCTCGTCATCGCGATTGCCACAATCAACGTGTGGAATCGGATCGGGGTGACGATGCGGCTGGAGCCTCCAGCCCAGGCGTGACCACCGAGGCGGCAGCGGAGGCGGGCGGTGCGCTCGAGGCGCACCGGCCGATGCTGCTCGGTCTCGCGTACCGCCTGCTCGGCAGCCGGCACGACGCGGAGGACGTGCTCCAGGAGGCGTACCTGCGCTGGCTCGGTGTGGACCGGGCCCGGGTCGAGGAGCCGCGCCGATACCTGTCCAGGGTGGTCACCCGGTTGGCACTGGACCGGCTGCGCGCGCGGCAGGCGGCCCGCGAGACGTACGTCGGGACGTGGCTGCCCGAGCCGGTGCCGACCGCGCCCTCGCCGTTCGGGCCGTTGGACCGGGTGGAGCTACGCGACTCGCTCTCCACCGCGTTGCTGCACGTCCTGGAGCGGCTCACCCCGCCGGAGCGGGCGGTGTACGTCCTGCACACGGCCTTCGACCTGCCGTACGCGGAGATCGCCGAGATCCTGGAGCGGTCCGTCGCCGACTGTCGGCAGCTGTACCACCGGGCGACCGCGCGGGTACGGCAGGAGCAGCGTCGGTTCACCGCCAGCCGCCCGGAGCGGGAGCGGCTGCTGGACGCGTTCCTCGCCGCGGCCCGCGACGGTGACCTGGCGAGGCTCACCGACCTGGTGGCCGCCGACGCCACCGCCTGGAACGACGGCGGCGGTCGGGTGCGGGCCGCCCTCAACCCGGTCAGCGGCGCCGACCGGATCGCCCGGTTCTACGCCGGGGTCTACGGCCCGCGTCACCGAGTGGCGATGGATCCGGTGGAGCTCAACGGGGAACCGGCGATGTTGATCACCCGCGCGGACGGCAGTCGGTACACGCTGACCATCGCCGCGGCCGACGGACGGATCACCGGGATCTACGTGGTCGGCAACCCGGCGAAGGTGCCGGCGGTCGGCTGAACCCGGGCGTCGTCGGTCGACCCCGGGCCGGTGGGCGTCAGCCCAGCTCGGGGAACCAGAGCGCGATCTCGCGCTTGGCGCTGTCAGTCGAGTCGGAGGCGTGCACCAGGTTCTCCCGGTTGGACAGCGACAGGTCACCCCGGATGGTGCCGGCGGCGGCCTTGCGTCCGTCGGTGGCGCCGACCAGCCCGCGGACCACGTCGATGACCTGGTCGCCGGAGAGCACCAGGGCGACCAGCGGGCCGCCGGTCATGAAGTCCTTCAGCGGCGGGTAGAACGCCTTGTCGACGTGCTCGGCGTAGTGCTCGTCGGCGAGCGCGGCATCCATCGTCCGGTGCGCCATCGCGTCGATCCGCAGCCCCTTGCGCTCGAAGCGGGAGAGGACCTCGCCGACCAGGCCGCGGCGGACCGCGTCGGGCTTGATCAGAACGAGGCTGCGCTCATCCGGGCTGTTGCTGGACACGCTGGGTTCCTCCTGTACGCGATGAACGCTTGGGATCGGTACGGTCAGCCTAGCGACCCGGTCCCGGCACCGGCGCGGCGGCCGGTCTTTCCCCCGGTGGCCGATCCGGCCTAGCCTGGTCCTGACCCCGGGAGGTCCACTGTGGCGAATGGCGGGAACCGACCCATCGCGCCGGTACGCAAGCTGATCGGCGCGGTGCTGGGCACCGTTGCCACGTTCGTCGTCCTGTTCGGGCTCGGCATGACGAGTTGGGCCATCGTGGCTCTGGGGGTCGCCCTGCTGGTGCTGGCGATCGCGCTGGCGACCGTACGCGGCGGCGGTCGCACGTGGGTCGTCGGCGTCGGGCACGTGCACAGCGCCTCCGAACCACCCACCCAGTACGCGTTCGGCCGCTGCGAACTCCAACTGGTGATCGACGCCCCTGGTCTGCCGCCGCGGTCCAAGAAGATCATTGAGCCGAGGGTGCCGGTCTCCAAGTGGCCGTCGCTGGGCCAGACCCTGCCGATCCGGGTCGCGTTGGACGACCAGCGGCACGTCAAGGTCCTCTGGGACGAGGTGCTCACCCATGCCGAGACCGCCGCTGCCGTCGCCGATCTTCCGCCGGAGTTCGCCGACGCGGAGCCGGTGGACGAGCTGTTGATCCAGCAGGACGCGCCGCCGTGGGCCGACCGCGCACCCGACGACGACTTCCGCGACCCGGTCGGTGACCCGTTCCGGGACCCGTCCGGTGACCCGTTCCGCGACCCGCTTGGTGACCCGCTGCGCACCGACCCTTCGCGCGACGACCTCCGGCGCGACGACCCGGGCGTCGTGCCCGAGGAGCGCGAGCCCGTGGTGATGCACCAGAGCCCGGGTGGCCCGGTGGTGTTGGAGGGCGTGGTCGTCGAGCCGCAGGCCGGCGGGCTGCCCCGACGGGCAACCACTCCGGCGCCGCGCCCGCCCGCCGAGGAGCGCTTCGACGAGCCCGCCGCCGACCGGTTCGACGCTTCGCAGGCGAGCGGCGCGAGCGCCCCGCCCGCCGAGGAACCCGTCGACCCGCCCAGCGCGCAGCGCTTCGACCCGCCGCCAGCGCAGCGCTCCGGCCCGGGCACTCCCGACCCGCTGGACCCACTCGATCTTCCGCTGGACGATCCCCCGCCGGCCGGGGCCGCACGCACCACAGTGACGGATGAGGAACTGGACCAGGCGATCTTCGGATTCGACGCCGGCTCGGGGGCGGACCCGGCCGCACCGATCAGCGGGGTGGGCCTCACCCTGCTGGTCACCGACCTGCAGCGGTCGCTCAACTTCTACCGCGACGTGCTCGGCTTCAGCGAGGTCGACCAGGGTGCCCACAACGCCGTCCTGGCCTCCGGGGCGACCCGGATCGTCCTGCGCGAGGTGACCGGGGCGGCGCCCATCAGCCGCCGGCTCGTGCACGTCAACCTTGAGGTGAGCGACATCGAGGCGGCGTACGAGCGGTTGCGCGAGTCGGGCGTCCGCTTCACGTACGCGCCCCGGGTGGTCAACCGGGGCACCAAGCTGGAGGGGTGGGCGGCGGCCTTCCGCGACCCGGATGGCCACGGCGTCGCGCTCACCCAGTGGCGCGAACGCGCCGACGCCTGACCCGGCCCGCCTTCGGACAGCGCCGGCCGGGTCCGCCGTCAGCCGAGAATGACGCGGCGAACGTGCAACGCGTACGCCCAGACCAGGGCGAAGATGATGCCCAGCCCGAGCAGTGACCAGTGCAGCAGACCGCCCAACAACAGCAGCCCCTGGAGCACGGTGCCGGCGTTCCAGGCCCACTGCCGACGCATCATGCCGGCGAGCACCACGGCGGCCACCGCCAGTGCCACCACCGCACCGATCGCGGCACCGCCGAGGTCACCGCCGACCACCCGGATCGGCTGGATCGCCAGCAACAGCACCAGCGCCTCCAGGCTGAGCGTGCCAGCACCGAGACCGCGTACCGCCCGCTCCGGGTTGCGCAACCCGGAGCGTCGCGGCTGCCCGGCCGTGGGCTCCTCCCCCACCGGCGGGCCGGTCGGGTCCTCGGTGGGGTGCGGGTCCCGCTCCGGGCTGGTCATCGCTTCAGCAGCCGGCGCGCGTCGGCGACAGTCACCACGGACCCCGTGACCAGCACCCCGACGCCGCTCAGCTCACCGGGGACGTCCTCCTCGGCCATCGCCACCGCCAGCTCGATCGCGTCCGGCATGTTCTCCGCCGAAGCCACCCGCTCCTCGCCGAAGATCTCGGCGGCCAGCGCTTCGAGTTCCTCCGTCGGCATCGCCCGTGGCGAGCTGTTGCGGGTGACCACCACCTGGTCGACCACCGGCTCCAGCAGCTCCAGCAGCGCCTCCGCGTCCTTGTCGGCGAGGACGCCGATGACGGCCACCAGCTTGCTGAACGCGAACTCCTCCTGGAGCGCGGTGACTGTGGCCTTCATGCCGTGCGGGTTGTGCGCACCGTCCAGCAGGATGGTCGGGGCGTTACGCACCCGCTCCAGCCGACCCGGGGAGCTGGTCGAGGCGAAGCCCTCGCGGACCGCCTCGATGTCCAGCTGACGTCGGGCCCCGGCGCCCAGGAACGCCTCCACGGCGGCAAGCGCCATGGCCGCGTTCTGCGCCTGGTGGGCACCGTGCAGCGGAATGAACACGTCGTCGTAGACGCCACCCAGCCCCTGGAGGGTGAGCACCTGACCGCCGACCGCGACCGCCCGACCCAGCACGCCGAACTCGCCGCCCTCCCGGGCGATGGTGGCCCCGACCTCGGCGCAGCGGTCGAGGAGGGGACCGGCGGCCTCCTCCTCCTGGGCCGCCGAGATCACGGTGGCCCCCGGGTGGATGATGCCGGCCTTCGCCAGCGCGATGTCCTGGATCGTGTCGCCGAGCCACTCGGTGTGGTCCAGCCCGATCGGGGTGATCACACAGACCCCGGCCTGGAGGACGTTCGTGGCGTCCTCCGCCCCGCCGAGGCCCACCTCGACCACCGCGATGTCGACCGGCGCGTCGGCGAAGGTGGCGAACGCCAGCGCGGTGGTCATGTCGAAGTACGTCAGCGGCTCGTCCGACCGCGCGTCGACCAGCTCAGCCAGCGGTTTGATCTCCCGGTACACCGAGGCGAACCGTTCCTCGCTGACCGGCTCCCCGTCCAGGCTGATCCGCTCCCGGACGGTCTCCAGGTGCGGGCTGGTGTACCGCCCGGTGTGCAGGCCGTGCGCCCGCAACAGCGAGTCGATCATCCGCGCGGTTGAGGTCTTGCCGTTGGTGCCGGTCAGGTGGATCGTCGGGTACGCCCGCTGCGGGCTGCCGAGCAGGTCGAGCAGCGACTCGATCCGGTCCAGCTCGAAGACCATGCGGGTGAAGCCACGGGCGTTCAGCTCGGCCTCGACGGCGGCGAATTCGGTACGGTCGGTCACGAGGGCAGTGTCTCCAGAGCAGCGTCGATCCGGACCAGGTCGGCCTCGGCGGTGGCGAGCCGGCCGCGGATCTTCGCGACCACCGGCTCGGGGGCCTTGCCGATGAAGGCAGGGTTGTCGAGCTTCGCCCGGGCCTGCGCGACCTCCTTCTCGGCTGCCGCGCGGTCCTTCGTCAGCCGGGCCCGCTCAGCCGCCACGTCGATCGACCCCCGGGTGTCCAACGCGACACCGACCGCGCCGGGCATGGCCAACGTGGCGCTGGCCTGGAAGTCGTCACCGGCCGGATCCAACCGGACCAGCGAGCGGATCAGCGGCTCGTGGGCAGCGATACCCGCGCCGGACAGCCCGTCCAGGCGGGCAGCCACCCGCTGCGTGGGGCGCAGCCCCTGGTCGGAACGGAACCGGCGGATCTCGGTGACCACCCGCTGAACGCCGACCAGCTCGGCCTCGGCGGCGTCGTCGACCAGCGACCGGTCGGCCACCGGCCAGGCGGCGGCCTGCACCGTCTCGCCGCCGGTCAACGCGAGCCACAGCTCCTCGGTGACGAACGGGATGACCGGGTGCAGCAGCCGCAGCAGCTGGTCGAGCACGTGCCCGAGCACCCGACGGCTGGCCTCCGCGCGCTCACCGCCCTCGGCGAGCACCGGCTTGCTCAGCTCGACGTACCAGTCGCAGACGTCGTCCCAGGCGAAGTGGTAGAGCAGGTCGCACACCTTGGCGAACTCGTACGCCTCGAACTGCTCGTCGACCTCGGCGGTGACGTGCGCCAACCGGGACAGGATCCACCGGTCGACGGTGGAGAGCTGGTCGGTGGGGGGCAGGTCACCAGTGGTGTGCGCGCCGTTCATCAGGGCGAACCGGGTGGCGTTCCAGAGCTTGTTGCAGAAGTTGCGGGAGCCCTGGCACCACTCCTCGCTGACCGGGACGTCCTGGCCGGGGTTCGCGCCCCGCGCCAGGGTGAACCGGGTGGCGTCGGCGCCGTACCGGTCGATCCAGTCCAATGGGTCGACCACGTTGCCGAACGACTTCGACATCTTCTTGCCGAACTGGTCGCGCACCATGCCGTGCAGCGCGACCACGTCGAAGGGCGGGCGTCCGTCCATCGCGTAGAGGCCGAACATCATCATCCGGGCGACCCAGAAGAACAGGATGTCGTACCCGGTCACCAGCACGCTGGTCGGATAGAACTTCGCCAGGTCCGGGGTCTGCTCGGGCCAGCCCAGTGTGGAGAACGGCCACAGGCCGCTGGAGAACCAGGTGTCCAGGACGTCCTCGTCCTGGTGCCAGCCCTCGCCGGTCGGCGGCGCCTCGTCGGGGCCGACGCAGACGATCTCACCCGCCGGGCCGTACCAGACCGGGATGCGGTGCCCCCACCACAGCTGCCGGGAGATGCACCAGTCGTGCATGTTGTCGACCCAGGCGAAGTAGCGCTTGGCCAGCTCGGCCGGCTCGATGCGGACCCGGCCGTCACGCACCGCGTCACCCGCGGCCTGGGCCAGCGGGGCGGTGTTGACGAACCACTGCAGCGACAGCCGCGGCTCGACGGTGGTCTTGCACCGGGAGCAGTGCCCGACCGCGTGCACGTACGGACGCTTCTCGGCGACGATCCGGCCCTGCTCCCGCAGCGCCGCCACGATCGCCGGTCGCGCCTCGAACCGGTCCAACCCCTCGAACGGGCCGGGCACGGTGATCACGCCGCGCTCGTCCATCACTGTCAGCGCGGGCAGGTCGTGCCGCTGGCCGATCTCGAAGTCGTTCGGGTCGTGGGCCGGCGTCACCTTCACCATGCCGGTGCCGAAGGTCGGGTCGACGTGCGCGTCGGCGACGATCGGGATCCGGCGGCCGGTCAACGGCAGCTCGACCTCGGTGCCGATCAGGTGCTGGTAGCGCTCGTCGTCGGGGTGCACCGCCACGGCGGTGTCGCCGAGCATCGTCTCGGCCCGGGTAGTGGCCACCACGACGTCGTCGCTGTAGCGGATCGAGATCAGCTCGCCGTCGTCGTCGGTGTGCTCGACCTCGATGTCGGAGAGCGCCGTGAGGCAGCGCGGACACCAGTTGATGATCCGGTTGGCCCGGTAGATCAGACCGTCGTCGAAGAGCTTCTTGAAGATCGTCTGGACGGCGCGGGTCAGCCCCTCGTCCATGGTGAAGCGCTCGCGGTCCCAGTCGACGGAGTCGCCGAGGCGACGCATCTGGCCGAGGATGGCGCCACCGGACTCGGCCTTCCACTGCCAGACGCGCTCGACGAACTTCTCGCGGCCGAGATCGTGCCGGGACAGCCCCTCCGCGGCGAGCTGACGCTCGACCAGGTTCTGGGTGGCGATGCCGGCGTGGTCCATGCCCGGCAGCCACAGCGCCTCGAAGCCCTGCATCCGCTTACGCCGGGTCAACGCGTCCATCAGCGTGTGCTCGAACGCGTGGCCCATGTGCAGCGAGCCGGTGACGTTCGGCGGCGGGATGACGATGGTGAACGGGGGCTTGTCGCTGTCGGCGGAGGCCCGGAAGTGCCCGCCGGCTACCCACTGCTCGTACCGTCGCTGCTCTACCTCGCCGGGCTGGTACTGGCCGGCAAGGGTCGGGGCGTCGGGGCGTTGGGCATCCAGTCTCTCGGTCACCGGACAAGTCTACGGAGGGCTTCCGCAGACCTGACGTGCGCCACCTGCCGTTCGCGTACGGTGTCGGCTATGTCCGACGCACATCTCACCGAGCGGTCGCGCGACGGCGGCCGCGAGCCGGTCGAGCTCACCGAAGAGCCGATCCAGCTGAGCACCCGGGACTCCGGAGACGACCCCGACGAGCGGCCCAGCGGTTGGTCACGCCGACGCAAGATCGGTTGGACGGTCGCGCTGGTGGTCGGTCTCGCCGGTGCCGGCGTTCTTGGTGTCGGTGGGTGGCGGGTGGCGCAGCAGAAGGACACCCAACTGGCCTCACCCGATCGGGTGGCGGGTCTGACTCGCGACGACAGCGAGCGGGCGAAGAGCACGGCCGACTATCTACGCAGCGGCCTGGCGGCGAACATCGAACTGGACCGCAGTTTCGGCACCGTCTACCGCGACCCGGCCGACGACAAGCGCTCAGTGCTCATCTTCGGGGGCACCACCCTGCTCTGGCAGCCGGAACGGGACCTGGACAGCCTCTTCCGCCTGATGTCGGACGAGACCGGTGCGGTGAACGGTCTGCGGGAGCTGCCCGCGGGTGACTTTGGCGGGGTACTGAAGTGTGGCAGCACCAGCGGCGAGGGCGGGGACTTCGCAGTGTGCGGCTGGGCCGACCACGGCAGCGTGGTCATGGCGATGTTCCCGGGTCGGTCGGTAAACGACGCCGGCGGCCTGCTGCGCAACCTCCGCGCCGGCATGCAGACCCGAGACTGACCGAATACGCGGCCTGCCCCCCCACCCGCAAGATCGTGCAACATCCTGGTTGTAGTGGTGTCCACACGCCGTGAGGCCACTACAAGCAGGATCAAGCGTGACCTTGGTCAGGGGAGACCGATGACCCACAAAAAAGGGGGCGGAGACGCAGAGAAGCCCACCCCTGATGGGGTGGGCTTCTCTGGAAGATTGTCCGGCGGCGT